>JAZRCP010000028.1:0-2203 GCA_045659825.1 Dysosmobacter sp. | reverse complement strand
AAAAATGCTGCTTCGCAGACCACCTCATCCGACCTCGCTATGCTCGGCCACCTTCCCCTCAAGGGGAAGGCTTTGGCGGCCTACGGCCGCTGTCGCCCCAGCGGGGCGACAATTTGCACTCCTTTACAGAGAGATAAACTGTAATTTGAAGTTCCTTCCCTAATGACCCCGAACGGACTCGCTTTTCTGCGGAAAAGCCACGCCGGTTGCGACCTGCCCCCGGCAGGTCGCCAAGAGCCGGCTTTCGAGTCCGCTCTTGACCGGATAAAGAAAAATCCCCACCTTGACAGGTGAGGATTTTCCTTTATGGCGACCCCGAACGGACTCGAACCGTCGACCTCCAGCGTGACAGGCTGGCGTGCTAACCGACTGCACCACAGGGCCAAGTGGACTGAACGGGAGAATTATAGCAGATAATCTCCCGTTTGTAAAGTCCCTTCTTTAAAGTTTTTGCTGCTGCATATTCCGCATAATGTGGATATGGATGGGTACTGCGCACAAAAGCGTCAGCGCGTCGGCGCAGGCCTGCGTCATCTGGATACCCAGAATTCCCAGCGTGGCGGACAGAATCAGCACCAGCGGAATGAAGAACAGTCCCTGCCGGGCAACGGACAGGAAGGTGGCGGAAACGGTCTTGCCCATGGATTGCTCCATCATGGTGCTCATGACGATCCAACCATGCATGGGGAAGCTAATGCACTGAAAACGCAGGGCGGCGGTGCCGCAGGCGATGACATCCGGGTCATTGCGGAACAGCGCGATGAGCTGGGGCGCGAAGATGAAGCCTGCCACGGCAAATGCTGTCAAAACGGCGGTGGAGATCTTGATACAGAACCAGAAGCCCTTTTCCACCCGGTCATAGAGCTTGGCTCCGTAATTGAAGCCGCAGACCGGCTGGAAGCCCTGACCGAAGCCCAGCATAGTGGAAGCTCCGAACATGGCGATCCGCTGGACAACGCCCATGGCGGCAATAACCGCATCACCAAAGGGACGGGCTGCGTGGTTTAGGCAGATGGTGGCAAGGGATGCCAGGCACTGCCGGGCAAGGGAGGGAAGGCCGCCCTTGAAGATCATTACAAAATAGTACCATCTGAGCCGGAAATTCCGGAGGCGGATGCGGATATTACTGCCCTTACTGCAACCGAGATACAGAAGGCAGAAGCTGACAAACTGGCTGAAAATGGTTGCCCAGCCGGCACCGGCTACGCCCAGATTCATAAACTGGGGCAGGATCAGCAGGGGGTCGAGAATGATGTTCAGAATCGCACCGGTGGTGATACCCACCATGGCGTACATGGCGCCGCCCTGAAAACGCAGCTGATTGTTCAGTACGAAGGACGCCACCATCCACGGCGCGCCAAAGAGGATCACCCGCAGGTAGTCTTTGGTATAGGGCAGAATGGTATCGGTGGAGCCCAGCAGGTAGGCCAGCGGCTCCAGAAAGATCTGACCGGCAATGCAGATCAGCAGGCCCACGGCAAGGGAGGAGAAGAAGCCGGTGGCAGCCATCTGATTGGCCTCATCGTAGTTTTTTTGTCCCAGAGCTCTGGAAATGAAGGTGCCGCTGCCCTGGCCGAAGAAGAAGCCCACGGCCTGAATAATGGCCATCATGGAGAAAACAACGCCCACCGCGCCGGTAGCGGCGTTGCTTTCCAGCATACCCACGAAGAAGGTATCGGCCATGTTGTAAAAGGATGTGACCAGCATGCTGATGATGCAGGGTACCGCCAGCTTACAGATCAGTCTTTCCACCGGCGGCTCGGTCATTTGCTTGAATTTCAGTTCCTGTGCGTCCATGTTTATGCCTCGGTTCTCGTTAGATTGGGGTGAAAACGAATTTTTGCGTCAGTCCGTCCACAGAGGCGTAGACGGTGACAGCGCCGTTTTCCTTTGCGTCCACGGAAAGCTCCACAGCCTTTCCTTTTAAAAGCTGACGAACATACTCCACCGGATCGTCGGTTTCAATTTCGTCGAAGAAGATGTCCCGCATCTGATTGTTGCGGCACAGATTCTGGATCTCATGTACCAGTTCGTATTCTGCCATGGTAAGCACCTCTGTTATTGCTGTAAATGATCGTTTAGCGTACGAATGGGAGGTAATTCTCAAGGCCCCCTCTGACGAGGGTAAGCGAAGCGCAGTCGCGGTAGTGAATGACAGTCCGGTGGACTGTCAGAGCCGCGACCGGGTTGCTCGCAAGCAACT
>JAZRCP010000027.1:0-24107 GCA_045659825.1 Dysosmobacter sp. | reverse complement strand
CTATAGGATCCTTCCCTCGAAAGATATTCCTTCGCGATCGCCATCTTCTGTTCAGAGGTGTATTTGGGTTTGGACATAGAAATATCCCCCTAAAATAGACTTTGGATATTTCCATGGTCTACTTTAGGGGGATCATATCAGAAACAGACGGGATATTTCATGTATTAGTCGTTTTTCCACAGGTTATCGGGATACAATCCCGTATCGGTCATGGCCTTGATGGCGGCTACAACCACAGGCTTATCCTCCTGATAGGTTACGCCGTGCCATTTGTCACTGCTGCGAAGGACCTTGACTCGGGCTTTGCCCTCAGCCAGCAGCTGGCTGATCACGCCCGGCAGAAAGTACTCACCCTTAAGGGGATTCTTTTCCAGTGTTTGATCCAGAAATGCGGGGAACCGTGCCCATGCTTCGTCGATGAAACTGCGGGTCAGACCCCACAGATTCATGGAGACGATGGTGTCGCCGGACAGGGAAGACCAGGTTTTACCGTCGTCTTCCGTAAAACGGGCATCGGCACCTTCTTTTTCGATGTGTACGCGTTCGGTGATAGTCCGCAGGAAGTTATTTTCGTCCTCTTCACAAACGCCGCGGGCCACATGACCGTGTTCGGTGACGGTATTCCCCAGCAGATATCCAACCATGGCGTACTCATAGCAGTCAGGCTGATCCTGATGGGTGCTGAGATAGTCATAGATGACTTTGAAGGCTTCGGGACCGTAATAGTCATCGGCGTTGACTACGGCAAAGGGCCCATCCACGATGTTGCGGGCAGCCAGAATGGCGTGGGCTGTGCCAAAGGGCTTAATCCGCCCTTCCGGAACCGTATACCCCTCAGGCAGATCAGACAATTCTTGATAGGCGTATTTCACCTCGATAAATTTGGACAGGCGGCTGCCGATCGCGGACTTGAACGTGTCCTCAATCTCGTGCTTGATTACAAAGACGACGGTTTCAAAACCGGCGCGTATGGCATCGTAGATGGAATAGTCAATGATTTTCTGATGGAAGTTACCTACGGGATCGATTTGCTTCAGACCACCATATCGGCTGCCCATACCGGCGGCCATGACGACAAGGACAGGTTTCTGATTCATGTTCTATTTCCTCCGTGATCAGGTGTGATATCCATTGGGATTCATGGATTGCCATTTCCAGCTGGAAGCGCACATTTCTTGGATGTCTCGTTCAGCTTTCCACCCCATTTCTTTTAGCGCTTTTCCGGGATCGGCATAGCATTCGGCAATATCGCCGGCCCGGCGGGGATCCACAACATAGGGAAGCGTTTTGCCGCAGGCCTTTTCATAGGCGTGCAGCACTTCCATCACGCTGTATCCTTTGCCGGTGCCTAAGTTTACTGCAAACAATCCGCAGTTTCTCTGCAGTTTCTTCAGTGCCGCTACATGGCCTTTGGCCAGGTCGACCACATGGATGTAGTCGCGGACACCGGTGCCGTCGGCAGTGGGATAATCATCGCCATAGATATGGAGCTTTTCCAGTTTGCCCACGGCTACCTGTGCGATGTAGGGAATTAGATTGTTGGGAATACCGGTGGGATCCTCACCAATCAGACCGCTTTCATGAGCGCCGATGGGGTTAAAGTAACGCAGCAGCGCCACATTCAGTGTGGGATCGGCGGCGCAGCAGTCAGAGAGGATACGCTCCTGAAACAGCTTGGTGGTGCCGTAGGGATTGGTAGTATTGCCGGTGGGGAAGTCTTCCCGAATGGGCATATCGGCAGGTTCACCGTAGACTGTGGCAGATGATGAGAAGATGAAATTCTTCACGCCGTGATCCCGCATGACATTCAGCAGAATTAGAGTGCTGACCAGATTGTTGGTGTAATACTCCAACGGCTTTTTTACGCTTTCGCCCACCGCCTTGAGTCCTGCAAAGTGTATAACGGCGTCAATCTCCGGATATCTGGCAAAAAGAGCCTCCGTAGCGGCGGGATCGCACAGATCTGTCTGCATAAAGGGAATAGTTTTCCCGGTAAGCTGCTCCACACGGCGAAGAGATTCTTCACTGGAATTAGACAGATTGTCCGCCACGATGATCTCATATCCTGCTTTTAGCAGTTCCACACATGTATGGCTGCCGATATATCCGGCACCGCCGCTGACTAAAACCGACATGGCACAAATCCTTTCCATGTTACAGATATATTCTTTATTATACGGCAGGTATGGATAAAAGGGAATAGTGGATTTTGCAGTCTGCCCAGGCCTGTGCATCTGCAAGGGAAAGTGAAAAAAGACAACAGCCGGAACGAAAGTTCCGGCTGTTGCCCTGTAGAGAAAAGAAAAAGGGAGAGTGAGACTGCGGTAACCGGATGTGGCAACCGGCGGCCGAGTTTAACCGATCAGATAGGTGTATTTGGTCAGGACGGTCAGGATAAAGACCTCGATATCGGCAGGCAGATCGTTGGCAGCATCCAGATCGTATTCGGCTACCTTGCCGTCCAGACGGACCAGAACCTTCTTGCCGCTCAGCGGCAGGAACCCGGAGTTGTTGACGCTTTCATCAAAGCCCTCGCGATCCATGAACAGCGTGAACTTATCGCGATAGGGAGCGGAGGAGTAGGGACAGAAGATGGCGCAGTTGCCGCACTCATTGCACATGCGATCCACGTGGAGGATCTGGTGGCGGCCATCAGGCAGTTCGATGACCACATTGGCGCGGTTCGGGCAGACATCGGCACAGACTTGGCAGACCACATTGCAGGTCAGGCAGCGGTCTCCCTCGCACTTGGAACTCTCGCACAGGATGCCCTTCTTAGCAATGGCTTCGGTCCGGGTAGCCTTGGCAGTGGCGGGCATATTGAAGGTGTGTGCCTCGCCGATGACAGCATTGGCAAACCAGGTAGCGTCGGCAATACCTTCCACCATGGTGGCGGGGCCACGCATGGCGTCGCCGCCCACATAAACGCCCTCAATGTTGGTCTTGAAGGCGGGAATACCCTTGGCATCCACTTCAATGCCGTTGGCGGTAAACAGCTCACTTTCCACCTTCTCGCCCACAGCGGAGATGACGGTATCGCAGGGGATCTCCACAAACTCGCCGGTGGGGACGGGAGAGCGGCGGCCCTTTTCATCGGGATCACCCAGAACCATCTTCTCGCACTTCAGAACGCCGTCCTTCTGCTCCACGGGAGCGACCAGTTCAAGGAACTGCACGCCATCGGCGATGGCCAGCTCCAACTCTTCGGCGTCAGCGGGCATATACTTCTTGGTGCGGCGGTAGACCAGCGTGGAGGACTTGGCGCCGGAGCGCAGTGCCACACGAGCGGCGTCCATGGCAGTGTTGCCGCCGCCCACCACGGCCACATGGCCCAGAGAGACTTCCTTGCCGGCCTTCATATCCTTCAGCCAGCCGATGACGGGCAGAACGTTGCCGGGAATATCCAGCTTGCCGGCCTTCCAGGCACCCACGGCGAAGAAAATGTGGGTGTAGCCGATGGCCTTCAGTTCAGCAACAGAAGGAGCAGGGGTGTTCAGCTTCACCTGCACGCCCAGCTTGAACAGGAAGGAGGCATCCTTGTCGATGGCTTCGTCGCTGATGCGGAACGCAGGGATGACCTGACGGACGATACCGCCCAGATTGTTGGACTTTTCATAGATGGTGACGGGGATACCCGCGCGGGCCAGGAAGTAGGCTGCTGCCATACCGGTGGGGCCGCCGCCCACGATGGCAACGTTGGCACCGCTCTCAGAGGGGGCGGGCTTTGTCAGCTTGCTGAAATACTTGTCATAGCCACGCTCGGCGGCCACCAGCTTGGTGGCGCGGATGCCCACGGATTCATCGTAGAAGTTGCGGGTGCACTTGGTCTGGCAGCGGTGTGCACAGATGGTGCCGGTGATGAAGGGCAGGGGGTTCTTTTCCATGATGACCCGCAGGGCAGAGGGATAACGGCCCTTGCGGCACAACTCGATGTATTCGGGAATGTCCTGCTGGATGGGGCAGCCGCCCTTGCAGGGAGCGGTGAAGCAGTCCATCAGGGGGACTTTTTCCTCCAGTTTACGGCTGGGCAGCGGCTTGATATCCTTCACATGGTACTTGTCGCTGCGGGCAGCCAGTGCCAGCGCCTCAATGGCAGTGACATTCACACCGGTGAAGGGCTTGAAGTCCATGGCATCCAGCTTGTCGCCGATCTGGACAAAGCGCTGGTAGCCGCCGGGCTTCAGCTCGGTAGTGGCCATGGTGATGGGCCAGATGCCGCAGGCAAACAGCTTGTCGATGTTGAAATAATCGGCGCCGCCTGCGTAGGAAATGCGCAGCTTGCCGTTAAATTCACGGGCAATGCGGGCGGCCATGGTGGTGGTCAGGGGGAAAAGGGACTTGCCTGCCATGTACATTTCCTCGCTGGGCAACTCACCCTGCTTCACGTCCACGGGGAAGGTGTTGGAGAGCTTCAGACCGAATTCCAGACCGTTTTCGTTTGCCAGGGCCTGCAGGCGGTGGAACATGGGAACGGCATCCTCATACTGCAGGTCTTCCTTGAAGTGGTGGTCGTCGAAGGAGATGTAGTCATAGCCCATGCCGTCCAGAATGGAACGGGCGGTCTCGTAACCGAGAATGGTGGGGTTGCACTTGACATAGGTGTGCAGGTGCTTTTCGGAGATCAGGTAGGAGGCAATGCGCTCGATCTCATCAGGCGGGCAGCCGTGGAGCGTGGACACGGTAACGGAACCGGACACGCGGGGGGAAATGGAGTCGATGAATGCACTTTCGGCGGGGAAGAACTCCTTGAGGACCTTGATGCACTCCTTGAAAATTGGGGTCTCGCTGGCATTGATCATGCCGTTGAGATACTTGTCGATCTTCTCGCCCTTGATGCCCTCTAAATCATAACCCACGGACATGTTGAACACGAAGCCGTTGGGATCGCCCAGACCGTAGACCTTGGCGAGGATCTTACAGGCGCACCAGGCTTTGACATATTCCTCAAAGGCCTGCTGGACATACAGCTCGGTGGACCACTCACAGTTGTAGCACTCGTCTTCCGCCAGAATGCAGGGACGGGAAATACAGGCGGCAAGGTCCGCGCCGTCCATCTTTTGGACGGTCTTCAGCTCGAAGAAGCGGGCGCCGCCAAAGTAACCGGCGATGATGTTCTGCGCCAGCTGGGTGTTGGGGCCTGCGGCGGGGCCGTAGGCGGTTTCGATGTATTCATCAAAGATGGGCAGCTTCTTCACGCCGGCCTTGTAGGGTTTATGGACCCCGAAGATGGAGCCTTCCTTCTGGTATTCAGTGGTGATCCAGGTCATCAGTTCCCGGAACGGAATGGGGATCATCAGTTCAGACATATTGCATCCTCCTCATTAAACTCCTTGTGTGGTTGGAGAAAGTTTTAATATTCGCAGTGGTTCAGGGTGCCCCAGAATTTCTTGGACACTTCCAGAATCTGTGCGTTAACGGCTTCCTCATCGATTTCGGTCAGAACACGATCTTTCATCAGAATCTTGCCGTTTACCATGGTGGTCTGGCACTGACGACCGGTCATGCCGAAGAGCATGTGACCGTCAATATTGGCGTCGGAGAAGGGGGTGAAGGGCTTGTAGTCCATCACGATCACGTCGGCGGCGGAGCCGGCTTTCAGCACGCCCAGCTCGGGGAAGCCGCACCGTGCGGCCATCTTGGCGTTGTTTTTGAAGAGCATGTCGGTGACCTCACACCAGCCCACATTGGGCAGGCAGGCGTTGTGCCGCTGGGAGCAGAGGGCCACCTTGATGGATTCCAGCATGTCGTTGGTATAGGCGTCGGTGCCGAGGCCGATCAGAATCCCCTTGGCATAGAGCTGCAGCACGGGGGAGATCCCCACGGCGTTGCCCATGTTGGACTCGGGGTTGTTGACGCACATGGTGTCGGTGGCCTTGATGATGTCCATCTCGGCGGTATTCACATGGATACAGTGGCCGAGGATGGTCTTGGGGCCGAGGATGCCGTGGTCCTGCAGGCGCTGGACGGGACGGCGGCCGTAGTTCTGGAGGCTGTCGTAGACATCGTTCATACCCTCGGAGACATGGATATGATAGCCCACGCGGCCGTTGTTGGCGGCCACCATGCGGTCAAAGGTCTTGTCGGAGATGGTGAAGAGGGCGTGGCCGCCGAACATGGCCTTCAGCATGTCGGAGGGGTTCTTCTCGCAGTAGTCGATGAAGTCTGCATTCTCCTGCACGGACTGGATGGACTTCTCCTCGCCGTCGCGGTCGCTGACCTCGTAGCAGAGGCTGGCGCGGATGCCGTATTCCTGTGTGACCTTTGCGATCTCCATCAGGGAGCCGGGGATCTCGCAGAAAGAGGCGTGATGGTCGAAAATGGTGGTAACGCCCTGCTTGATGGAGTCGATCACCAGAGCCTGTGCGCTGGCGCGGGTAGCGGCCAGATCCAGATTCCGGTCCATGTACCACCACTGGCCGTCCAGCACTTCGTAGAAGTTGGTGGCGTTGTAGCCCTTGATGGAAAGGCCGCGGGCCAGTGCGGAGTAGATATGGGTATGGGCATTAATGAGACCCGGCATGATGACGCCGCCCTTTGCATCGACAAATTCTGCGGTAGGATATTTGGCCTTCAGGTCGGCGGTAGCGCCGACTTCCACGATTTTTCCGCCGTCAGTGACAACGCCGCCGTCGGCCAGATAGCCGATGCCGTCAGGATCGCGGGTGATGAGTCTGCCGTTTGCCAATAAGATCATACGAAAACCTCCTTGTGTTGTTCCATTCATATGAGAGCATTCCGGTAAAAAGAAAAGGCGTCTCAAACCCTTTGGTTTGAAACACCTACCAGCGCACCGGAATGATAGGTGTCAAGCCCGTGCGCGCAGCACTCCGTTGCAGCTATCATCCTTTGATTGTAAGTTTATTGTAACGGAATGGGGGCTGAAATGCAAGCAGGGCGGCTAAAAAATTTTTAGGTTAAATTTGTATAGTTTGCTGAGAAGGAGGAAACTTTTTCCGCTCCATTCCCGTCTAATCAAGTAGAACCGACAGGAGGAAACAGTATGCGACGATTGACGGCTATGTGGATGCTGCTGTTATGGCTGCTGACAGGATGCAGCATTCATACAACAGGAGGACAGGCTCCGGAAAAATTGCCGGCGGCGAAGCCGCAGACGGAACCATCAGAAGAGCAGGACTGCACGCAGGAGTGCATCATTGGGCTGGAAGTGGAGCGGACTGACTATGACCCGTCTGTAAAAACGTTTACATATTTCATTCATAACAACAGCGGTGAAGCGGTGGAGTTTGGGACACAGTATAGCTTTCAGCAAAAGACGGCTGTGAGATGGGTGACCCTGCCGTGGAAACCCAACACCGGGTTTCACAGCATTGCCTATCATCTGGAGCCGGGGGCGACTGCGGCTTTTACCTGCAGTACGGCGCAGCTGCTGACAGAGCCGGGAACAGGCACCTATCGGCTGGTAAAGAAAGTGGGAAGCCGGACGGTCTATGATGAATTTAAACTGGGGGAGAGCATCTACACTGCGGAAACACCGTACGGCTTTGCCCCGCTGGAGCAGCTCCCACTGAATTATACGGCTCCAGACGGAATGGCGGGAGAGGCTGTATTTACCGCAGACGGGGTAAAAAATATCGAAGCTGCGGAGGAATTTCTCTGGAAAACGGGAATGGGGGCGGCCTGTCAGCTGCGCACCGTGCAGGATTACGGCGAGGGCTCGCCCATGGTGATTGATGTGATCTATGAAAATGACCACTACCTCTGGCGGATGTGGAGCGATGGCACAGTCACGGAAAAGCGCTTTTCTTATCTCATTACAGACGGAGAGGCCCTCTACCTTGCCAACGGTGCGGACTGGGAGAATCAACGATGCTACGGCGGAAATATCGTACTTCCGCGGCTGATTCCCGAAGGAGTGACTGCGGAGATGGTGACGGCTGTGGAAAAACAGACGGTTGCCCGGATGGAAAGTAATGCGTCCCGTTACCGGGTTTGGTCGGAAGCGGATGAAACGGGCATTTGGAGGGCGTCCCTGCGGGATAGGAGTGAGTATCCGGACGATGCGGTGTCTTTTTCTGTCCAACGACAGGATTTTACCGGCGGCGGACGGGGCGTCACCTATTACTTGAGAGACTGGGACAGGACGGAAACGGCAATTACTGCAATAGAATGGCGGTTCGGCCGCAACCTGCGCTTGACCTGCCTCACCGCAGCTGGTGGGGAAAGCATTTTGGAATTTGATCCTGAGACAGAGACGTTGAGATCCCTTTCGGGAGAGATTCCGACAGATGGAAACTGAAGAACAAAAAAGCGGGCAGATGCCCGCTTTTTTGCTTTTTTCTGGAGAGTAACCGTTTTTTCTTGCATTTAGATAGAAGATTCGTTAAAATAAAATGGCTGTGATAAAAAAGAGAAAGTGAGCAACTGTGATATGTTGAACTTGATGAACGAACTGTTGGTTGATATCATTGATTTCTTGTATGAGCCCTGGGTGCCCCTGTTTCTGGTGATAGCTGGTGTGGTGCTGACCATTGCCACCCGGTTCCCGCAGGTGCGGATGCTGAGGGAGGCTTTCCGTGTGGTGATGGAAAAACCCAGCACAGAGGGGGCCATGTCTTCTTTCGGCGCGCTGATGATCTCCACTGCCTCCCGCGTGGGCACCGGCAATATCGTGGGTGTTTCCACGGCGATCTGTCTGGGCGGCGTCGGCGCTGTGTTCTGGATGTGGTTTATTGCTGTTTTTGGCGGTGCGTCTGCCTTTGTGGAGTCCACCCTGGCACAGATATACAAGCGAAAGAACCCTGACGGTTCCAGCTACGGCGGGCCCTCCTATTATATGGAAACAGCCCTGAAGCAGCGTTGGCTGGGTGTGGTCTTTGCAATCTTTGTTATCCTGACCTATGCACTGGGATACAATGCGCTGGCCTCCTACAACCTGCAGTCCACCTTTGCAGGGTTCCGTTTCTATAACGCTGAGACAACGCCTGCCATCATGGGTGCCATTCTGGGTGTGCTGTTTCTGATCTGTGTTATGGGCGGCGGTAAGCGTCTTGCCAAGGTCACGGGCGTGATGGTTCCTGTCATGGGTGTTGTTTATATTGTGGTAGCTATTATCGTGGTGGTACTGAATATTGCGAATGTTCCAGCCATGTTTGCCGCTATTTTTGAGGATGCTTTCAACTTCAAGGCAATTTTCGGTGCTTTCTCCGGCTCCTGCCTGATGTACGGCATCAAGCGCGGCCTCTACTCCAACGAGGCCGGTATGGGTTCCGCGCCCAATGCGGCTGCCACTGCAGATGTGTCCCACCCCGTCAAGCAGGGTCTGGTGCAGATGCTGTCCGTGTTTTTAGATACGCTGCTGATCTGCACGGCCACTGCTTTTATGTGTCTGAGCTCTGATGTGGTTCCCACCGCAGAACTGGCCGGTGCTGCCTTCGTACAGGAGGCACTGAAGAGCACGCTGGGCAATATCGGTCCCGTGTTCATCGCAGTCTCCATGTCCCTGTTTGCCTTTACCACCCTGATCGGCAACTATTATTACTGCGAAGGCTGCCTGCGTTTCATTTTGAAGCGTCAGCCCAGCAAGGCCTTTATGATCGGCTTCCGCATTGTGGCTGCTGTGATCGTTTTTGTGGGTGCCATCGCCAGTATGGGTCTGGTCTGGAATCTGGCAGACCTAACGCAGGGACTGATGGTGGTTGTCAACATTCCCGTGATTTTGATTCTGGCAAAGCCCGCCGTGGCTGCGCTGAAGGATTATCAGAAGCAGAGAGCCGAGGGCAAAGCCCCCGTGTTCCGTGCCGCAGACATTGGCTTGAAGGAAGAAACCGAGTTCTGGAAATAATGTATCAGAAAAAGAGAGGACGCGTCGCGTCCGCTCTTTTTTGCTGCCAGTTGGCAAAAATATTTTTTGAAAATCCACAAATACTACTTGCAAAAACAATGAACATTGCTTAATATAGTATTGAAAACCATATTACATGGTATTTGAGAAATGGATGGTGAGTGAAGTGGAACAGGCATTGACCATGAAGAAGCTCCGGCGTTTGGAACGGCAGGAACGGACGCGGCTGAAAAACGAACCGCCGGTTTTGACACTGGGGGAGGAGATCTTCAACGCAGTGAGCCATGGATTGGGCACGCTGTTGGCGGTGGCCGGTATGGTGCTGCTTCTGGTTCGTTCTGCAACAGGGCTGGAGGTGATGGCCTCCTGTTTTTACGGCATCAGCATGACGGTGATGATGGCAATGAGCGGCCTGTACCATGCCTTGCCTTGCGGCTCTGCCGCCAAGCGGGTGTGCCGCCGATTTGATTATACGTCCATCTATCTGCTGATCGGCGGAACCTTTGCCCCCATTTTCCTCGTCTATCTGGGCAATACGGTGGGCATCGTGCTGTTCTGCATACAGTGGGCGGTGATTTTGTGCGGCGTGACGCTGGTGATGGTGTTTGGCCCCGGCAAATGGCGGCCCCTGCATTTTACGCTCTATTTTCTATTGGGCTGGAGCGGACTGCTGTTTCTGCCCACGTTCTATCTCCACAGTCCTGCACTGTTAGGATTCATTTTGGCAGGCGGTGTGGTATATACGGCAGGCATGATCCCCTTCGCTGTGAAGCGGAAGTATAACCACTGTATCTGGCATGTATTTGTACTGACAGCGGCCGCACTGCACTGGTTTGGGATTTACACCCAGATTTACACATGAGACCCTTGTAAAAAAAGGCAAACCCATGTATAATCGGGGCGAAAAGAGCCCTGCCGTGCCCGCCGAAGCAGTGTGCTTCGGCGGGCATGTTTGCGTTTCAAGGAGAAAGTATATGTGGAAAAACGTAGGATATTATAACGGCGTGATTGGCGCGCTGGAGGAAATGACAGTGCCCATGCAGGACCGCGCCCTGCATTTCGGCGACGGCATTTACGAGGCTACCTGTGTGGCCAATGGTGTCCCTTTTGCCATGGAGGAGCATCTGGACCGGATGTATAACAGCCTGCGGCTGCTGGAAATTCCCTTTGCTATGGAACGGGCGGAGATTAAAGCCGAACTGCAAAAGGTCATTAATGCGGCAGAGCCGACCCCTGTGCAGATACTCTATTGGCAGATCAGTCGCGGAACCTGCCCACGCAACCATCCTTTCCCGCCTGCAGAGGTGCAGCCGAATCTGATGGTCTTTGTGCGGCCCTATGCCATGTGGCCGCTGGAGAAGCCCTACCGGCTGATCTCCATGGAGGATATCCGCTTCAAGCTGTGCCACATTAAGACGCTGAACCTGATTCCCAGTGTGCTGGCAAACCAGCGGGCAGCGGAGCAAAACTGCCATGAGGCGGTGTTTCATCGGGGGGAACGGGTCACTGAGTGCGCCCACAGCAATATTTCCATCCTGAAGGACGGCGTGCTGCGCACGGCCCCCACGGATGAACTGATTCTGCCTGGTATTACCCGAAAACATCTGCTGGAACTGGCGCGGGAGTTGGGAATCCCTGTGGCAGAGGAGCCGTTCACCATGGCGGAGCTGATGGATGCCGACGAGGTCATCGTTACCAGCAGCAGTGCCCTCGGTGTGCGGGCAGAGAGTATTGACGGTATTCCCGTGGGCGGCAAGGATCCGCAGCGGCTGAAGCAGCTTCAGGACGCCTATCTGGAAAAATTCCGCAGAGAAACTGAGCAGAAATGAGAAAAAGCTTCCGGCTTTTGCCGGAAGCTTTTTTGTGCTTAATCGGGGACAATATCAGCAATTTCGCCGATAGTAATTTCTTCGAAGAAATCATCAAAGCGATACCAGAAGGTGCCGCTGAAATCTTTGCCCTCCATATCAGTGAAAGCATAGCGGAACTGAATGGCGTTGCTGTTTTCGTGCCACTGCAAAAACGTCAGATCTACGATACCGATGCCGTTCTTTTCCGGAATTCCCGCGCCGCATAGACCGGCAACGGTCATGGCAACAGGAATTGTGGAGGAAAATGAGGTGGAGGCATTGCGGTCAAAATTCATCAGTTCCAGCCCAATCGCGCTGTCAGACAGCGTGTCCATTTGGAGCAAAAATTTTCGGCTGTCCGGAGACCACCATGCGCCAACGTAGGTGGTGTTGGGAAACGTCGAGCCTCCGCTGCACAAATTTCCATTGAAAACCACCGTAGTGGATGGGACATCCTCTTCCGGTCCGTCGGGCGTGGGACTCCACGGGAACGGCCGTTCATAAATGGCGGCCCGAATGGTGCGGTCAGAGGAGAGGATGGTTTCCCGCAGGTAGAATACGCCGCTGCGCCATGCTGTCAGCAGCAGGATCGCTCCAGCCAGCAGCGCGCCAGCAGCGCGAGGAGAATGACATAGACAAGGTGTTTTTTGGAGAAGGTCTTTCCCATAAGGCCTCCTTTCCGGGAAATGCTTACTTCGTGCCGAAAATGCGGTCGCCGGCATCGCCCAGACCGGGAACGATGTAGCCGCGCTCGTTGAGGTGAGAATCCAGTGCGCCGCAGTAGATATCCACATCGGGGTGCGCATCCTGTACGGCTTTGACACCCTCGGGGGCTGCCACCAGTACCATCAGCTTGATGGCATGGCAGCCGCGCTTCTTCATTTCGGTGATGGCTTCCACGGCGCTGCCGCCGGTGGCCAGCATGGGATCGACGATCAGGATCTCGCGCTCGGCAACATCCTTGGGCATTTTGCAGAAGTAGACGTGGGGGATCAGCGTTTCCTCATCGCGGAACATGCCGATGTGGCCTACACGGGCAGAGGGAACCATGCGCAGTACGCCGTCCACCAAGCCGAGACCTGCGCGGAGAATGGGCACGACAGCGATCTTTTTGCCGGCCAGTGTGGGAGCGTCCATTTTGCACAGAGGGGTTTCGATTTCCTTGGTGGTCAGAGGCAGGTCGCGGGTTGCCTCGTAGGTGATCAGCATACCGATCTCGGAAACCAGTTCCCGGAAGTCCTTGACGCTGGTGTTCTTGTCACGCATGATGGTCAGCTTATGTGCGACCAGAGGATGATCCATAACATGTACTTTACCGCTCATAACTACTTCTCCTTTATCCCAAATCGTTGTTTTATTTCTTGCGCAGCAGGTCTGCCTGGGCAGGCCGCAGATAAACAGGTTCCAGTTCCTGAGAAGATATTAGCTTTCCTTCCGCTGCCAGCTTCTCCGCTTCCAGCGCCACGCTCATGGCGTTTTGCATCAAAAGGTGGGGCGGAGCCATGCGGCAGGCAATGCCGGATTCGGTCAGGAATGCGTGGCACAGTGCGGCACCGTCACCCACCACGGTTTTGGGGCGAGGGTCCGCACGCAGTTCTTCTGCCAGATCGGCAAGGGCAATGGCACGGTCTTCCGTCAGGCGGGTCAGCTGCCCGTCCTTTGCCTCAAAGAGGGCATTGTAGATCTGATTGCGGCGGGCGTCCATGGCGCAGACGACCAGCCCATCGGCAAATGTGACGTTGCGGGCCATGGCGGCAAGGGTGGATACGCCGACGGCAGGCTTGTCCGCGGCAAAGGCCAGTCCCTTGGCGGCAGCCACGCCGATGCGGATGCCGGTAAAGGAACCGGGGCCTGCGGCTACGGCAACGGCGTCGATGTCGGCCATGTTCAAGCCCGTGTTTTTCAAAAGGTGCTCCACAATGGGCATCAGGGTGCGGCTGTGGGTCAGGCCGGTATCCTGATAACCGGAGCAGAGAACTTTGCCGTTTTCCGTTACGGCGGCGGAGACCGCCTTGGCGGAGGTCTCAAGAGCAAGGATCTTCATGGGAGATCGACTCCTTCAATGGTGATGGTGCGCCATGTGTCCGCCTCGGGACAGCGGGCGATGGTGATATACACGGTATCGGCTGGCATGGCCTGCGCCACCTGTTCGCTCCACTCCACGGCGCAGATGCCGCCGCGGTCCAGATAGTCCTCCCAGCCGATATCAAAGAGGGCGTCCTCGTCCGGCAGGCGGTACATATCGAAGTGGAACAGGGGAAGACGGCCGCCCTCGTATTCGTTGACGATGGTGAAAGTAGGGCTGGTCACACGGCCGGAGTAGCCGAGTCCGCGGCCAAGTCCACGGGTGAAGGCCGTTTTTCCCATGCCCAGACCGCCCTGATATGCCACCACGGCACCGGGGGATAGGACTGCGGCCAGACGGGCACCAAGGGCCTCGGTTTCCGTCTCGTTATGGGTAAGATATTCCATTGGCATAACGCCTCCGTTCTGCTAAGTTCCATAATCGCAAACAGTATATCACAAATTCGGATAGCTGTAAAAAGAATTTTACGCGTTTACACATGGTTTTGCTTGTGGTATACTTTATCTGTTGAAATTTGCCCATTTGCGAAGAGGATGCACATGCTGAACAGACTGAAAAACATACTGGCGGACTTTTTCCAGCAGGCCGATCTGGTGCTGCTGGGGCTTTGCTGCGCCTCCACGATGTTTGGCATTGTCATGATTTTCAGCGCCACCCGATACATGGGGCACAACCGTCATGTGCTGGTGCAGACGGCGGCTCTGGCACTGGGGATTTGCGTCTATATCGCCATGTCCATGGTGGATCTGGAAGTGCTGATGAAACGCTGGAAGTGGCTGGTGATTTTCAACGTGGTATTCATCGGGTTGCTGCTGACACCCTTTGGTGTCAGTGATAATACCGGCAACACTGCATGGCTGAAGTTTCCTTTCATCCCGGTCAGTATCGGCCCGGCGGAGTTTGTGAAGATCACCTTCACGCTGCTGCTGGCAAAGCAGCTGGAGTGGCTGCGGGAGGAAAAACGGGACCTCCGTTCCTTTCCTGCGGCGGTGACGGTTGCGGGGCATACGTTGGTACTGATGGGCTATTACGTGGCCATTTCCGGAGATATGGGCAACGCACTGGTCTTTTTCTTTGTCTTCCTCTGCACGGCCTTTGCGGCTGGGTTTGCATTGCGGTGGTTTGCATTGCTGATTGGCGGCTGTGGAGTTGGCTTTGCGGCGGCATGGCTGTTGGGGCTGATTCCGGAGTACATGAAAGAGCGGTTTGTGATCCTGTTTGATCACTCTATCGACCCGCTGGACGCAGGTTGGCAGCAGACCCGAAGCCTTTTGGCCATCGGCTCCGGCGGTGTGACTGGGCAGGGGTTCCTGAACGGAACCCAGACCCAGAGCGGATACTCCACAAACCTGCCTGCCCGCCACACGGACCTGATCTTCTCCGTGGTGGGTGAGGAATTGGGGTTGATCGGCTGCATGGTGGTGATCGGGCTGCTGGTGGCTATCATTTTCCGTGTATTGCTGGTGGCGAAAAATGCGGGGACACTGTTCCATAGCCACGTTTGCGTGGGCATTGCCGCCATGCTGATGTTTCAGACCATCATCAATCTTGGCATGTGCCTGTTTGTCATGCCGGTCATCGGCATCACGCTGCCCTTCTTCAGCTATGGAGGCTCCTCCATTGTGACGCTGTTCATGGCCATGGGTGTGGTGTCCGGCATTAAAAAGCGCTCGCCGGTGATGCGGCGCTACAGAACACTTTTGCGGTAAAAAACAGCCGGATTCCCGGCTGTTTTTTCTTGCCCGGTATAAAGCGGATGAAAAGGAAAAGACTACTCCTGCAACAAATTTGAGGAGGTCATTGCCTTGAGATCTGATTCCATGAAGCGCACTGCCGCTATGATGCTGGTGGCTGTGCTGGCGCTGAGCAGCAGCGCATCGGCCCTGTTTGGGAAGAAAGCAGCGCCTGCCGAACCTGCGGAGGGCGCACCGACTGCGCAGGATCTGGAGATCCGCACCTATCGGGACATCCCCTGTGAGGGACAGTTCCTTGTTTCAGATGGTGAGGGGGAAGATGTTACCTGTGCGGTGGCGGAGGAACCCCGCAAGGGTACGGTTGTCATCAACGGAATGAATTTCACCTACACGCCCAAAGAGAATGCTGTGGGTGGCGACAGCTTCACCTATACCGCCACGGACAGTGCGGGACATGTATCCGCACCTGCCACAGTGACCGTCACCATTGAGAAGACCAAATCCGGCATCACCTATGCCGATACTGCTGACAGCGCGGCAGCTGCATCGGCCCAGTGTTTGGCGGAGGAAGGAATTTTTGTGGGCGCAAAAATTGGCGGGCAGTATTATTTCCAGCCGGATGCACCTGTATCCCGCAGCGAGTTTCTTGCCATGGTGCTGGAGACGGCAGGCAGAGAAGTAACGGATGTCACCATGACAGGCTTCTGCGATGACGCAGTGATCCCCACCTGGGCCAAGGCCTACGCGGCGGCCGGTGTGGCAGACGGCATTGTGCAGGGCAAGACCACGGCAGAGGGAGTTGCTTTCCGTGGTGAGGAGAGCATCACCTTCAATGAGGCGGCCACCGTGCTGAATCGCGTGCTGAATCTGGGCGATGTGGATCTGGCGGAATGGTATGCGGACCGGGAGGCGGTTCCTTCCTGGGCGGCTCAGGCGGTAGGAAATATGGAGGCTTTGAATGTTCTGTCTGCGGGCAGCTTCGGCAGCGCATCCATGGAGGCGCATGTGACCCGCGCTGATGCAGCCGGCATGCTTTCCGCAGCCAAGGTGCTGCTGGATGGAGAAGAACCCAAGGGCCTGTTTGACTGGCTGAAATAAAAAGATGGACCTGTTGCAGTTTTTTCTGCAGCAGGTTCTTTTTTGTGCAGGAGTCTATTTCTTTGCGGTTCGTTATACGGTGGATTCCGGTTTCGTGGTTGTATTTAAAAACAAACTGTGATAGAATAATTTGGATTATAATAGTATTAGTGTGCCCATTCATCCATGTGGGACGAGATGGGCGGAAGGGATGCGATCCTATATGAAAATTGTTGTTTTGGCAGGCGGCCTGTCCCCTGAACGTGCCGTTTCTCTGGTGACCGGCACTTCTGTGTGCCGTGCCCTGCGGGAAAACGGGCATCAGGCCATTTTAGTGGACCTGTTTTTAGGACTGGAGGAAGTGCCGGAGCAGCTGGAAACCCTGTTTGACGCCCCCGACGGCCTTTGCCCCGAGGTGAAGATCGAGGTGACAGCGCCGGATCTGGACGCTGTTCGCGCCAGCCGTCGTGATAAGAGTGAGCGGCTGTTCGGGCCCAATGTGCTGGAGCTGTGCGGCCTTGCTGATATTGTGTTTTTGGGCCTGCATGGCATGGATGGCGAGGATGGCCGCGTACAGGCGACCTTCGACCTGCTGGGTATCAAATATACCGGCGGCGGATATCTGGCCTCCGGTCTTGCCATGGATAAGTCCATGACCAAGCGGATGATGGATTCTGCCGGTATCCCCAACGCGCCGTGGCGGGACATTCCGTTCTATACGGAAAGCGACATTCCCGCACTGGTGCAAGAACTGGAAGTTCCCTGCGCAGTGAAGGTGGTCAACGGCGGCTCTTCTCTGGGGGTTGCCCTGCCGGATACGAAGGAGGAACTAAATAAGGCCCTCCACGAGATGCTGCGTTACGGAACCCACCTGATTGTGGAAAAGAAGATCACCGGCTGTCGGGAGTTTACGATTGCCGTGCTGGGCGACCGCGCCCTGCCTGCTGTGGAGATTTTGCCGACCGTCAAGGACTTTGACTATGCGGCCAAGTATCAGACCGGTGGAGCCAGAGAACTCTGTCCTGCTCCCATTACGCCGGAACAGCAGGAAGAAATGGGCCGCCTTGCCCTGAAGCTGCACCGCACGCTGGGATTGGAGGTCTATTCCAGAACCGACTTTTTGCTGGATGAAGCAGGCAAGTTCTGGTGTCTGGAAGTCAACTCCCTGCCCGGTATGACCTCCGCCAGCCTTGTGCCCAAGGAGGCAGCCGCCATTGGAATGAGTTACAACGAACTGTGCGAGACCATCGTGCAGATGTCCTATCGTTTGAAGAGAAGAGGTTAAGTGTATGCAGCCCATGACCATTCAGGAGATCATCTCCGCAGTCCATGGCGTCTGGTGGAATCCCCGTGAGGAGAAAGCGGCTGTGACGGCCGTTTGTACCGACAGCCGCAATATCATCCCCGGCTGTTTGTTTCTGCCTTGGGTGGGAGAGAAATTCGACGGCCACAATTTCATTGACGCGGCGCTGGATGCCGGTGCGGCCGGCTGCCTGTGCGCCAAGCTGCCGCAGGATATCCGTGCGGATAAGTTTTACATCAAGGTAGATGATACCCGTCTTGCCCTGCGGGATCTGGCCAGCGCCTACCGGGACCGTTTTCCGATTCCGTTCGTGCAGATCACCGGCAGCGTGGGCAAGACCACCACAAAGGAAATGGTGGCTGCGGTGCTGGGTGCGAAGTACAAGGTGCTGAAAACTCCTGAGAATTTCAATAATGACATCGGTACCCCCCTGACGCTGTTCGGCCTTTCGCCGGAGCATGAAGTGGCTGTGATCGAAACGGGCATGAACCACTTTGGCGAGATCGAGTATCTGGGCGAACTGGTGCGGCCGGATATCGCGGTGATCTCCAATATCGGCGATGCCCACATCGAGTATCTGGGCAGCCGCGAGGGGATCCTGCAGGCAAAATGCGAGATCTTCAAGCACCTGAAAGAGGGCGGCATGGCCGTGCTGAACGGCGACGACGCCCTGTTGGATACGGTGGAGATCCCCTTTGAAACCGTTCGATGCGGCTGGGCGGAACATTGTCAGGCCAAGGTGACCGAGATCGCAGATCACGGCGTGGATGGCATCACCTGCACGGTGGAAACAAAGATGGATCGCTATGCGCTGTCCATTCCCGCACCCGGCGAGCATATGGTGTATCCCGCTGCTATTGCTGTGGTGATCGGCGAGGCGCTGGGACTGGAGCATGACGAGATTGTGCGGGGCGTGGCGGCCTATGAGCCTTCCGGTTCCCGTATGCGTGTGGTGCGGCTCCCCGAAAAGCGCATTATTTTAGACGACTGCTACAATGCCAATCCCCAGTCTGTGACGGCGGCACTGGAAGTGCTGGCCAAGACGGAGTGTGACCGCAAGGTCGCCGTTCTGGGCGACATGGGCGAACTGGGTGCATTGACGGAGCAGGCCCATTACAATATCGGCGCACTGGCAGCGATGTTGGGCATCGATTGCGTAGTGGCCATCGGAAGCAAGGCGACCAAAATTGCGGATGGCGCTGCCATGAGCAGCGGCGAGGTGCTGCATTTTATGACCGGCGTGGAAGCCGTGGAAACCCTGAAGGAGCAGCTGCAGCCCGGAACGGCCATGCTGGTAAAGGCGTCTCACGCCATGCATTTTGGCGAGCTGGTGAAGCAGTTACAGGAGAGTTATGATTGAAATACAGGTAAGCGGCCTGATCAAATCCTTTGAAATCGGCAAAAATGTTCTGGATGGCTTGACCTTCCAGATTGATCAGGGCGAGCGTGTGGGCTTGCTGGGCAAGAACGGCGCAGGAAAGACTACACTGTTTAAAATATTGACCGGGGAACTGGACTATGATGAGGGAGAGGTCACGGTAGGCACAGGCCGCCGTGTGGGCCTGATCTCCCAGATTCCCGTCTATCCTGCGGGCTATACCGTGGAGGATGTGCTGCGCAGCGCATTCTCCCGCCTGCAAAAATTGGCAGAGGAGATGGAGTACCTTGCGGAGCGCATGGCAGCCGGAGAAAGCGATCCGGAGCTCCTGCGGCGCTATGGTTCTCTGAATGAGCGTTTTGAGGCCTTTGGCGGCTACGATACGGATGTGGCGGTCAACAAGATCGCAAACGGTCTCTCCATCACGCAGGAGATGCGCCGCCAGCTGTTTGACAGTCTTTCCGGTGGCGAGAAGACCCGTGTCAATCTGGGACGGTTGATTTTAGAGGACACGGACATCCTGCTGCTGGACGAGCCTACCAACCATCTGGACCTCCACGCCACCGAATGGCTGGAAGAGTATATCCGCGGATTCCGCGGTACAGTTGTGGCCATTTCCCATGACCGTTATTTCCTTGACCGCATCGTCACCCGCGTCATTGAGATCGCGGATGGTAAGGCGGAGTTTTACAGCGGCAACTACAGCTTCTATGCGCTGGAAAAAGAGCGCCGCTATCAGGAACGGATGAAGCAGTACCTGAAAGAGCAGGCCAAGATCGAGCAGCTGGAAAAGGCCGCCGATCAGCTGCGCCTGTGGGCGTTTCAAGGTATGGATAAGACCTACCGCCGTGCCATTTCCATGGAAAAGCGCATCGAGCGCATGCGTACCACCTCCAAGCCCACCAAGGCCCGGAAGATGGACGCCCGCTTTTCCACGGCGGAATTTCATGGTGACGAGGTGCTGGCGCTCAAGAGCATTGCCAAGTCCTATGAGGAAAAGCACCTCTTTGACGGCATCACCCTCAAGGTAGAAGGCGGCGAGCGTATTGCCCTTATCGGTGACAACGGCACCGGCAAATCCACTCTCATTAAAATGATTATGGGCGAGCTGTACCCTGACGATGGCCGTATCCGTACCGGCCCGCAGGTGAAGTCGGCGTATCTGCCTCAGATCATCCATTTTGAACATCCCGACTGGAATCTGGTGGAGAACATGATGGCGGCCAAGCGGGGCCTTTCTGCCCAGTCGGCCCGCAACCGTTTGGCGGCTTACGATTTCCGGGGCGAGGATGTGTTCAAACCGGTCAGCGTGCTTTCCGGCGGTGAGCAGAGCCGCCTGCGGCTGTGCATGCTGATGGATGACGAGATTAACTTCCTTATTCTGGACGAGCCTACCAACCACTTGGATATTGCCTCCCGTGAGTGGATTGAAGAGGCGGTGGAGGCTTATGACGGCACGCTGCTGTTTGTCAGCCATGACCGTTACTTTATCAACCGCTTTGCCACCCGCATCTGGGAACTGGCGAACGGAACCATTACCGACTATCCCATGGGCTTTACCCAGTATCGGCAGGTAAAAGCACAGGAAGAGGCGGAAAAAGTCGAACCGTCAAAGCCTATAAAGGAAAAGACAGTTACAGAAAGACCGCAGCGGGCTAACCGTGCCCAGCAGGCGGCTCGCCGTCAGCTGGCCATCTGCCAGCGGGAAATTGAAAAGCTGGAGGAGGCCATTGCTGCTAAAGAAGCGGAAATGGAGGCCAATGCCTGCGATTACGAAAAGTACGGCGCATTGTACGCCGAGAAAGAAGCGATGGACGAGCAGCTGTTGGAACTGATGGAAAAGTGGGAACAGCTGGCGGAGGAAGCAGGAGAATGACCAGAGGAGAAAAACTGACCCTTGTGATCGCGGCAGTTCTGACCGCTGTCAGCGCAATGTTTTTGACTGTGCGGATCATTGGGATGCGGTTTTCCGGCTTTCTTCTGCTGGGGATTGCCGCGCTGTTGATTGTGGAGCTGGCGCTGAACCGCTGGGCAAAGTATTCCCGCAAGGGCTGGTATGCCCGACTTGTGTTTCGAGCGGGATGCGCGTTGGTACTGATCCCCCTTGTCATTCTCGAGATCACCGTGATCCATGAGGGCCAAAAGCCCTTTCCGGAAAGAGAGTGTACGGCGGTGGTCGTGCTGGGGGCAGGGGTCAATGGCACGCAGCCATCCCTGACACTGCGTACCCGTCTGGATGCGGCGCTGGCCTACTTAGAGGACCATCCAGAGGTGCCGGTGGTGCTGACCGGCGGGCAGGGCTACGGGGAACAGATCACCGAGGCCCAGTGCATGTATGACTATCTGATAGCTCATGGCGTGGAGGAAAGCCGCCTGCTTTTAGAGGAGCAGGCAACCAGCACAGCGGAAAACTTCGCATTTTCCAAGGCGTGTTTGGAAGCTGCAGGAATCGATGCGGCTACGGAGCCGATTGCGGTCGTCACCAACGACTTTCATTTATTCCGCGCACAGCTGATTGCAGCAAGACAGGGATATACGGACACCTTCGGTGTGCCGGCGGAGCTGCCTTGGTGGTGGCTGACGGCCAACTATTATGCGCGGGAAAGCTTTGCTATGGTGAAAACCCTGATTTTTGATTGAGGAGAATCAGAATGAGCGATATTTTGTGTATGTATTATTCCAGAACGGGAAATACCAAGCAGACGATGGAGGAAATCGCATCCGCACTGGATGCCGAGTTGGTGGAACTGACCGACGGCGTGGACCGCAGCGGCTGGGCCGGCTGGATGCGCAGCGGAATGGATGCCATGCGCCGTACCACGCTGCGGAACAAGCCGTTCCAGACAGAGCGTCCTTTGAAGGATTACCGTCTGGTGATTATTGGCACGCCGGTCTGGGCAGGCCGCTGCAGCAGCATCGCCCGCGGTTTCCTGAAGGAGCATGGAAAGGAACTGCACAGCGCAGCCTATGTAGTGCTGCGGGGCAGTGAGGATAAAAACGAAGAAGTTTATGAGCAGATGGACCGCTATACGCCCTGCGGCCACTGTGCTGCGGTGTCTCTGCGGAGAGACAGCGTGGGCTATGCATTTTGGCAGGAGGAATTTCTCCGTCAGGTGCGGATCTCTATGGGGTGGCAAGAGGAGCAAAAGTAGTTTGTGCACCTTTCGAGTTTGGGGAAAGGAGCAGATACATGCTGGAAAAACTAAAAGCGCTGGCTATCCGTCAGGAGGATCTGGAGGCGCGGCTGTCAGACCCGTCGGTTTACGGTGATGGAGAAAAGCTGCGCAGCATCAACCGGGAACTGAAGGAACTGGAACCGGTGGTGGCGGCGTACCGTGCCTACCGGCAGGCGGAGCAGGACCGCGCGGAGGCGGAAGCCTTGCTGAGTGATCCGGATTTCCGCGATCTGGCGCAGGAAGAACTGAGCCGTGCCAAGACTGAGCAGGAGCGGCTGCGGGAGGAACTGAAGATCCTCCTGTTGCCCAAAGACCCCACTGACAGCCGCAATGTCATCGTGGAGTTGCGGGCCGGTACAGGCGGCGAGGAAGCGGCTCTGTTTGCCGCCGATCTCTACCGGATGTATACCATGTATGCCCAGACGCGCGGCTGGAAACTGGAGATCGTCAGCAGCAACGAGACCGAACTGGGCGGCATCAAGGAGTGCAGTGTTCTGGTGGAGGGCGAGGGCGCGTATTCCCGTTTCAAATTTGAAAGTGGTGTCCACCGTGTGCAGCGGGTTCCGGTTACGGAGTCCGGTGGCCGCATCCAGACCTCTGCTGCTACTGTGGCGGTGCTGCCGGAAGCAGAGGATGTGGAATTTGCAATCGATGCCAAGGACCTGCAGATTGATACCTTCCGGGCCTCCGGCGCCGGTGGTCAGCACGTCAACAAGACGGAATCCGCCATCCGCATTACCCACCTGCCCACGGGTATGGTCGTGGAATGTCAGGACGAGCGGAGCCAGTATAAAAACAAGGACAAGGCCATGAAGGTGCTGCGTTCCCGCCTTTACGACATGGAACGGGAAAAGCAGGCGGCCGCCACGGCAGAACAGCGCCGCAGTCAGGTGGGCAGTGGCGACCGCAGCGAGCGGATTCGCACCTATAACTTCCCGCAGGGGCGGGTGACGGACCACCGCATTGGTTTGACATTATATAAAATCGACGCCATTTTAAATGGCGATCTGGACGAACTGATCGACGCACTGGTCACGGCAGATCAGGCGGAGAAGCTGAAAGGCAGCGCCCAATAAAGAGAAACAGAGGCGAAGAACATGCAGACGATATATTATGACCTGCGAAATATTAAGGGACAGCAGCGGGAAGTGGAGGAGAAGATCTCTGCTGCCGCCAAGATCCTGCGGGAGGGCGGACTGGTCGGTATTCCCACAGAGACCGTCTACGGTTTGGGAGCCAACGGTCTGGACGGAGGGGCAGTTAATCGGATTTTTGAGGCAAAGGGCCGTCCGCAGGACAACCCTCTCATCTTGCACCTGTCCGGTGCCCAATGGCTGCCCCGTTATTGCGAGGATATTCCGCCGCTTGCGTATGTGCTGGCACGGAAGTTCTGGCCGGGTCCCCTGACCATGATCCTCAAGCGCAAGTCTATCGTGCCTGATGAGACTACGGCAGGACTGGATACGGTGGGTGTTCGCTGCCCCAACCATCCGGTGACGCTGGCTATCATCCGTGAGGCGGGAGTGCCCATTGCAGCGCCCAGCGCCAATGCCTCCGGACGTCCCAGTTGTACCAGTGCGCAGGATGTGCTGGAAGATATGAACGGAAGAATCGAAGGTGTGGTGGACGGCGGGAACTGCAGCGTAGGCGTTGAGTCCACCATTTTGGACCTGACGGTTACACCGCCCCGACTGCTGCGGCCCGGCGGTCTGTCTTTAGAGGCACTGGAGCAACTGATCGG
>JAZRCP010000026.1:0-4209 GCA_045659825.1 Dysosmobacter sp. | reverse complement strand
TAGGTGCCGTTTTTCAGCTCATAGCCATAGGTGATGTAGGTGTGGTCCACGCGGGCGCTGGTGATGGCACGCTCGTCCACTTCGCGGAGGTAGTAGAGGTCGATCACGTTCTCGGCCTGATCCAGATCCACAGTGATCTTCTTGGCAGGATCTGCCTTCACCAGTTCATAGACGCTCTGGTTATAGGTGGTCTGCTCCACGGCGGTGTACTCGGTGTTGACGCGAACCTGCTCGGAGCCGGTCACCATGTTGTCAGTCGTGTATTCGCCTTCCACAAACTGGCCCTCGGCGGTCCAGGTGTTGGTCTTGTACCAGTGGTTGACGGTGACGAGAGAGGTAACGTAGTCATAGTACAGACGCATCACGTTCTCGCCGGTGGGGGTGATCAGCAGCTCGACGCTGCCGGAAACGAACTTGTAGTTGTCCTTGCTGTACTTGTCTGCATAGCCTTCGGGAGCAGAGACGGTGGTCCAGATATCCACGGGATCGAAGTCCTTGCTGTCGTCCAGCTTGTAGTTGGCATAGTCGCCGCTCTCGGCGGTGTCCTGCAGATAATACTCAACAGTCCAGGGCATCTCGGGAATCTCGCCGCAGACGCCGGGAACCAGGAAGGCGATCTTCTTCACGGAGCCGTCGGCCTGAGGAACGCTCAGGTAGGTGTAGCCGTTGGCGGGGTAGTACTTGGTGGTACCGTCCTCGTTGACTTCCTCGAAGCCCTCGGCGGCGGTGTCCAGCGTAACAGGATAGGTCACGGAGTAGGTATAGGTAGTGGTGTTGCCGTCGACCTTGGTGCTGGCCTTCTCCGGATCCAGCTCCCAGTTGAGGGTGCTGCCGGTGGCGGTCAGGCCCTTTTCGGCGCCCACGGTGCTGATGGTGCCCAGAGTGATGAATTCGCCCATGGGATCGGTAACGGTGGTGCCTGCGCCGGTCATGCCGTTGATTTCAATGCTGGCGGCAATGGCCTTCAGGGCAGCTTCCAGATCAGCCTTCGTCTTTGCATTGAAAGCGGTATCAGCAGAGGTGGCAATATCGTTGCTCAGGAAGTAGCCGACGGTCACATCACCGCTGATGACCTTGTCTTTATACTGCTGTGCCTTGGTTTCATTGCAGTAGTAGGAAGTCTGGCCGTTGTAATAAGAATTGCTCATATTGGGGCAAGTGTAATAGGTGCGGCCCCAATAACGGTAGGAATCGTGCTCATCGCGGGACTTTCCGCAATTGCGGCACAGTTCTTCCCGGATATGCTGGTCACGGGTCTTTTCACAATGCTCACAGACGTGAATGTCCGTGCCCTCGTAGCAAACATCGTCCTCGGCGGCGATGCAGACGGTATAGAGAGTAGCGTCAGCTGCCTTGATGGCAGTTGCCTGTGCGGCTGCAGCAGCGTTATTCTGGGCGCTGCCGTCCTGTCCGTTACCACCGCCGATACGGTAAGTGGGCTTGCCGTCAGTGATCAGCACTACGTTCTTGTGCTCAACAATGTCCTTGCGCGCATTCAGCTGCTCCAGCGCAGTCTGGAGGCCGGCTTCCAGATTCGTACCGCCTCTGTCGCCGCTGTGGGGAGCTTCCAACTGGTCAAGGTAGCTGTAAATGTTATCGTAGCTGTTCTTTCCTGCGCCGCCGGCCACATTGACCCACTCTTTGTCAACGCCGCTGCCGGAGCCGAACCACACCACGCTGATATACTGCTGCGCGTTGGCGTCAGTGCCGGCGTAGCTGGTCAGGAAGTCTTTAGCCACCTTCTTGGCTTCTTTCAGGCGGGTGCTGTTATCCAATGTGTAGTCCATGGAGTTGGACAGGTCGATGACCAGCACCGTTGCTGCCTTAGAGGCAGAGGTGGTAACGGTCTCGGAGGTTTCAACCGTCAGGGTAATCTCAAAAGCGTCCTTGCCGGTCTGGGAGATCGCCTTGGTCAGGGTGAAGCCATCCTCAGTAACAGAGGTGGCGGAGGTGGTGCCGATGTTGCCCTTGGCATCAACGGTAAAATAACCGTCCATCAGTTGATTCTTATAAGGTGCTGCAAATGCGCTCAGCTGCAGCAGGCTGGTCGCCATGACCAGGGACAGGAAGAGAGCCAGACCTCTTCTTGCCAGATTGCGGATGTTCTTCTTTGCCATCATTTCGTTCTCCTTTCTTATTTAGAAGGGCGAAACTCCGGCAGCCGGGCTGTCATAGCCTGTCGGCCTTAGACCCCTTAACTTTGCGTCCCACCCTTTCGAATGGTTTGCCCTTTTCACGAATTTCTTGTTTCTTTTTCTTTTGATATTTATGCGTACTTATTGTTCTCTCATTTGTTATGCGCTGGATTCTTTTTCGGGTTGCTCCGGTTCGTTCTCAAACCGCCTTGTCAGTGCACTTTCCAGCAGCAAGATCAGTTCCAGTACACTGCGGAAGCTTTCCTCCCGGCCCTCTTCCATCCAGTAGAGGCTGCCCTGCCAGCTGGCATGCTGCCGGAACAGCACCCTTAGATGGAACGTTGCAAGCTTTCCTTTCCTCGCCGCCGTAATGGCCGGGAAGCGGATCTCGCGGGGCGGTGCGTGGGCAAAGCTCCTTCGCGAGGTAGAGGATTGTGGGAAGTCCATGCCGTCCAGCAGTGTTTCCATTCTCAGGAGGAACTGCATCAGGCTTTGGAACTGCTCTCCCTCTTCTATGTAAGGGTTGTAAAACCGTCCTTCCGGAACGCCGTTCTCGTAGGCATCTACACAAATGGTTGTGAGGCGGTACTCATTTCCCCAGATTCGATTGTTCAACGGCATACCCCCCTCTCATTTGATGTACCCATCATAACAGGTCGGCCATTACACCAAGCATTACTTTTTGAATTATTTCCTACAAAATAAAATTTTTCCCAGTCACATTTTTTATTTCCCCTTTTCTTGCGGTTTTTTTGCGAATATGATATTTTATGTGTATATTGGATACAAAGGCCTTTTGAGGCCCATTGCAAAGCTTACAAGAAAGGAGGCGGTGGCATCATGGATCAGCTGAACATCTGCACGCTGAACGGATTTTCCATGCAGTCCGGCGACGTGAAAATGGACGACAGCAAGAGCAGGACAAAAAAGATCTGGCTGCTTTTAGCCTACCTGATCTTCCACCGCAGCCGCGCCGTTTCACAGGACGAATTGCACCAGCTCCTGTGGGGCAACGAAGAGAGCAAGGACGACCCGCAAAACGCCCTGCGCGTGATGCTGCACCGTGCCCGCACCCAGCTGGATCAACTGGGCCCCAATATGGGCCGCACGCTACTGCTGCGTCAGAAGGACGGCTACCGCTGGAACCCCGACATTCCCATCCAATTGGATGCCGAACAGTTTGAGACTCTCTGCGCGGAGGCCGCCTCCGCCGCTGAACCTGCAGAGCAGATGGATCTCTACCGCAAGGCGCTGGCCCTCTACCGCACGGACTTCCTGCAAAAGCTCTCCGGCGAGGACTGGGCAAGAATGATGGCCCTTCACTTCCACGACCTCTATCTGGAAGCCGTCCACGCCCAGCTTCTGCTGCTGGAACAGCAGTCTCTGTCTGCGGAAACCGTTTCCCTCTGCCGCAGCGCACTGGCAGTGGAGCCGTTCAGCGAAAATCTATACTTCCATCTGTTGCGTTCTCTGCTGGCGCTGGGCCGTCAGCAGGAAGCCATTGCCGCCTACGAAGAAGTGCGGGAAGTGTTTGCCACCAATTTCGGTACGCTGCCTGCCGAGGAGATCCGCCGCCTGTACTATGAGGCCATGCAGAATGTCCACGACCACACCGTTCCCATCGAGGAATTGTACCAGTCGCTGCAGGAGGAGGAAACCCGCCGCGGCGCCCTGCTGTGCGATTACGATTTCTTTAAAACCGTATTCCAGTCCACCGTGCGCCTGATTTCCCGCAGCGGCATCACCGTGCATCTGGTGGTTCTGACCGCCTCCGGCAAGGATGGCCAGTCGCTGCCCAAACGCAGTCTGGAGTACATCATGGAATGTCTTGGCGAGCAGGTGTGTCTCAGCCTACGCCGGGGTGACGTGGTCACCCGCAGCAGCCTTTACCAGTACGCTGTGATCCTGCAAATGGCCACCTACGAAAACAGCTGCATGGTTTGTGATCGCATGATCAAGGCCTACAACCGGGCCTATCCCCACTCCCCCGCGCAAATCAGCTACGCCGTGCAGGAAGTCTCCGGTGAAATGCTCTGAAAAGAGAATCGAACCCCCGCTGCGGATACCGCAGCGG
>JAZRCP010000025.1:0-2792 GCA_045659825.1 Dysosmobacter sp. | reverse complement strand
TGTTGTTGAAGTGGCCAATAACGTTGTCTTGCTTGTACCGGCGGTTGTAAAGTTGGTAGTAGCAACTGTGGTCGGCTTTACGCCTACTTCAGAATCAACAGAGCAGCCGACTATAACGGACAGACAGCAAGTCACAGTTAGACCAAGCGAAACCACTTTGCGAATTAAATGTGTCATTACACGCCGGCAGCCTCGCGCAGATCCTGCACCTTGTCGGTGCGCTCCCAAACGACATCCAGATCCTCGCGGCCGATATGACCATAGGCGGCCAGCTGACGGTAGATGGGACGACGCAGGTCCAGATCGCGGATGATGGCAGTGGGGCGCAGGTCAAAGACCTTGCTGACAGCCTGCTCCAGCACACCGTCATCCACCTTGCCGGTGCTGAAAGTATCCACCAGAACGGAGACAGGCTGTGCCACGCCAATGGCGTAGGCCAGCTGCACCTGACACTTGCTTGCAAGGCCGGCAGCCACGATATTCTTGGCCACCCAGCGGGCAGCATAGGCTGCGCTGCGGTCTACCTTGGTGGGGTCCTTACCGGAGAAGGCGCCGCCGCCATGGGGTGCACTGCCGCCGTAGGTATCCACGATGATCTTACGTCCGGTGAGGCCGGAGTCACCCTGAGGACCGCCAATGACGAAACGGCCGGTGGGGTTTACATAAATCTTAGTATTCTCATCCATCAGCTCTGCGGGGACGGAGGTGCGAATGACCATGTCGATCATATCGACACGGATCTGCTCCAGCGTGACCTCGGGGCTGTGCTGGGTGGACAGGACCACGGTATCCACGCGGATGGGACGGCCATCCTCGCCGTATTCCACGGTGACCTGCGTCTTGCCGTCGGGACGCAGGTAATTCACCAGACCCACCTTACGGACCTCGGTCAGGCGCTTGGCCATCTTCTGTGCCAGAGAAATCGCCAGAGGCATCAGCTCAGGGGTCTCGTCGCAGGCATAGCCGAACATCATGCCCTGGTCGCCCGCGCCGTGCTGCAGCTCGGCATCCTCGTCGGCCTTGCTCTCCAGAGACTTGTCCACGCCCAGTGCGATATCAGCGGACTGCTCATCGATATTGGAGATGATGCCGCAGGTGTCGCAGTCGAAGCCATACTTGGCGCGGTCATAGCCGATGTCGCGGATGACCTCGCGGGCGATCTTGGGAATGTCCACATAGCAGTTGGTGGTGATCTCGCCCATGATATGCACGAGGCCGGTGGAAACGGTGGTCTCGCAGGCCACGCGGCCCATGGGGTCCTGCTCTAAAATGGCGTCCAGAACCGCGTCAGAAATCTGGTCGCAGATCTTATCGGGGTGTCCTTCCGTCACGGATTCGGAAGTGAATAAAAAGCGTCTTGCCATGATATGTTCTCCTTTTCTGTTCCCGTCAAGCGGCGAAAAAAACACGCGTTTCGACGACGAAACGCGCATAGAAGTCCGGTCAAATCGATCCTCATCTGTCGCTTTCCGTCGGATTTGGCACCTTACAATGCAGGTTGCCGTGGTTTCACAGGGCCGTTCCCTCCGCCACTCTTGATAAGGGGTTATTGATTTTTCGTACCTATTCTATCAGGTCTTAATCGTTTGTCAAGTGATTTTGCATCGCTTTTTGTTGGAAAATCTGCAATTTCTGCCAACGTTTAAAAATTATACATGACTTTTCCATGCAGTATGGGTATAATGCTGATAATACAACCTGATCACACTTCTGGAGGGATCCCTTTTGAGAAAACTGAACGCCGCCGTGGAGCGGTTTGCATACAAGCACCCCAACTTCGGCATCTCCAATCTGATGCAATACATCGTCATCGGCAATGTGCTGGTGTATCTGCTCTCCATCTTCGCCGGATATGAAGCCATCAGCTTTCTCGGCTTCAGCTGGAGCGCCATTCTCTCCGGTGAGCTGTGGCGGTTGGTGACCTTCATCTTCATGCCCGGTTACTACTCCACCGGTGACATTTTGTGGCTGGCGCTGTTCCTGTATCTGTATTATATGATCGGCACTACCCTGGAACGGGAATGGGGTACGGCTAAATTCAACCTCTACTACCTCTCCGGCGCGCTTTTGACGCTGCTGGTGGGCGTTCTCTCCGGACTGGTATTTGGCGACGCATGGATCAGCGGCGCAGGCTATGTGAATCTGGCCATGTTCTTCGCCTTTGCCGTGCTGTATCCTGAGACCCGGTTCTATATTTTCTTCGTCATTCCCATAAAGATCAAATGGTTGGCATGGCTGGATGCCGCCATTTTCGCCATCAACATTGTCTCCGCGGCACTGCGGCTGGACTTCCTGAACGCGCTGCTGCCCCTCATTGCCCTGCTGAACTTCTTCGTCTTCTTCTGGACCGCCATTGCCGACGGCTTTGCATGGCGGCGGAGCCGCGCAAAGCACCAGACATCCCACCAGACCATTCAGTTCAAAGCCGCAGTCCGGCAGCAGAAGAAAAAGGAGGCGGATCGGGGCTACCGCCACAAATGCACCGTTTGCGGACGGACAGACATGGACTTCCCCGATCTGGAATTCCGTTACTGCTCCCGCTGCGCAGGCTATCACTGCTACTGTCAGGATCACATTTTCAACCACGAGCATTTTACCGAAGAATAACCGGAAAACCTGCCGATAAAGCGAGAAAACTACCGCGGCGGGAAGGAAGGGTGTGCGCGGGAAACCCAGGAAGGGTGTCCTGCGCTTATAAAATCACAAGTTTGTCAAAAACATTTTTTGACAAACTTATCTCTCCGAAGGAGAGCGGCCGAATTGCTTCTTGTAGGCACGGGAGAAGGTGGAGT
>JAZRCP010000024.1:0-18418 GCA_045659825.1 Dysosmobacter sp. | reverse complement strand
CGCAAAGCTCCGCCAAAATTAAAAAAAAAAAAACGCCGGGGGAGAACCCCAGGCGTTTTTTGTTATTCATGGAATGAATGGAATTTCGGAAGTTGTGTCAGCAGCAATCCACCCAAAATGTAGCAGGCAAGTGCCTCGCCGAGTCCGATTGTGAGGGCGTTATAAGCAAATGTACCCCAGAATAATTCAGCCGGAACCTGCTGGACCGTAACAACTGCGCCAACGATCACCGCGTTGCAAATCACAGGCGGCAGTGGGGCCAGCCATTTACAGGGGGTGCGCTGGGTCCAGAGAGCAGCCAGCAGGGTGGCGAGAGAGCCAAACACAATGTCCAACGCCCCGTACGGGCTGAGCAGATTGGCAACCAGACACCCTAAGAACAGCCCCGGTGTGGCGGCAGGTATCAAAAACGGGAGAACGCAAAGCGCCTCGGAAAAGCGGCACTGTACGGGTCCATAGGCAATGCCAAATACAGATGAAAAGTAGGAAAGAACCGCATATAAGGCGGCGATGATGCCTGCTGTGGCCATTTGGCGGGTGGTGAAACGGGATTTTGACATGAAAAAAGACCTCCTTCTTTGTAAAAGTGGAGGTCACGCCGCAATGCGGCAACAAAAGGCGATAAGGTCGCCCCAGCCTCCATTTTTTTGTTTAGAGAACGAAAACTCCATCTGGTGTTTCCGAACGAACGCCCGAAGAACGAACGCTTGGACAGGGAGATGGCACCTGTCGAGGAAGAGTATAGCATAAGAAATGGCGGATTGCAAGAAAAACACCCTGACACATTTGTGTCAGGGTGTTTTGTCAGTGTACGATTACCAGAACCAGATCAGAATCGGTTTCAAATTCCTCTTCGGCAGGCATTTCGTTGCGGTCTGCCAGCGCTTGCAGCAGATCTTCATACTGGGCCATGGTCAGCTCATAGTGCAGTTCCGTCCGGCCCGTGTCAGGGGCGTCTGCCTCAATCACGGGAGTGTAGCCATCCAGCGCATCGCCGATGTAGGCGGCATCCACATCGATACGGATGCGGTAGGGGGAGTATTCGACGGTGTCGGCCTCTTGGGCTGCATACTCATAGGCGTCGTTGGATGTCGGAGTTGTCTGCTTGGCCTGTGCGGGGATTTCAACAGGTTCGGCGTAAGCCTCCGTTTCCGGCATGGGGGCGGCAGGGGATTCCATTTCGACAGCGGATTCCTCTGCTTTTGCTTCCATCGGAGCGGCGTCCAGCATGAAAGCACTTTCTCCGGCAGCAGGCGCTTGCGAGGCGCCACCCTTGATACCGCCAAAAGAAACGCGTCCCTGCAGCAGGATCACAATGGCGCAGCAGGCTGCCAGAGGAACCAAAACCCGGCTCCACGGAGTTTTCCGTTTGGCGGAAACCGGCTTTGCAGTCGGCTTTTCCTGCGGCACGGCAATCGGCCGTTCCTGCGGCGTGGCGGCTACGGCGGCCATCACCTTTGCGCTGAAATCGGGAGGCACCACCGTGTCCTCTACCTTGGGAAATGCGGCCTGAATGGTCAGCAGGTCATCCAGATAAGACTGACAGTCGGGGCAATTCAGCAGATGCTGCTGAACCCGAACCATGTCCTCAGTAAACAGATCGCCTTCGGCGAATGCGTCCAGCAGGGCCGCATAAGATTCACAGGTATTCACTTGCAACCCTCCTTCTCTGCTAAGTTGGACGGTGCAGCGGCGGAAAAGTTCCCACTTTTCAATAAAAAGTTTCTCAGCTGTCTGCGCCCGCGACTGATGCGGGATTTTACCGTTCCGGTATCCAAATTCAGAATCTGGGAGATCTCATCATAAGAGAGTTGGTGAATCTCCCGCAGGATCAGCACCTCCCGATGTTCCGGCGACAGGGAGGCAAGACCTTCTTCCACCTGTGCACGCAGTTCGGCCCGTTCCGCCAGATCGTGGGGAGATGCAGCGGTATCCGGCACCTCCAGATTTGCTTCCTCATCGTTGAAAGAAGGGCCGGCTGCATCCCGGTGTCGTCCCTCGCGGCGCAGAAGATCTACACAGGCGTTGGAGGCCAGCCGGTACAGCCACGTGGAAAACGCGGCGTCACCGCGGAAATTGGGCAGGCCCTGCCATGCGGCGAGGAATGCCTCCTGCGCCGCTTCTGCAGCATCCTCCGGTTTTTTACACATGCGGAGGGTCAGGGCAAAGACCTTTTTTTCATACAGGCGCACCAGTTCCGCGAAGGCGTCCTGATCCCCTTCACGCGCGGCATGAATCCACTTTTGCTCCTGAAAATCCATCATGTCAGATCCCTCTTGATCCCTTTTGTCACCTGATAGACGTCCTCCAGCGTGTTCATCTTCACGATCTGTTCCTTGTAATAGCCGGAGTGCGATACCCCCTTGAGGTACCAGCAGTAATGGCGTCTGGCCTCTAAAATGGCCACTCGCTCACCCTTGTATTCCGCCGCCAGTTCAAACTGGCGCACGGCGGTGTCACACCGCTCTGCCAGCGGGGGAAGGGGAGGGACGGGTGTGCCTTCCAGTACGGCTTTGGCCTGTGTAAAAAGCCACGGGTTTCCAAAGCAGCCCCGTCCGATCATGGCCATGTCCGCCTTGGTGTGCTGTAAGATACGGGCGGCGTCCTCCGGCTTCCAGATGTCACCGTTGGCGATGACGGGGATGGAGACAGCTTCCTTCACCTGCCGGATGCAGTTCCAGTCGGCGTTTCCGCCGTAGACCTGCGCCCGGGTACGGCCGTGGACCGCCACGGCGGCAGCGCCTGCCGCCTCCACCGTCTGCGCAAACTCCACGCAGTTGCAGCTGCCCATGTCCCAGCCCCGCCGGAACTTGACGGTCACGGGAACGGAAACGGCTTTTGCGACGGCCTCCACGATGCGGCCTGCCTTTTCAGGGTCTTTCATCAATGCGGCGCCATCACCGTTGTTGACGATCTTGCCCATGGGGCAGCCCATGTTGATATCTAAAATATCCGCGCCGGTGGCCTCGATGGCGATCTGGGCGGCCTCCGCCATGCAAACGGGGTCGCTGCCGAAGATCTGCACGGCGGCGGGATGCTCGCCGGGGAACTGGCGCAGGAGGGAAAAGGTTTTTTTATCGTGATAGCACAGCGCTTTGGAGGAGATCAGCTCTGTGCAGGTCAGTCCGGCGCCGGCCTCCGCACAGATCTGGCGAAACGCGGTGTCGGTGACGCCAGCCATGGGGGCCAGAGCCAGCTTGGATTGGATCTCTACATTGCCGATCCGCATGCTGCACCGTCCTTTCGTGTCAAAATTTAATTCATCATATCATAAACCGCCTGAAAAGTCCACCGTGCCGCCATGGGAAATCCTGCTCCGCCGTTTCCCGACGGGATTCTTAAAAAGACCGCTGTAAAATGATGGAAAATCGTGCAAAGGAAGCGCTGATTGTTGGCGCAAAAGGAGGAATGGGCTGTGGAACATGGACAGGTCATGCTGGAACAAAACCGGTCGGCACGGCTGGTGGCGTGGGGCGTTCGATTTTTTCTGGCGGCGGCGCTGACGGCCAGTCAAATGCCGGGTGGATACGCGCCGTTTGCGCTGGGGTGCGTGGCGGCGGCAGGCGCGGGAATGGAAGGCGCGGCGGCGTTGGCAGGCACGCTGACGGGAGCGCTGCTGTTTTTGAATTTTGGAGATGCGCTGCCCCATCTGGCGGTGGCGGTGCTGATCGTAGCTGCCGCCACCGCGTTTCGCGGAACGGCGGTACTGAACCGTCCTGCAGTGTCTGCAAGTGTGGCTGCTGGACTGTTTCTGGCGGTGGGCGGCATTTATGTGATGCAGTCCCTGTCTCCGCTGGAGGAACTGACGCAGTGCCTTGCGGCGGCGGGCCTGACCGGCGCTTCGGCGTGGTTTTTCCGACCGCTGCTGTGGCCGGAGACAAAGCGGCCTGCCTCGGAGGGTGTGCTGTTTTTAACAGCCGCGCTGCTGCTTGCCCTGAGTGATGTGGAGCTGCTGGGCCTTTCTTTGGGACGGACGCTGCTGTGCGTGCTGCTGGCCTACACGGCCTATGAACGGGGTGCCGTGACCGGAGCCTCCGCAGGGCTGGGATTGGGGTTGACCGCCGATCTGTGCGCCGGAACAGGCAGCGGTATTTTTACTGCTGGTTTGGGTCTTGCGGGATTGCTGGCGGGCAGCCGCAGCGGCAGACGCCGGTCGGAAGCGGCGTTAGCCTTCCTTGCCGCGGCGCTGATGGCGCTGCTGCCTGCCCGCGAGCCGCTGGCACAGCCTCTTTTGATGGAAGCGGGTATAGCCATGGTGCTGTTTTTGATGCTGCCCGGGCGGCTGTTCGGCGGCAAGCGCATCAAGCGGGCGGAGCCGGAGAGTGACGCCGGCCGACAGGTGAAGGAACGGCTGAACCGCGCCGCCGCGGCCTTGCGGGACCTCTATGACAGCCTGGGCCGTGCAGCGCCGCAGAGTACGGAGGAAAACCCCGCTATCATCTTTGACCGTGCGGCGGAAAAAGTGTGCCGGGGGTGTGCGCTGTGTGATTTGTGCTGGCACAAGGAGTACACGGGCACCTTCAATGCCCTCAATGACGCCACGCCTTATCTGCTGGAGCGGGGGCGGGGAATGGCCAAGGATTTCCCACAGTATTTTGCGGACCGCTGTATCCATTTGACTGACTTTATCACGGCGGTAAACGGAGAACTTTCCGCCTTTTTGCTGCGGCGGCAGTACCGCCGTCAGCTGGAGGAGACTCGCCGCAGCGCCCGTGGACAGTATGCCCAGCTTTCCGAACTGCTGAGCGCCACGGCTGCCGGATTGGAAGCCGGGTCCTGCGGCGGCGAAGTGGGGTGTCAGGTGGGTGCAGCGCTGCGGCCCAAAACGGGGGAGAGTGTCTGCGGTGACACGGTGGTGTCTTTTCAAACAGAGTCGGGGGCGTGGTGCCTGCTGCTGGCGGACGGCATGGGCAGCGGAGATGCGGCACGGCGGGAATCAGCCTTGACCTGTCGCTTGCTGCAGCAGTTTTTAGAGGCGGATATCCAGCCGGAGGCTGCGCTGAAAACCCTGAATACCGCGATGACGCTGCGGGGCGCAGAGACCGGCAGCTTTACCACTGTGGACCTGTGTGTGTTTGACCCAGGTAGCGGCGAGGCATCCTTTTACAAGTACGGGGCCGCGCCCAGCTATCTGAAGCGGGGCGGCAGCGTGCGGCGGGTCACCGGCTCCAGTCTCCCTGTTGGTTTGCGCGGTGCACCGGCAGCACCGGATGTGACGCGGGTGCCGTTGGGCGAGGGCAGCTTTGTGGTGATGATCAGCGACGGCGTGGCGGACCCGGGCAGGGATGAGTGGCTGATGGACTTGTTGGCGGGCTGGAGCGGAGAGGACCCGCAGGCGTTGGCGGGGCGGATCCTGTCGGAGAGCATTCAGCGGGAGCGGTTGCAGGATGACTGTGGCGTGCAGGTGCTGTATTATCCGGAACCGCCTGTAAAAAAGGTCTGAGGCCAGTATAAATTTTCCGTTCCTGCGGCAAACTGAAACCGAAATTTACGGCAGCAGGAGGCGTGAACAAGATGGTAAAAGGGATTTCGAGACGGGTCGTTGTAGTGGATTCTCCAGACCAGCGTTTTTTTGAGCAGGCAATCTTTATCGTACGCAACGATGCGGCGGGCGAGGGCGTCACAGCCCGTGATCTGGTGGAGGAGGCCAAACGGATCGCCCGGAGCTATACGGGCGGAGAGAAAAGCGGTTTGGATAGGGCGTGGCGGGAGTGGAGCCCGCTGGTGTTTGCGCTGATGGGTGCTGCCGTCATCGGCCTGGCGTGGCTGATCGTGACGCTGATGTGATCAAAAAGAGAGAAGGCATTCATTGCCTTCTCTCTCTTTTTGCGTTTTCAGGGCGACTGCAGGTGGATGGTGCAGTCGGTCAGATTGTAAAAGGGCTCTGCCATAGTGGGGTGAAGTCCCTCTAACACATCGGTCTGCATCAGCACGGAAGTGGATTTAAAGCAAAGGGGCAGGATCGGCGCGGACTGCTGCAGGTGAAGGCACAGGGTTCTGGCGGAGGGAATTCGGTCCTCCGAGGCGGCAAAGGAGGTCAGCAGATTGTCGGTGGTGGAGTTGGCCCACCCGCCGTAGTTCAGAGAGCCGCCGGCTGAAAGTAGCGCGGTGAGATCCCAGTCGGCGGAAAGCTTGACTTCTCCATAGTAGAGGTCAAAGTCACCGGCGGCCAGAGCGGCTGTATATTCCTCCCAGGGCAGTACCTTTGCCTCCATGGGAACGCCTGCGGCGGTAAAGGTTTCCGCCAGATACTGTGCCACCGAGACTTTGAAGGTGTTTTCCGCGTTGACCAACAGCGTCAGTGTGCGGCCTGCCACATAGCCAGCCCGTTCCAGCTCTGCAGCAAGGGCCTCGTGGGTGTAGGGGACCTCCAGATCCACGGGATACAGGGCTGCGGCGGGGGAGATGGGAAATTGCGTGGCTTTGGCATGACCGGACAAAAATGCGCTGACGATATGGCCGCGGTTGATTCCGGCGGACAGCGCCTTTCGGAAGGTAGGATTATCCATGGGCGCGCGGGTAACATTGCAGCCGAGATACTGCAGGATCGTGGTGTCCGCGTCCTGATATCCGGTGTTGCCTGTGGCACTGATGGGGGCGGTTCCGGTCAGGTCGGCGGTGATCAGCTGCACTTCATGGGAGGTGAAGCGGTACAGTTTGGTGTCCTGATCGGCGGCTTCCACCAGTGCGATACGGTCGGTGGGCTGTCTGTCGCCCCGCCACCACTGCTGATTGGCAATCAGCCACGGTTGGGTATTTTCCAGCGAAAACAAATATGGCCCGGTGCCGATGGGTGCGGCATCCTGCTCTGTCCCTGCTTTGACAATGGGGATATTCAGCAGTGCGGGCAACTCGCTGTTGGGAGTGGAAAGGGTCACGGAGACGGTGCTACCTTCGGCAGCGATATCGGTGATACCTGTCAGGCGGGAACTATACCGCTCCGAGGTTCTGGCTCGGTTCAGGGTGGCCTTTACATCATCGGCTGTCAGGGGGGAACCATCGGAGAATACCGCATCCGTCCGTAGAGAGAGCGTGTAGGTGAGCGTAGCCGCGTCGTAGGTATAGCTCTCACACAGCCAGGGTTCCGCTTCAAAGGAAGGGCTCAGGCGGAACAGGCCTTCATACAGCAGCGAAGCCGCCACCTGCTGCATCCCGTCAGGACAGTTGATGGGGTCCAACGTTACATCCGGTGCGTAGGGGAGGGAAAAATGCTCCGGCAGAATGACGCGGGAAGCAGTGGATTCAGAAAGAATTTCCTCTTCAGGAAGCAGACTGTTGGACTCTTCTTCCACAATGGGCTCCTGCCAGCAGCCGGCCAGCAGAAGCGGCGCGAGGCACAGCGCAATGCATTTGATGATTCGTTTCTTCATCCATGCACCCCCTTAGTCCGCCAGCGAGATCATGGCAATCTGCGCACCGCGGGCATCCCCGGTTTTCCGGTGGGACCAGAAGAGATCGGGATTGCAGCCGGAGCAAAGGCCACATACGTCGATGTGGTCGGAAACCATACCTGTACGCAGCAGCCACTGGCGGCACAGCCCCGCCAGATCCACATGCCATTTGCTACTGTAGGGTGTCAGATAGGGCTCCGCATCCTTTCCCAGCGCGGCGCGCATGGCGTCCGGTACATCGTCATGGGTTTCAAAGCAGCAGGGACCGATGCAGGGGCCGATGGCGGCCAGCAGGTCTTCCGGACGGGAGCCGTAGATGGTGGTCATGGTCTGTACGGCCTTTTCCAAAATGCCCGCGGCACAGCCCCGCCAGCCTGCGTGAACCGCACCTATGGCATGGTGTACCGGATCGTGCAGCAGAATGATGCCGCAGTCGGCGGAAAAAACCACCAGCGGCAAATTGGTTTTGTTGGTTACAAGGGCGTCGGCGGTATAGTCCCGCTCACTCCAAAGGCCCTTTCCCGCGTCCGCTTCCGTACAGATGCGGACGGTGGTTTCGTGGATTTGCTTGGACAGCACCGCCCGCGTGGGATCCGTGTCGATGACGGCGCAGAAGCGGCGGTAGTTTTCCTGCACGGATGCATCGTCATCGCCCCGGCCCACCCCTAAATTCAGGGTGTCCCAGGGGGGAACAGACACACCGCCCTGACGAGTGGAAAAACCGTGGCGAACGGTTTGCAGAACGGATGAGGTTAGCCAGACCAGACTGTTTTTTTCATGGGTTTCAAATGGCATGACTTACTCCTTTCAAGGAAAAACACGCCCCTGCCCTCCGGCAGGAGAACAGGGACGTTGTTTGAAAAATCAGGAATGGTACTCCTTACAGTCGCACTTCTTCCATTTCAGGCCGCTGCCAAAGGGGAAACAGCCGAAGCGCCGCCGGTGGCGGATAAAGCGAGGCTGTTTCGAGGAAGCGGCGCGATTGACGGCCGGACAGGCCGGGAATCGCAATGCCGCGACGGTGTGCGCACCTGCGGCGGCAGATTGTGCGATTTTAGGAATGGTACTCCTTACAGTCGCACTTCTTCCATTTCAGGCCGCTGCCGCAGGGGCAGGGATCATTACGGCCGATCTTGGAGACCTTCACGGGCTGCTTCTTCAGCGCGCCGCTGCCGCCCAGACCTTCAAATGTTCCCTTGGCCACACGCTCCCGTTTGACTTCCTCGTCCTTCTTCAGGCGGACGGAGTACAGACGGCGTACGGTTTCGGAACGAATGGCGGCGATCATCTCGTCGAACATATCGAGAGATTCCTGCTTGTAAACATCAACGGGATTCTTGTTGCCCCAGGACTGGAGGCGGACGCCCTGCTTCAGATCGTCCATGGCATCGATATGCTCCATCCAGTACTCATCGACCACGCGCAGCAGAATGACGCGCTCCAGCTCGCGCATGATCATGGGGGTGATCTCGGCTTCCTTGGCGGCGTAAGTCTTTTCCGCAGCCTCGATCAGGATCTCGGTCAGTTCCTCGGCGCTCTTGGAGGGGATCTCCTTCTCCGGCATCACAACGGCAGAGGGCGGGAAGTAGATGCCTTCCAGACCGCGCATCATCTCGCGGTAGCCGGCGGTGTCCAGCGCGTGGGCGGCGCCGAAGGAGAGAGAGACATGGTCGGTAATGGAGGTATGCATCATGTTCAGCACGGTTTCCTTGATGTCCATGCCGTCCAGCACCTGACGGCGCTGGGCATAGATGATCTCGCGCTGCTTGTTCATCACGTCGTCGTATTCCAGAACGGACTTACGGGACTGGAAGTTGCGGGATTCCACGGTGATCTGGGCATTTTCGATGCTCTTCGTCAGCATCTTGCTCTCAATGGGGGTGTCCTCATCCAGCTTTAGCTTTTCCATCATGCCCTGAATGCGGTCGCCGCCATACAGGCGCATGAGGTCATCTTCGAGAGACAGATAGAAGCGGGTCTCGCCATGGTCGCCCTGACGGCCCGCACGGCCGCGCAGCTGGTTGTCGATGCGGCGGGACTCGTGGCGTTCAGTGCCGATGATGAACAAGCCGCCTGCGGCGCGCACCTTCTCGGCCTCTTCGGCGATGATGGCCTTGTGATGGGCCATGCGCTCGGCGAACAGCTTGCGGGCATCCAGAATTTCCTGGTTGTTGGTGTCGGCGTAGCCGGTGGCGTCCACGATGACTTCCTCGGAGAAGCCGGCGCGCACCAGATCGGCCTTGGCCAGATATTCGGCGTTGCCGCCCAGCATAATGTCGGTACCACGGCCTGCCATGTTGGTGGCCACGGTGACGGCGCCGAACTTACCGGCCTGGGCCACGATCTCAGCTTCCTTCTCGTGGTTCTTGGCGTTCAGCAGGCTGTGGCGGATGCCTTCGCGGGCAAGCAGTTTGCTCAGCAGCTCGTTCTTTTCAATGGACACGGTGCCCACCAGCACGGGCTGACCCTTGGTGTGGCACTCCTTGACCTGCTGAATAACAGCGCGGTACTTGCCCATCTCACTCTTGAAGACCACATCCTCACGGTCCAGACGCTGGTTGTTCCGGTTGGTGGGAATCTCCACAATGTCCAGATTGTAGATGGTGCCGAATTCCTCGGCCTCGGTCATGGCGGTACCGGTCATACCGGACAGCTTGTCGTACAGACGGAAATAGTTCTGGAAGGTGATGGTGGCCAGCGTGCGGTTCTCGCTGCGGACGTTGACATGTTCCTTGGCCTCAATGGCCTGATGCAGGCCGTTGGAATAGCGGCGGCCGAACATCAGACGGCCGGTGAACTCGTCAACGATGACCACTTCGCCGTCCTTCAGGACGTAGTCAATGTCCCGCTTCATGGTACCGTGGGCTTTCAGAGCCTGATTGATGTGGTGGGAGAGGGTGGAGTTGGAGGGATCGGACAGGTTCTCCACATGGAAATAGGCCTCTGCTTTTTCCACGCCGCGGGCGGTCAGAGAGGCGGTTTTGGCCTTCTCGTCCACGATGTAGTCCGCGTCAACGGAGGCATCTTCCAGTTCCTTGTCGTCCTGCTGGACGACCACTTTCTTCTTCAGGCGGGAGACGAACATCTCCGTCATGTCGTACATCTGGGTGGACTTTTCACCCTTGCCGGAGATGATCAGGGGGGTACGGGCTTCGTCGATCAGGATGGAGTCCACCTCGTCCACGATGGCAAAGGAATGGCCGCGCTGCACCAGCTCGTTGGAGTAGATGCACATATTGTCACGCAGATAGTCAAAGCCCATCTCGTTGTTGGTGCCGTAGGTAATGTCGGCAGCGTAGGCAGCCTGACGCTGTGCAGGGGTCAGACCGTGAATGATCAGGCCCACCTTCAGACCGAGGAAACGGTGCACCTTGCCCATCCACTCGGAGTCACGCTTAGCCAGATAGTCATTGACGGTGACGATGTGGACGCCCTTACCGGTCAGTGCGTTCAGATAAGCGGGCAGGGTCGCTACCAGCGTCTTACCTTCACCGGTCTTCATTTCGGCAATGCGGCCCTGATGCAGCACGATACCGCCCACCAGCTGCACGCGGTAGTGGCGCATGCCCAGCACACGGTCGGCGGCTTCGCGCACGGTGGCAAAGGCCTCCGGCAGAATGTCGTCCAGCGTTTCACCGTTTGCCAGACGCTCCTTGAACTCCGTCGTCTTTGCCTGAAGCTGCGCGTCTGTCATGGCTTTGTATTCGTCGGCCAGCGCTTCGATCGCATCTACGATGCGGTAGATGGGCTTCAGCTCACGGGAGCTGGCGCTGCCAAACAGAGAATTGATCAGACCCATGGTTTTTGAAACATCCTTTCCAATTTCGGTTCTTTCCGGAGAAAGGGAACTTCACAAGGAAGTATACTCATAATTAATCTACGTTAGCATACCACAATCGAACCTGAAATGCAAAGAAAATCAGGGGATTGGTAAAAAAGTTTACAAACAGACAAAAAAGAAAGCCGCTGGAGGCGGCTTTCCAATATCCTTAATCCCGTTCAGATGTCCTTTTCGTCCAGCAGCATCCGGATGCGGCTCTGCACCGTACCTTCGCCGGTGCTGGCGTCATAGTCCACGCTGACAAGACGCGCCTGCTGCAGCTTGCGCTGCAGCTGGGCATACTGTCCCTTGCCGAAGATGTGGCCGGGAAGGCAGGCGAAGGGTTGGATGCAGAGGATCTTCCGGTATCCAAGCTTGGCCCACGCGGTGGCCTCCGCGGCGATGAGCCAGCCGTCTGCCAGTGTGATGCGCATGGGGGCATAGCCCTTCGCTTGCTGCTTGAAATCGGCAAAGGGCGGCAGTGTTTCAAATCCTGCCTGCTGCAAAATGGCGATCATCTCTTTCTGGATGGTTTCCAGATAAATTCTGGCGATGCCGAACATCAGCCGCTGGGCCAGCGGTCCGCGAACGCCGTGGGAATCCAGATAGTACAGGGCATACCATGTGATGCCGCCGGTGGCGGTCTGGCAGTGCTCCTTTGCCAGATAGTCCCGTAGATTCCAGTTGCCGAGGCGGCAGTACTTGGTGTAGATCTCACCCACAATGGCCACTTTCTGCACCGGGCGGTCCACTTTTTCCAATCTGCGGAAGCTGTCCGCCATTTCACGGCAGCGCCGCAGAATGAACCGGCGGGAGAGGGGACGGTTCATATCCGAACCGAGCGTTTCCATCCACTGCTGCCACAGCACCTGCGCGTTGCCGGGGACGGCCTCATAGGGCCGCGTTTGATCGCGGAGCAGAGCCAGCGTGTCGCCCCACACAGCGGCAGCCGCCGCCTGAAACACCATGCCGGGGCGAATGACAAGGCGGTTGTCCCGTTCAATTTCCTGCACGTTCAGGCTCAGCAGCGCCACGTTGGGATAGCCGGCCTTGTCCAGCGCCTTGCGCAGCAGCCGGATGAGGCAGCTGCCGCGGCACTCGTCACCGGCCTGTCCCACCAGCACGCCGCAGGTGTCGGTGTCATATTTCCCCGAACCGAGAGCGGCGAGGATCTGTCCGGTTACCAGATGGGCGGGATAGCAGAGATCGCTGTGGATATAACGCAGCCCTAAATCCTCCAGCCCGTTGTCCTCCGTCAGCAGGACGGGCTCCCACCGTTTGGAGGCAAAGGCGTATTGCATCAGGGGGAACCAGTCATCCATCAGGGAAGGGATCAATAATTTGCGGGCCACGGTATCACCTCGTTTCTTCCTGTTTACAGCTTACCTGAAAGCGGAGGGGAAAACAAGAACAGGGCGGTTACAAAATCGGTGCAGAGACAAAACCTGATTGTACTTTGCAGCCTTTCGTGGTACAATAAAAGTGGGAAAGTAGTCACGTTGAGCGGATAAGGAGGATTGGATATGAAACTCAGCTTTTTTGGAGCGGACCAATGCGTCACAGGCAGCTGTCACTGTCTGGAAGTAAACGGCAAAAAGATCCTCGTGGACTGCGGCTTGCAGCAGGGGCGGGATGAGATCGACAACCAGTCGCTGCCCTTTGCCCCCAATGCCATCGACTGCGTCCTCATTACCCACGCGCATATCGATCATTCCGGCCGTGTGCCCATGCTGATTAAGCAGGGGTTTCAGGGGCGGATCGTCACCACCCGCCTGACGGCAGACCTGCTAAATATCATGCTGGCCGACTCCGCCCATATTCAGGAATCCGACGCCGAGTGGAAAAACCGCAAGGCGGAACGCTCCGGCGCACCGAAGGTGGAGCCGCTTTACACGTTAGAGGATGCCGCTCGGGTGCGGGAGTTCATGACCACCTGCGAGTACGGCGAAAGCGTAGAACTGTGCGAAGGTGTGACGGCGGTGTTCTCTGATGCGGGCCACCTGCTGGGCAGCGCCATCATCACCGTGGATGCCACGGAAAACGGTGTGACGAAGCGGCTGGTGTTCTCCGGCGATCTGGGCAATATCAAGCAGCCCATTATCCGCGACCCCAGCCCCGTTGCCGGTGCGGATTATGTGGTGATGGAATCTACCTACGGTGACCGGAACCATACAGAAATTTGGAGCTACACCGACGAGCTGGCAGAGATCATTGACAAGACCATCGCCCGGGGCGGCAATGTGATCATTCCTTCCTTTGCAGTGGGCCGCACGCAGGAACTGCTGTACTTCATGCGGGAGATCAAGGATGCGAAGCTGGTGAAGTCCAATCCCGATTTCCCTGTCTATATCGACTCGCCCCTTGCCAAGAAAGCCACCACCATTTTTGTGGGAGATCTTCGCGGCTATCTGGACGAGGAGGCCATGGAACTGGTGCAGGACGGCACACACATGTTTAACTTTACCAATCTGCGCATGACGGAGACCAGCGAGGAGTCCAAGCTGCTGAATCTGGACAACACGCCCAAGGTGATCATTTCTGCCTCTGGCATGTGCGATGCGGGCCGCATCCGCCATCACCTCAAGCATAACCTGTGGCGTGCGGAGAGCACGGTGGTGTTTGTGGGATTTCAGGGTGAGGGCACACTGGGCCGCACCCTGCTGGAAGGGACAAAGAGCGTGAAGCTGTTTGGTGAGCAGATCGCTGTTAATGCCGAGATCGTCAATTTCCGGGGCCTTTCTTCCCATGCGGACAGGGATCACCTGATGGCGTGGATCGAGGGCTTCAAGGCCCCCAAGCCCCAGCATGTGTTTGTGGTCCACGGTGACCGCGAGGTGGCGCCCTTCTTTGCCAAAACGGTGGAGGGTATGGGCTTTACGGCCCACGCACCCCAGTACACGGAGGTCTATGACCTGATCGCAGACAAGGTTCTGGAGGTTGGCTATCTGCCTGAGCGGAAGGCCAAGAGTCCCGTTGGAGGACGTGTCAGCTCTGCCTACGAGCGGCTGGTGGCTGTGGGCGAGATGCTCATGGAGTCTATCAAACGCTCCAGAGGACGGGATAATAAGTCTCTGGCCCGATTTGCTGACCAGCTGCGGGCGCTGCTGGAAAAGTGGGAAAGTCAGTAAAAACTGCGGCATAGCCGTATCAAGAGGAACATATGGAAAAGTTACGAGAAGGAAAAATTTATACCGGCACGGTGGAGGGTTACTCCAGCGAGGGCTTAGGCATCGTGCGTCTGGATGGGGCTGTGGTCTTTGTGCCCCAGTGTATCCGCGGGGAGGAGATCGACCTGCGCATCACCAAAGTGATGAAAACGGCCGCCGCCGGCGAGGTGGTCAAGATCCGCAAGGCATCTCCGGAGCGAGTGAAGCCGGAGTGCCCCTACTTTGGCAAGTGCGGCGGCTGCGATTTCCAGCACATGTCCTACACCGAGGAACTGTGGGCCAAGCGCCAGCGGGTACAGGATGCCCTTGCCCGTCTGGGCGGCACAGACCTGCAGGTGGAGGAGATCCTCGGAGCCAAGGCGCCTCTGTATTACCGCAACAAGAGCCAGTACCCCGTGGGTGCTGACGGCACCATCGGCTTCTTTCAGGCCCGTACCCATAAGGTGGTGTCCATCGACCGCTGCCTGATCCAGTCAGAAATTTCTGATAAGACGGCGCAGGCTGTGCGGGCGTGGATGAAGAAATATAAGATTTCTGCCTATGACGAGACCACCGGCAAGGGACTGATTCGCCATGTCTATGTGCGGGTGAATAAAAAAGGAGAGAGCCTGTGCTGTGTAGTGGCCAACGGCAGACAGCTGCCCCGGGAACCTGAACTGGCTGCCTATGTCCATGCTGCCGCGCCGAAAACCGTGGGTGTGGTGCTGAATACCAACACCCGCAAGGGCAACGTGATCCTGGGCGACCAGTACCGCACCATCTGGGGTGAGGATTTCCTGATGGATACCCTGTGCGGCCTGACCTTCAAGCTGTCCGTTCCGTCGTTCTATCAGGTGAACCGGGATCAGGCAGAGGTGCTTTACGGCAAGGCCCTGGAGTTTGCGGGCCTCACCGGCGAGGAGACGGTGCTGGACCTCTACTGCGGCACCGGCACCATCACGCTTTGCCTTGCCAAGCAGGCAAAGCGGGCCATCGGCGCGGAGATCGTGCCGCCCGCCATTGCAGATGCCAAGGAGAACGCCAAGCGCAACGGCATTGAAAACGCGGAGTTCTTCTGCGGCGACGCGGCGGATATTGCCGCGAAGTTGGAGGCGGAGGGTCTGCGTCCTGATGTGATCACGGTGGACCCGCCCCGCAAGGGCCTTGCGCCGGAGGTGATTGCCTCCGTGGCGGGCATGGCGCCGAAGTGGGTAGTTTATGTCTCCTGCGATGCCGCCACCCTCGGCCGCGACATCAAGATTTTTGCAGGCTTCGACTACAAGGCCGTCCGCGCCTGTGCAGTGGATATGTTCCCCGGTACGCGGCATGTGGAGTCGGTGGTTCTGTTGAAGCGGGAAACGGACGAAACGACCGCCAGATGAGGGGAACGAGGAAATGAAAGAGACAGAAAACCGAATTCTGTTTGAGTCGGCACCCATGCGGCAGGTGTTGGTTACGCTGGCCATTCCTGCCATCATTGGGCAGCTGGTGATTTTGATCTATAATCTTGCCGATACGTTCTATATTGGGCAGGCGGATAATCCGTTTATGATGGCAGGCGTCTCGTTGATCTTGCCGATCTACAATGTCTGTATCTCACTTGCTAACATTTCCGGCGTTGGCGGCGGGGCGCTCATCTCCCGTCTACTGGGGGGGCGCGAAGAGAATGCGGCAAGACGGGTATCCGCCTTTTCTCTGTATACATCTATTGCTTTTTCTCTGCTTTTTTCTGTGGCCGCGGCTATTTGGCTGGAACCGTTGTTGTGGAGAATTGGCGCCAGCACAGAGACTTTTGAATATGCGTGCCAATACCTGTTTTGCGTCATTGTTTTGGGTGGCTTGCCTACCATTTTGTCGCTGACGCTGTCCAATCTTCTGCGGTCGGTAGGTTGCGCAAAGGAGGCTGGTATCGGTGTTTCCGTGGGCGGTTTGCTGAATATCGTTCTGGATCCGCTGTTTATCTGGTTCGTGTTTCCGCAAGGCATGGAAGCGGCGGCGGTGGGCATTGCCACCGTGTGCTCCAACGTCATTGCGTGCCTGTACTTTTTTTGGCAGATTCGTAAATTGGGAAAGAACTCCGCCCTGACCTTTTCCCTCCGGGAGGGCCTGCCGGAACGGGAGCATATCCGCTCGATTTTTGCGGTGGGCATTCCCGGCTCGGTGGGGACGATCCTGTTTGATTTGGATTATATCATCATTGACCGACTGACCGCCGCCTACGGCGATATTGCGCTGGCGGGCATCGGCATCGTGTTGAAAGCGGAGCGGTTACCGTTGAATGTGGGCATTGGATTGGTGCAGGGTATGATGCCGGTGGCAGGATACAATTACTCCGCCGGAAACAGGGAGCGCATGAAAGGGGCGGTGCGCTATTCCCGCCTGGCTGGCCTGGCGGTGGCAGCTGTCAGCATTCTGCTGTATCAGGTGTTTGCTGAGCAAATCATTCGCTTTTTCATTGAGGATGCCGAAACGGTTCGCATCGGAGCTTCCTTTTTGCGGGTTCGCTGCCTTGCAACGCCGTTTATGTTTATGAGCTTTCATCTGGTGGGCTTTTTCCAGGCGGTGGGCGGCGGCCGGCAGGCCCTTTGGTTGGGGGTGATCCGATGGGCGGCATTTAATATTCCGATGCTGTTCCTGCTCAATGCCGCGTTTGGCATGTACGGTATTGTCTGGGCGCAGATGATGGCGGATATCTGTACGGTCATCGTGTCTTTTTGGGTATATGACAGATACTGGAAACGCTTCGAGGCCGAGAAAAGGCCCGACAGAATTTTGCTGGAGGACTGAACCATGGAAAAGATTTACACATCCGCAGCGCAACTGATCGGCAAAACGCCACTGCTGGAGCTGACGAATTTGGAAAAGACATACGGACTGGAGGCACGGCTTCTGGCGAAGCTGGAATCTTTTAACCCCGGCGGCAGCGCCAAGGACCGTGTGGCACTGGCTATGATCGAGGATGCGGAGGCACGGGGAGTTCTGAAACCATCTTCTGTCATTATCGAGCCTACTTCCGGAAATACTGGCATCGGCCTTGCCTCCGTGGCGGCGGCCAGAGGCTACCGCGTGTGCATCGTCATGCCGGATACCATGAGCGTGGAGCGTCAGATGCTGATGCGGGCCTACGGTGCGGAACTGGTGCTGACCGACGGCGCACTGGGCATGGCGGGCGCCATTCAAAAGGCGGAGGAACTGGCGGCGGAAATGCCGGATGCCTTTGTGGCAGGGCAGTTCGTCAATCCCGCCAATCCTGCCGCCCACTACGCCTCCACCGGACCTGAGATCTGGCAGGACACGGATGGCGAAGTGGATGTGTTTGTGGCCACCATCGGAACCGGCGGCACCATCACTGGCACCGGCTGCTATCTGAAAGAGCAGAATCCCGCCATCCGTGTGGTGGGCGTGGAGCCAGCCGGTTCTCCGGTCCTGAGCGGCGGCAAGGCCGGGCCACACAAGATCCAGGGCATCGGCGCAGGCTTTGTGCCGGAGGTGCTGGACACGGCGGTATATGATGAACTGGTGGCCGTGCAGGATGCGGATGCCTTCGCCATGGGCCGGGAACTGGGCCGCAGAGAGGGCGTGCTGGCGGGTATTTCATCCGGTGCTGCCCTGTGGGCTGCCATTCAGGCGGCAAAGAGAGAGGAGAACCGCGGAAAAACCATTGTGGTGCTGCTGCCGGATACCGGCGACCGCTATCTCTCTACGGAGATGTTTGCAGAGTGAGCAGGGGAAACCTATTGTAAAATCTCCGGAAATGATGTATGATAACCCCAATACCTGAAACAGGAGGAATCCACATGAGCAAGACCGCACGCATGGTGATGAAGATTATCGGCGCCAGTCTGGCTTTCGCTGCGTTTGTCTGCCTGCTGATCGGCGGCTGGCATGATCTGCGCGTTGGCGTTTGCGGCATGAAGCGGTGCCTGAGCCGGAAGTTCGGCTCTGAGTATGATGACTACGCCGATGAGGAACTCTATACCTGATCTGTTGACAAAAAAGCAGGTTCCGTTGGAAGGGCCGAGGCCCGTTTTTGCGGTTAAAAAGAAAAAACGGAACGAAAA
>JAZRCP010000023.1:0-6518 GCA_045659825.1 Dysosmobacter sp. | reverse complement strand
TATGAGCTGGAGGTCTGGGAGGACGGCGCGTGGCATGAGATGCGTACTTACCAAAAGCACGTCCGCTGGGAAGGAAAGACCGATATTGTCAACTGGGACGGCGGTGAGGTCCTGATTACCTGCCCTGTTGGAAGGGACTATCCCTCTCCGCTGCAACCGGGCTTGTACCGGGTCGTGCTGCCGTACTGTGAGCACCTACATAACCCGCTCGTGCCTTTGGCAGCGGAATTTGAGGTAGTGAAATGAGCCTTTGGGAATTTGAACGGGAACAATGGACCGGCGGCGCAGAGATGGTCTGCGGTGTGGATGAAGCCGGCGCAGGGCCTCTGGCGGGGCCGGTGTATGCCGCGGCGTTGATCCTGCCGCGGGAAGTGGAGCTACCCGGCCTGAATGACTCCAAAAAGCTGACGGAGAAGAAGCGGGAAGCGCTGTTTCCGCTGATCTGTGAGCAGGCTGTTGCGTACAGTATTGCCCGCGTGGAAGCTGCGGAGATCGACGAGATGGACATTCTCAACGCCCGCATGCTGGCCATGCAGCGGGCCATTGACGGACTGGAGATCAAACCGGACATAGCGCTGATCGACGGCAACCGTGACCACGGCAGTATTCATGCCATTACCACGCCCCATGTGACCATCATCGGCGGCGACGGAAAGAGTGCTTCCATCGCGGCGGCCTCCATTCTGGCAAAGGTGGCCCGTGACCGCTATGCGGCGGGGGAACTGGATGCGCAGTATCCCCAATATCGGTTTGCAAAGCACAAGGGCTACGGCACGAAGCTGCACTATGAAATGCTGGATGCCTACGGCCCCTGCCCCCAGCACCGGATGACCTTCCTGAAAAAGTGGGAGGCACGAAAGCCGTGAGTACCGCAAGGACTGCCGGAAACCGCGGTGAGGCGGAAGTGGCGCGGTATTTACGAAAAAAGGGTTATACCTTATTGGCGAGCCAGTGGCGCTGCCGGTTCGGAGAGCTGGATCTGGTGGCGAGGGACAAGCGTGGGACCCTTTGTTTTGTGGAAGTCAAGCTGCGCGGCAGCGGTGCCATCGGCCTGCCACGTGAGTTTGTGGACAGGCGGAAACAGGAGCGGCTTCGCAGTGCGGCGGCCGCATACCTCAGCACCCATGAGATCGATGCCCCTGCCCGTTTTGACGTGGCGGAGGTTTATGTGGAACCAGATGGCACCCTTCGGGTGGAATATCTAAAAAGCGCGTTTGAATAAGAGAAAGAACTTTTCCCGAAAGAGAGGAAACAGATATGAAATATTACAGCACAAGAGACAAGTCTATCCGGATGGAATCTGCGGAGGCCATCAAAATGGGCCTCAGCCGTGACGGCGGCCTGCTGACCCCTGAGGCCATCCCTCAGATCGACGAGGCCTTTCTGCAGAGTCTGGTGAATGTCAGCTATCAGGAGCGCACCGCCAAGGTGATGAGCCTGTACCTGACGGATTACAGCTATGAAGAGCTGCTGACCTTCGCAGAGAATGCCTACGGCCCCGATAAGTACGATACGGACGCGGTGGCGCCTGTTCGCACGGTGGATGATAAGACCCATTCTTTGGAGTTGTGGCATGGTCCCACCAGCGCTTTCAAGGATATGGCGCTGCAGATGCTGCCTCAGCTGCTGTCCTCTGCGCTGCGCAAGACCGGCGAGGAAAAGACCGCCTGTATTCTGGTAGCCACCTCCGGCGATACCGGTAAGGGCGCCCTTGAGGGCTTTGCCGATGTGCCTCAGACCAAGATCATGGTGTTCTATCCCAAGGACGGTGTTTCCGTTGTGCAGGAGACCCAGATGGTCACGCAGGAAGGCGAAAATGTGGGCGTGTGCGCCGTGGTGGGCAACTTTGACGATGCCCAGAACGGTGTAAAGCGCATTTTCTCCGATGTGGAGATGCGCGAGACGCTGGCACAGCGGGGCTATTTCCTGTCCTCCGCCAACTCCATCAACTGGGGCCGTATTCAGCCGCAGGTGGTCTATTACATCTCCGCTTACTGCGACCTGCTGAAGGCCGGTAAGATCGCCATGGGCGACAAGGTGAACTTCTGCGTTCCCACCGGCAACTTCGGCGACATTCTGGCCGCTTACTATGCAAAGCGCATGGGCCTGCCTGTGGGTATGCTGATCTGCGCTTCCAACAGCAACGATGTGCTGACGGACTTCCTGCGTACAGGTGTGTATGACCGCAACCGTCCCTTCCACACCACCATGAGCCCCTCTATGGACATTCTGATCTCCTCCAATCTGGAGCGTCTGCTGTTCCATATGTCCGGCGAGAATGACGCCGAAGTGCGCGGCTACATGGAAAAACTTGGCAGCGAGGGCAAGTACGAAGTCAGCGATGCCATTAAGGCAAAGCTGGCGGAGGAGTTCTGGGGCGGCTTCTGCGGTGAGGCTGATACCGCCGCTACCATTGCCGCGTATTACAAGAACGGCTATCTCATCGATACCCATACCGCAGTGGCCGCCAACGTCATGGAACAGTACCGCAAGGAAAGCGGCGACGAGAACGTGACGGTGTTCGTTTCCACGGCGTCTCCCTACAAGTTCTGCGACCATGTGCTTGCAGCCATCGGTGAAGCACCTGCGGGCGACGGTCTGGAGCTACTGGACCAGCTGCATGCAGTCTCCGGTGTGACCATTCCCCGACGTCTGGCAGCCCTGAAGGGCAAGCAGCGCCGCTTCGATCTCACTTCCGAGAAGATGGAGATGGAGTCTGTGGTACTGAACTTCCTGCAGTAAACAAATCAAACAACGAGGAGGGGCTACATGGCACTGTATGCCATCGGCGATTTGCACCTCTCCCAGTCGGTGAACAAATCCATGGAGGTGTTCGGCGCGGCGTGGGAGAACTACACCGCCCGCATTGAAGAAGCGCTGGGCGTCCTGACCGAAGAGGATACCCTGATCCTTGCAGGCGACACCTCCTGGGGCATGAATTTAGAGGAGGCGGAGGCGGACTTCCGTTTTCTGGACCGTTTTCCCGGGAAAAAGTATCTCATCAAGGGCAACCACGACTACTGGTGGGTAACGGCAGCCAAATTCCACCGTTTCTGTGAAGAAAAGGGACTGAAAACGCTGGAACTGCTTCATAATAACTGCATCTTCTACGGGGACTACGCCGTCTGTGGGACCCGCGGCTGGTTTTTAGAGGAAGATCAAAAGCCCCACAACGCCAAGGTGCTGGCAAGGGAAGTGGGGCGGCTGGAGACCAGTTTGCAGGCAGCGGGGGAGAAGCCTATTTTGTGTTTCCTCCACTATCCGCCCCTGTATCAGGGGTATGAGTGTCCAGAGATTCTGCAGGTGCTGGACAAGTACCGCGTGCAGCAATGCTGCTACGGGCACCTCCATGGACCCACCATCCGCCGCAGGATGGAAGGGAAGCGGGGCGAAACGGAGTTTTCCCTGATCTCTGCCGACTATCTGGGTTTTATTCCAAAAAAAATTTGCGATTGAGCGAAAAAAGACTGGTAATTCCAAGAATTTTCTGTTAAAATACTAATTTGCATCGGCATGAGTCGATGATGAACGGAGGAGTAAACATAATGACTGTCAAAAGCTGCGAAAAAATTGAAAAAAGCCAGGTTGTTCTGACCATCGAGGTCGGCACTGCCGAGTTTGAGGCTGCCATCGAAAAGGCATATCAGAAGATGCGCAAGAAGATCAATGTCCCCGGTTTCCGCCCCGGTAAGGCACCCCGTAAGGTCATTGAGGGTATGTACGGCGCAGAAGTGTTTTTCGAGGAAGCTATTAATATTGCATTCCCCGATGCTTATGAAGCTGCTATCACCGAGCAGAAGCTGAACATCGTAGGTTATCCCGCCGTGGAGATGGTTGACGAGTGCACCAAGGAAGGCTTCACCTTCCGTGCAACCACCCCCGTCTATCCCGAGGTCACTCTGGGCGAGTACAAGGGCCTGTCCGCTGAGAAGGAAGAGGTCAAGGTGCTGGCTGCTGCTGTCAACGAGCGCCTGAAGCTGCTGCAGGACCGCAACTCCCGTCTGGAGTCTGTGGACCGCGCCGCTAAGGAAGGCGACACCGCTGTCATCGACTTCGAGGGCTTCCTCGATGGCGTGCCCTTCGACGGCGGCAAGGGTGAGAATCACTCTCTGGAGCTGGGCTCTCACAGCTTCGTTCCCGGCTTTGAGGAGCAGGTTGTCGGCATGAAGGCCGGCGAGGAGAAGGATCTGGACATTACCTTCCCCGAGGATTATCACGCTGAACTGGCCGGCAAGGCTGTTGTCTTCAAGGTGAAGGTCAACGAGGTCAAGGCCAAGGAAGTGCCCGAGCTGGACGACGAGTTCGCAAAGGACGTTTCCGAGTTCGATACCCTGAAGGACCTGAAGGCTGATCTGAAGAAGCAGATCACCGAGGAGCGCCAAAAGGCCGCTGACCGCGCTTTTGAGGACGCTCTGATGGAGCAGGTCGCTGCCAACATCACCGCTGAGATTCCCGATGCCATGGTGGAGAATCAGGCACGTCAGTTCCTGGACAACTTCAAGATGCAGATTGCTCAGCAGGGTATCCCCTATGAGCAGTACATGCAGATGACCGGCATGGACGAGGCCAAGCTGATCGAGGACGCCAAGGAGCCCGCTCTGCGTCAGGTGCGCATGGATCTGGCTGTGGCTGCCATCATCAAGGCTGAGGGTCTGGAAGCCACCGACGAGGAAGTCGAGGCTGAGTTCCAGAAGATGGCCGATATGTACGGCATGGAGCTGGAGATGGTCAAGAAGTATCTGGCACCCGAGCAGGTCAAGGACCAGCTGGTGAGCCAGAAGGCCGTGGCCGTGGTCGTGGACAGCGCTGTGGCCATCAAGCCCGAGAAGAAGACTGCCAAGAAGGCCGAGAAGAAGGACGACGAGGCTGAGGCTATTGAGGGTGAGGAGAAGCCCGCTAAGAAGGCTGCCAAGAAGACCACCAAGAAGGCTGAAGAGGAGAAGGCTGAGTAATCAGCAAGTCTTTCTTTCAGGTTTTACAGATTCGACACATTCTCTCATGGTGCCTGTGGTATCATGGGAGAATGGTTTATTAGGCGTGTTATCACACGCCGAGCCTACGAAAGAACGGAGGTTTTCAAATGAGCTTAGTCCCTTATGTTGTGGAGCAGACCAACCGTGGAGAGCGTTCTTATGACATCTTCTCCCGACTGCTGAACGATCGCATTATTTTCCTGGGCGAGGAGGTCAATGCAACCACCGCCAGTCTGGTCGTGGCACAGTTGCTGTACCTTGAGGCACAGGACCCCGACAAGGATATCCAGTTATATATCAACAGCCCCGGCGGCTCCGTTACTGACGGCATGGCCATTTATGACACCATGCAGTACGTCAAGTGCGATGTGTCCACCATCTGCGTGGGTATGGCTGCCAGCATGGGCGCATTCCTGCTGTCCGCTGGTACCAAGGGCAAGCGCATTGCTCTGCCCAACGCCGAGATCATGATCCATCAGCCCTCCGCCGGGACCCAGGGTCAGATCACGGACATGGCCATCCACCTGAAGCGGTTGGAGACCATTAAGAAGCGGATGAACCGCATCATGGCTGAGAACACCGGCCGCAGCATCGAAGAAGTGACCGCTGCCTGCGAGCGCGACAACTTCATGAGTGCCGAGGAGGCACTGGAATTCGGTCTGATCGACAAGATCATCACCGGCAAGAAATAAGAGGTAACGACACATGAGCGATGACAAGAAGGCGTTGCGCTGCTCCTTTTGCGGCAAACATGAAAATCAAGTACACCGCATGATCCAGGGGCCGGGTGTACGCATTTGCGATGAATGCGTGCAGCTGTGCATGAGTATCCTTGACGACAGCTTTGACGACTATGCATCTTCCCCTGTGGAGGATATGCCGGATCAGCTGCCCACCCCGCGGGAGATCAGGGACGTTTTGGATCAGTATGTCATCGGTCAGGAAGAAGCAAAGGTTGCACTGTCCGTGGCAGTTTACAACCACTATAAGCGCATTTTCTTCGGCGGTGACGAGGATGTGGAACTGCAGAAGAGCAACATCCTGCTGCTGGGCCCCACCGGCTCCGGTAAGACCCTGTTTGCCCAGACGCTGGCCCGCATCCTGAAGGTGCCCTTTGCCATTGCCGACGCCACCACGCTGACGGAGGCCGGCTATGTGGGCGACGACGTGGAGAACATCCTGCTGCGTCTGCTGCAGGCCGCTGATTTTGATGTGGAGCGTGCCGAGCACGGCATCATCTATGTGGATGAGATCGACAAGATCGCTCGCAAGAGCGAGAATACCTCCATCACCCGCGACGTTTCCGGCGAGGGTGTGCAGCAGGCTCTGCTGAAGATCGTGGAGGGCACGGTGGCCAATGTGCCTCCGCAGGGTGGACGTAAGCATCCCCATCAGGAGTTCATTCAGATCAACACCAAGAACATCCTCTTCATCTGCGGCGGCGCTTTTGAGGGGCTGGACAAGATTATCGAGCAGCGTCTGGATAAGAAGAGCATCGGCTTTGGCGCGGATGTTCAGAGTAAGAAGGAGAAGGATAACAGTAGA
>JAZRCP010000022.1:0-31548 GCA_045659825.1 Dysosmobacter sp. | reverse complement strand
CATTGTCTTCCTAAGACCGCTTGGCCTCCGACTTCTGCGGAGCTCTTGTTATACTTGTTATATTGTTTCGGGAATCTTCAGAACATCTGCAAAGCTGAACCAGCCGCGGGCATCCCGCAGTACACCAGTCACTTCGGGACGCACCTCCCAGACCACGCCATGGGTATACAGCGGCGCCAGCGCATAGTCCGCCAGCAGCAATTCTTCCGCATCGTGCAGGCATCCCATACGGGCCGTGCCGTCTGCAGCACTGGCAATAATAGCCATCAGCGTGTCATAGGCAGTATTCTGGTATGCAATGACATTATCCGGACTGCCAGAGACCCATTCCATCAGGAAGCACTCAGCGTCATTACCTACCGCATCCAGTTCTACCCCTGCCAATGCGTATTCTCCGCTGCGCAAAGCCGTCCACAGTTCACCCTCTGTTACACTCCTGGCCGTAACCTGCACACCTAACTGCCCGCGCCACTGCTCACACAGCATCTGTGCAACCGCTCCGCTGGGGCCCTCATCCACATAGAGGAACTCCAGCTGGCCCAGTTCAACGCCGCTATTGTATCCGGCTTCTTCCAGCAGGGTTTTTGCCGCGGCACACTGTTCCGCATAAAGCGCCGGATCATTGTTCAGCAAGACACCGCCGGCCGTGCGGAAATCCTCCTCTTCGTTATCTGGCACCCCGTAGGGAACCAGTCCCTCTGCGGGTGCAGCCGTTACTCCGCTCAGTTCCGCCAGTGCATTGCGGTCGATGACCATGCTCATGGCCCGTCGGATCCGCACATCTGCAAGCAGGGGATGTGCGCAGTTAAACAGCGCAGTATGCACACCCAGTTCCGGCACAGCCGTCCAGCCTTCTTCGGCTGCAAGCTCTGCAATATACGCTTCGGACGCAGGCCACACAACATCTGCCTGACCCTCTTCATACAGCTTCCATGCTTCTGTATCAAAACCGGCAAACTGGAATGTGATTTGCTGCGGCCCTGTTTTCCGGCTCTCATAATAATGGGAGCCGAGAACCAGTTCCATGGCTTCCTCCGTATACGAGGTTGCCCAATAGGCACCGTTGGTCACCAGTACTGTGGGATCGCTCCACCACGCATCTGTGGTTCCCTTTGCGGCAGCGTCCTCTTTCAGCTTCTGCACGACATCCTGCCGCAGCGGCATCGTGGCAGGGGAGGTACAAACCTCCCGCAGAAACCAATCGTAATGGCCGGTGAGATTCACCACCAGCGTCGTGTCATTTTTGGCCATGACCTGCAGCAGGCTCATATCGCCGGAGGCCCGTGCCTCCTCGTAACCTGCTACGACACTGAGCAGTTCTGCGTAAGGAGACTGACTGAGAGGATCTGCCAGCCGCCGCCATGCATAAACAAAATCTGTGGCAGTCACATTCCGGCCATCCGACCACTCCGCTGTGCGCAGGCGGAAGGTAAAGGTCACCGTTCCGTCGTGGTTTTCCTCATGATCCACGCTTTTTGCCATACCGTTGACCACGGAGGCCGCACCGTTCTCATCCACGGAAACCCGCATCAAATTTTCATACAAATGGGCCAGCACCGTCTGATCCGCGACCTCTTCCGCATAAATGGGGTCCAGCGAAACCGGCGCGTCACCCACACACACAGAAAGCGTCAGTTCTTCTTCCGCCTCCTCTTCTGCACAGCCGGCCAACACGGACATACATAATATAATAACAAGGACCAGAGCCCCTATTCGTTTGAAGCTGTTCATACCTGCTCCTTTCGGGCAAAATAGATGCCGCAGTCCCTCGCGGCGCGTGCACAATCAAAAGTATTATAGAGAATTCCGTCGGCTTTGTAAAGTCGCGCATTAAAAAAGTAACAAAAAATTACAAAAAGACAATCTGCATGAAACGGGCCTTCCCCTACATAAGGAAAGCCACGGGCGGTTTTCTCCGCCCGTGGCTTGCTCTTATTCCGTTACCGGAGCCAGTCCGCCCTCGGCATCAAATGTGACCGGGATGATCTCATTTCGGGTTTTCTGTGCGATGTCATCGATACGCATCTTGGAGGGATAGTCAGCGATCAGCGTCACCGCCACTCCCTGCCGCTTGGCACGGCCGGTTCTGCCGATACGGTGGATGTAGTCCTGGTTCTCGTCCGGCACATCACAGTTGAACACAATGTCCACATCATCCACATCGATGCCGCGGGCGGCAACATCCGTGGACACGAAGACCCGCAGCTTGCCCTGACGGAAGCGGTCCATCACCTGTTCCCGCTTTCTTTGAGGAATATCGCCATGGATGCACTCCGCCTCAATATCCCGCATCTGCAGGAACTTGGTAATGCGCTCCGTGTTGCCCTTGGTATTGCAGAACACCATGCAGCGGTCAAAGCCCGTTTCCTTCAGGATCTTTTCGATGGCGTCCGCCTTACCGTTATAGGATACGTCCATCCGGAACTGCTTGATATCCGGCTTATTTTGCTCATCCTCCCGCACGGTAATCTCGGCAGCGTCACGCTGATAGACCCATGCAATATCCATGACCTCGCGGGAGATGGTGGCCGAAAACAGCCCCAGATTCTTTCGCTTGTTCATGCGGTCCAGCAGGTGGGTCACATCCCGGACAAAGCCCATATCCAACATCCGGTCAGCCTCGTCCAGTACCACCGTCTGCACTGCGTCTACCCGCACGGTACGCCGCTTCATGTGGTCAGCCAGACGACCGGGCGTTGCCACCACGATCTGGGGGCGCTTCTTCAGTGTGTCGATCTGACGTCCGATGGGCTGACCGCCATACAGGCAAACACAGCGGACGCCGGGCTTGAATGCAGCCAGATCCCGCACTTCGTCTGTAATCTGGATAGCCAGTTCGCGGGTAGGAGCCAGGATCACCGCCTGCACGCTCTCGTCCGCCGGATCAATATGTTCCACAATGGGAATACCGTAAGCAAAAGTTTTACCCGTTCCGGTGGGGGCTTTGGCAATCACGTCCTGCCAGTCCATCATGGGCGGGATGCAGCCGGCCTGTACCGGGGTGGAAACCTCAATATTGCGCTGTGCAACGGCGCGCATGATTTCCGGCGACAGATTTAAACTGTCAAATCGGACTCCTTCTGTAAATTCCATAAATATTTTTCCTCTTATGACATAGTATGATATAATATTATACTAAGAAAGATACAGCTTGTAAAGCCGCACCTAAAGCGAAAGTGGTTGACCTTTTTATAAAAACACATATTTCCCATTCGCCAACCTTTTCAGCCAAAAAGTAAGATATCCACCAAAAAACTTCAGTTTTTTTATACATTTTGTAGTAAAATTTTGTATTGTCTACACATCTTTTTTGCGTTTTTATGCTAAATTATTGCCACAAAGAATCATTTGAGCGGAGGTGCCACTCATGGATGCGATGGACTATGTGCGTATTTTGCGTGATTTGCGGGAGGATGCCGACAAAACGCAGACGCAGATCGCTGAGGTGTTGGGAACATCCCAGACGATGTATGCCCGTTATGAGCGCGGAGCCAACGAGCTGCCCATCCATCATCTCATCACTCTCAGTAAGTACTATGGCGTCAGCACAGACTATCTCCTGGGACTCAGCAAAGAACGTTAAACGAGGCAGGGCTTGCGCCCTGCCTTCATTTTTGAATGCAAAGCACGGCCTCCGGTCACGGACAGCCGTGCTTTTTCTGCTATACCTCCGATTCTTTAGGCCTGTCCCGCGTCTCAACGGCTAAAATCAGAAATGTTTATCTTCTTTAACGCAAACCGCTATTTTTTTATCAACTTCTTTGCGTTTTTTGCTATATCCCTGACACATAATTACGGAAATGATTGATATATTGGTTTTGGAATCTGCAAATGCGAAGGCAAACCTTTGCGCTTACAGAATCCAACACATTTTGTCGCTTTTTGGGAACAAACCCCGGTTTGCACCGGCAGACAAGCGGATCGGTGTTTGATTGCAAAAAGCGAAAGTAGAGAAGGAGTGTATCTATGGTAACTTTTATCATCGGCCTGGTGATCCTGTTCGTAGGCGCTGCCCTTTACGGTAAGTTCTGCGAAAAGGTCTTTGGTCCCGACGATCGCGCCACTCCCGCTTACACCAAGCAGGACGGTGTCGACTTCGTCCCCATGAGAGGCTGGAAGAACAGCCTGATTAACCTGCTGAACATTGCAGGTACCGGCCCCATCTTTGGACCCATTCAGGGCATCCTGTTTGGACCCATCGCCTTCATCACCATCCCCATCGGAAACGTCATCGGCGGCGCCATGCACGACTATTTCTCCGGCATGATCTGCCTGCGTGACGGCGGCACTCAGATGAGCTCCATGATCCGCAAGTACAGCAACAAGGGCGTTTATCGTGTTTATAACGTGTTTGTCTGCCTGCTGCTCCTGCTGGTCGGCGCTGTGTTCATCTACACCCCCGGCGACATTCTGGCCACCGGCATTCTGGGCTTCGATGGCAAGCCCACCTCTGTTTCTACCTGGGTCATCTACGGCGCCATCTTTGTTTACTATCTGGTTGCCACCGTGTTCCCCATCGACGCCATCATCGGCAAGATCTACCCCGTCTTCGGCGCCATTCTGATGTTCTCCGCCATCGGCGTGTTCATCGGCCTGTTTGCCAAGGGTTATCCCCTGATTGAAGTGTGGGACAACTGGCAGGGTGTCATGTTCCAGACCTTCCAGACCACTGCTGACGGCGCTACCGCTCCCTTCAGCTATGGTGAGTACTTCGCTAACGGCCACTTCCTGCCCGTGTTCTTCGTCACCGTGGCCTGCGGTATTCTGTCCGGTTTCCATTCCACTCAGACTGCTATCATCTCTCGTACCATGAAGAGCGAGAAGCAGGGCCGCATGACCTTCTACAACATGATGATCCTGGAAGGCTTCATCGCCATGGTTTGGGCCGCTGCCGCTATGGGTATCTTCAACCTGGGCATGCAGGCTGCCAACGCCGGCGCTACCGGTACTGTCATCGCTGTCTGCAAGGACATTCTGGGTCCTGTCGGTGGTGTCATCGCTCTGGCCGGCATCGTGGTTCTGCCTATCACCTCCGGCGATACCGCTCTGCGTGGTCTGCGTCTGACCGTTGCTGAGTCTCTGCACATTGACCAGAGCACTAACAGCAAGCGTCTGACCTTGTCTGCCATCATCTTTGCACTGGTTGCTGTCATCCTGGTATTCGCCAAGCTGAACACTCAGGGCTTCAACATCCTGTGGCGTTACTTCGCATGGTCCAACCAGACTCTGTCCCTGTTCGCCTTCCTGGCTATTTCCATCTGGATGTTCGAGAACGGCAAGAAGAAGTTTGTCTGGATCCCCCTGATCCCCGGCGGCTTCTATGCCTTCATCACCATCACCTACATCATGAACGCCAAGATCGGCTTTAACCTGCCTTGGGGCGCTGCCTATGTGGTGGGCGTCGTTGCTGCTCTGGCTTATGTTGCTGTTATCCTCTGGTGGGGCAACAAGCGCACTTCCAAGGTTCTGAAGTAATTTCCCCCTACTCTCCCTTTTGGGCCGTCGCGGTTTATCTGCGGCGGCCCTCTTTCTTGTAAAAAACACCGGCAGGATCACAAGATCCTGCCGTTGTTTTTTCTGTTTTTATTTAGCGATGCTCCACATGCCAGATGTTGTCGGCGTAGTCTGCAATGGAACGGTCTGCAGCAAAGATATCGCTGCGAGCGATGTTATACAGGCTCATACGGTTCCACTGCTCGGAATCGGCATAAGTCTTCACCATGCGCTCCTCTGCCTGACAATAGGACTGGAAGTCCGCCAGCAGCAGATATTCATCGGCAGCGCTTCCGCCCATGCCGAACAGCAGCCGCTGGTACAGATCCTCGTAGGTCACACCGTCACGGAAGCCGGTACGCAGTGCATCCAGGCAGCGGCGCAGCTCCGCGTCGCGGTTATACAGGCGCTGGGGCACATAGCCCTCGCGCTTCAGCTGCTGCACCTCGTCGGCATGGAGGCCGAAGAGGAACATATTCTCATCGCCCAGCACCTCGTGCATTTCCACGTTGGCGCCGTCCAGCGTGCCGACGGTCAGGGCACCGTTCATCATGAACTTCATGTTGCCGGTGCCGCTGGCTTCCTTGCCGGCGGTGGAGATCTGCTGGCTCACCTCGCTGGCGGGCATCAGCTTCTCTGCAAGAGACACGCGATAGTTCTCCAGGAACACCACCTGCAGCTTATCCTTGCAAATGGGGTTGTGGGCAATATCGTCCGCCAGAGAATTGATCAGGCGGATGATGCGCTTGGCCACCGCATAACCGGGTGCAGCCTTAGCGCCGAACAGGAAGGTGTGGGGCTGGGTAATGGCGTTGGGGTCATCCTGCAGTTTCTGATACAGGGAGATGATATGCAGGGCATTCAGCAGCTGACGCTTATACTCGTGCAGACGCTTGACCTGCACATCGAAGATGGCGTCGGGATTCAGCACCACGCCCTGTGCACGCTTGATATAACGGGCAAAGCTTTCCTTGTTTTCCCGCTTGATGGCAGCCAGCTGTGCCTGAACAGCCTTATCATCGGCATAGGCTTCCAGCTTGCGCAAGGCGGGGGGATTCTTCAGATAATCGTCTCCACCGGTCAGATCGCGGATCAGGCTGTCCAGACCGGGGTTGATCTCGCTGAGCCAGCGGCGGTGGTCAATGCCGTTGGTCACATTCTGGAACTTATGAGGTTCCATGCCGCAGGCATCCTTAAAGACGTCCTTCTTCAGAATGTCGGAATGCAGGCCGCTGACGCCGTTGACAGCCATGCCGCCGGCAATGCACAAATTGGCCATGCGGACTTCTCCGCCCCAGATGATGGCCATACGCTGCAGCTTCTCGCCGTCGTGGTAGAACGCTTCTACCTTCCTCTGCCAGCGGTCGGAGATCTCCTGGATGATCTGCCAGATGCGGGGCAGCAGGGACTCCATCAGGCTCTGGGGCCAACGCTCCAGTGCCTCAGCCAGAACCGTGTGGTTGGTGTAGGCCACAGACTGGGTGGTGATCTCCCATGCCTCATCCCACTTCATACCGGCCTCATCGATGAAAATACGCATCAGTTCAGGCACCACCAGTGCCGGGTGGGTGTCGTTGATCTGAATAACATTCTTCTCATGGAAGTTCTTCAGGGTGCCATAGGTTTCCAGATGGCGCTTGGCAATGGACTGCACCGTGGCGGAAACAAAGAAATACTGCTGCTTCAGGCGCAGAGACTTGCCCTCATAATGATTGTCCTCGGGATAGAGGATCTTGGCAATGGTGGCCGCCATAGCGGTCTCCTCGGCAGCCTTCAGATACTCACCACGGGAGAACAGCGCCATATCCACCGGCTTGGTGGCCCGGGCATCCCACAGGCGCAGGGTGTTGACGTGGTCGGTATCATAACCGGCCACCACCATGTCGCAGGGGATAGCCTGCACGCGGGTAGCGTTTTCATTGACAATATGCAGGTGACCGTTGTTCCAGAACTCGCGGAGCGTACCGCCGAAGAGCACTTCCTGTGCCTCTTCCGGCTTGGGCAGCAGCCATGCCGCACCGAGATTCTTCCAGTCATCAGGCAGCTCCACCTGCTGGCCTTCCACGATCTTCTGCTTGAAAATACCCAGCTCATAGCAAATGGAATAGCCGGTGGCGGGAATCTCCAGAGAGGTCATGGAATCCAGATAGCAGGCAGCGAGACGGCCCAGACCGCCGTTGCCGAGACCGGCATCCGGCTCCAGTTCAAAAATGTCAGCCGCCTTGAATCCCAGGTTATCCAGTGCTTCCTTCAGTTCAGGCAGCACATTCAGGTTGTAGGCGTTTTTCATCAGACTGCGGCCCATCAGGAACTCGAGGGACAAGTAATGGACCTGCTTCTTCTGGTCCCGGCGGACCTTTCGGTTGGTCTCCACACCGCGGATGGCCATTACGTCTCTGAGCACCAGAGCGCTGGCTTTCATCATCTCCTGATCCGTGGCCTCCTCCGGCACCTTGCCGAAGTTCAGCATCAATTTCGCGGTGAGTGCTTCTTCCAGTGTTTTTGTGGTAAACGGAGTTGTCATGGATATTCCTTACTCCGCCGCATCGTCCTTCTTCGATTTGGCGGGCCCTTTCTTTGTGGTCTCTTTCTTAGTGGTTTCTTTCTTTACAGCGGTTTTTCTGGTCTTTTTCACAGGTGCCTCCTCCGCCGTTACAGCAGGGGCACTCTCGACTGCTTCCGCTTTTTTCGTGGTTTTCTTTGCCGCACTCTTCTTCTCCGCGGTCTTTTCGGGGGTCTTCTTCGCCGCAGTCTTCTTGGCAGCAGGCTTTTTCTCTTCAGCCTTTTCCGCCGTCTTTTTTGCGGCGGTCTTTCTGGTCTTCTTGACAGGCTTCTCCTCCGCAGGGGCTTCCACAGGAGCTTCCTCCGCGGTCCATGCGCGACCCGTGATGGTATCGTAAATCCGCAGATATTCCTTAGCGCTGCGGTTCCAGCTGAAGTCGCACTTCATGGCGCGGCTCTGCAGGCGGGCAAACGCCTCGGGATAATCCTTATAAAGATACACAGCTTCGCGGATCACATACAGCATATCGCCGCTAGCATAGTTTGCAAAGGTGAAGCCGGTACCGGCGTCACGCCATGCCTCGTAGGGCTGCACACTGTCCCGCAGACCTCCGGTCTCGCGGACAATGGGAACCGTGCCATAGCGCATGGCGATCATCTGGCTGAGGCCGCAGGGTTCGCTCTTGGAAGGCATTAGGAACAGGTCAGCTCCGGAGTAGATCGCCATGGACAGCGCCTCATTATAGTCCAGCATCACCGCCATACGGCCCTGATACTGCTGTGCTGCCCAGTGGAAGAACTCCTCGTACTTCTGATCGCCCTTGCCAAGGATCACCAACTGCACCGGAAGCTCCATAATATCATGAAGTACTTCACAAATCAAGTCCAAGCCCTTATGGGAAACCAGACGGCTGACAATGGCGAGGATCGGCGTGTCAGCCTCCTCGCGCAGGCCCACCATGCGCTGTAAAGCCAGCTTGTTCTCGGCCTTGCCGGAAACATCGTCTGCGGAGTAGTTCTTCGTGATACGGGTATCCGCGGCGGGATCGTACAGCTTCATATCGATGCCGTTGAGCACGCCGGAAAGCTTATACTCGCACTGGCGCATGATATCCTCCAGCCGATGGGCAAAGTATGCCATTTTCAGCTCGTTGGCATACGTCGGAGACACGGCGTTCACTGCATCGGCGCACAAAATGGCACCCTTGATCAGGTTGACATCGCCATCCATCATAATGGTACCGTCATTGGCCCAGCCCTGATCCAGACCGAACAGGTCGCCCAGCGTGTTCAGGCCATAGCGGCCCTGATACTCGATATTGTGGATGGTCAGTGCGGTCTTGATGGAGCGGTAGCGGTCCTCGCGGACCCCGTCATCGCTGAGATAAATAGGAATCAGAGCGGTCTGCCAGTCGTTGCAGTGGATGACTTCGGGCCAGAACTTCATGTGATCCAGCATCTTCACCACGGCCCGGGAGAAGAATCCGAAACGCTCGTTATCGTCGCCGTAGCCATACAGGTTGGGACGGTTGAAATACTGCTCGTTGTCCAGGAAATACCAGGTCACGCCATCGCGCTCCAGCGTAAACAGGCCGCAATAGCTGTGGCGCCATGCCAGATCCACATAGTCATAGCAGATAAACTGTAGCTGGTCGCCGAATTTTTCCCGCACCTTCTGGTACAGGGGCAGCACCACGGCCACTTCCGCACCCTGTTCTGCCAGAGCCGCAGGCAGGGAGCCGGCCACGTCTGCCAGTCCGCCGGTCTTGCAAAACGGCACAGCCTCACTGGTTGCATACAAAATCTTCATAAAAGTCTCCTTTTTGGTTTGTTTTATTGTTCGTAATCGGTTTACTGAAACGCGGGACAAAGGGGGGACAGCGTCCCCCCTGTTGTTTTTCAATTATACTTTTGCACCCTTGGACAGCACGATGGGATAATTGGCATGGCCCATCAGGGTACGGTCCTCCAGAATCTCAACATGCTTGTCGGCCACGACGAAGGAAAGCTTGGCTCCCTTGCGTACCGTGGTCTCCTTGAAGAGGACGCAGTTGCACACTTCCGCGCCGGCCTCTACCACGACGCCGGGGAACAGAACAGAGTTTACAACATCACCCTCGATCCGGCAACCCTCTGCCACCAGAGAATTGACGCAGCAGCCCTCGGGGCCCACATAGGTGGACGCCTTATCCGCACCCTTGGCACGAATGGGACGCTCCTGCGTAAACAGTTCCCTGCGGATGGCGGGATCCAGCAGCTGCATACTGCGGTCATAGTACTCCTTCACGGTACGCATCTGGGTAGCAAAGCCGCTCCAGAGATAGCACTGCTCATGGAGTTCATCCTTCTTGGCCAGCAGGACATCCTGCCGCCAGCTGAACTGACCCTTGGCGTGGCACTCGTCCACCAGTTGCTTCAGCAGCTTCGTGGAAAGCACATAGGTCTCCAGACTGCGGTAGCCGCGGGGCGTCTGCAGGTGATACAGGACCTCCTTGACGCGGCCCGTCTCGTCCTTTTCAAAATAAGTACCGTCTTCAATCGTGAAGCTGTCATTGGCGCAGACCACCGTAATGTCCGCCTTGTTGGCAATGTGCTGCTCCAGCACGTCTGCCAGCGGCAGGTTGGCCACCAGGTCGCCGTCCATCAACACTACATAGTCCTGACGGATGTTCTCCAGATAGGAACGCACCCCGGCCAGTGCTTCGATCTTGCCGCGGAAGGGCATAACGCCCCACTCCTTCTGATAGTTGAAGGGAGGCAGGATCTTCAAGCCGCCGCGCTTGCGGGACAGGTCCCAGTCCTTGCCGGTGCCCAGATGGTCCAGCATACTCTGATAACGGCCGTGCAGCACAACGCCCACATCCGTCACGCCCGCGTTGACCAGACTGGACAGGGGGAAGTCCACCGCGCGATAGCGGCCGCCGAAGGGAAGAGATGCCGCAGAGCGGATCTCACCCAGTTCTCTCAGGTCATTACGACGCTCGTAAGAGAAAATGATACCATGCAGTCCGTTCATCGGGACACCTCCTCACCGTTCTTGCCCAGCATAATGCCGGGGAGAACCTCTGTTCCTTCTGTCAGGCAGCAGCCCGGAGCCAAAATCGCAAGTTTCTTGCCTTCGCCTTCTGCAGGGGCTGCGCCCACGCGGCAGTTCTTGCCGACCACACAGCCGTCGCCGCCCAGAATGGCGTACTCCACAACAGCGCCGTCCTCTATCACGGTGCCGGGCAGCAGCACAGAGTAGCTGACCTTTGCGCCCTTGCCCACGGTAACATTGGTGAACAGCACGGAGTTCTCTACCGTGCCTTCCAGATCGCTGCCGCGGTTGATGGCGCTGTGGGTCACCTTTGCTTCGGCGCCCAGGAAAGCGGGAGGTGCATTTACGCTGCGGGCATAGATGGGCCAGCTGTCATCCGTCAGGTCCAGGCCGGAATCAGCGGAGAGCATATCCATATTGGCGTCCCACAGGGAGTCCAGGGTGCCCACGTCCTTCCAGTAGCCCTGGAAGCGGTAGGCTGCCATCTTCTCACCGTTATTGAGCATGGCAGGGATCACATTCTTACCGAAGTCGTTCTCGGAATTGGGGTCGGCCTCATCCTCGGTCAGGTACTTGCGCAGGGCCTGCCAGGAGAACACATAGATACCCATAGATGCCAGATTGCTCTTGGGCTCCTTGGGTTTTTCGGCAAACTCCGTGATCAGATCGTCGCCGTCCACCGCCATGATGCCGAAGCGGGATGCCTCCGCCCAGGGCACTTCCATGACGGAAATGGTGCAGGCTGCCTTGGCAGCCTTGTGACGGGCCACCATGTCGGAGTAGTCCATCTTGTAGATGTGGTCACCGGAGAGAATCACCACATACTCAGGGTCATACATGTCAATGAAGCCAATGTTCTGATAAATGGCATTGGCCGTGCCCTTGTACCAGGAACCGCCCTTGGCGCCCTGATAAGGAGGCAGAATATGTACACCGCCGGTGCTGCCGTCCAGATCCCAGGGCTGACCGCTGCCGATATAGCCGTTCAGCTCCAGAGGACGGTACTGGGTCAGCACGCCCACGGTATCGATGCCGGAATTGATGCAATTGGACAGAGGAAAGTCGATGATGCGATACTTGCCGCCAAAGGGGACGGCAGGCTTCGCCACATCACTTGTCAGCACGTACAGACGGCTTCCCTGACCGCCGGCTAACAACATGGCGATACATTCTTTTTTCATGTTTGCTCCAGCTCCTTTTGCCTGTTTTCTTCTTTCTCCAAAACACGTTCCGCCAGCTGCGTACTTCTTCACAGCCTTTGGTCTTTTTCACTGGGTATATTCCTCTATATTATACTTGCTTTAGAAAATAGCGTCAAGGATAGACCTGTCGAAAAAAGTCCTACCTTTTAGTCTCTTTGTCCAGTTCCTTCGTTTTTTTAACCAGTTCTTTTTGAATCTTTTGTGTGTTCTTTCAATTTTCCCCAGAAAAGAACATATCTTTCCTTTTCTGCGTCTTGCGTTTGCACCCCCGGTCTGATAGAATAAACGGGCTTTTGCAAACATTCGACAGGAGATGCACATATGTCTCTACCGTTTCTCTCTCCGTTCACAAACTGCACCGTAGACGGATTTCCTCTTTGGATCATTCTGCTGATCTGTATCGGCGTCTTTGCCGCGGCGTTTATGGATGCCATTGCCGGCGGTGGCGGAATCATCTCCGTCCCCGTCTATCTGATGGCCCTGGGTGACGTTCCCACCTACTTCATTCTCGGCACCAACAAAATTTCCTCCGGTGTCGGCACAGTCTTTTCCACAGCCCGTTTTGTAAAAAGCGGATATGTGGACTGGAAGCTGTGTCTGCCCGCCGCGGCCATCTCCATGCTGGGCAGTGTCGTGGGCACCTATCTGCAGCACCATACGCCGGATGTCATTTTAAAATACCTGCTGCTAATCATTCTGCCGGTCATCGCACTCATTACCCTGCGGGACCGCAGGTGGCCAGACGAGCCGGGTGACCTTCTGCCCCGCACCCGCCTGCTGATCGTCTGCGCAGCAGCGGCGGTGATCGGCTGCTATGACGGTTATTACGGTCCCGGTACCGGCACTTTTTTAATGATCATCTTTGTCCGCCTTGCCCGCATGGATACCCGCCATGCCGCCGGATGCACCAAGGTGATCAATCTGGCCTCCAACATCGGGGGCATCTGTTCCGCGCTGGCAGCGGGCTATGCCTTCCTCGGCGTGGGTTTGATCGCCGCCTGCGCCTCCATCTTCGGACACTATTTAGGTGCCGGAGTCGCCATCAAAAACGGCAGCAAGATTGTTCGTCCCGCCGTGATCTTCGTACTACTCCTGCTCACAGTGAAAATTGGCAGTGAACTGCTATTTCCCCAGTTCTGGAACTGACCGGCCACGGATACTTCCGCCCATCCCAGGGCATCCTTTTCTTGCCCCAGCAGATTTCAAATTTATTCTGAATCAAGAGGTTACTTACTGATGAAAATGAGTCTTCCCAAGCAGATCCTGCTGGCCCTGCTGGCCGGCATCGCCGTTGGCCTGATCTGTACGCTGACCGGCACGGCGTCCTTCACCACCGCTTACCTCAAGCCCTTCGGAGATATTTTTGTCAATCTCCTGAAATTCATTGTGGTGCCGGTGGTACTGTTCTCCATGATCGACGGTATTCTCTCCATGGATGACATGAAAAAAGTCGGCGCCGTAGGCTGGAAGACGCTGGTCTTTTTTCTCTGCACCACGGCCATTGCCTGTGTCATCGGTCTTGCCGTCGCCACCGCGTTCAATGCACTGGGGCTGTTCCCCGACCTCTCCGGCGAGATCGGCAACGCCACATACGAGGCCAAAGAGTTCGGCGGCTTCATGGCGACCCTTGTGGACGTGTTCCCTACCAACATGTGGAAATCCTTTTCTGAGGCCAACATGCTGCAGGTGATCGTGATTGCCCTGTTTTTTGGCGGCAGCATCATGGCCGCGGGCGAAAAGGGCAAACTTTGCCGCGACATTGTATCCTCTTTCTATGCGGTCATTGAGCAGTTGATGTCCTTCATCATCCGGCTGGCCCCCATCGGCGTATTCACCTACATGTCCTGGGTGGTCGCCACTCAGGGCGCGGCCATTCTGGGCCATCTGGCTCTGGTGCTGCTGTGCGCCTATATCGGCTATTTTATTCATGCGCTGGCCGTCTACTCCTTTTCTGCAAAGTGTTTTGCCGGCATCAGCCCCGCCGCATTTTTCAAAGGCACCTCTGCCGCGATTATTTTCGCTTTTACTTCCGCCTCCTCTGCCGCCACTCTGCCGGTTTCCAAGAAATGTGCGGACAGCATGGGTGTGGATAGCGATATCTCCTCTTTTGTGCTGCCCCTCGGCGCTACCATCAACATGGACGGTACCGCCATCTATCAGTGTGTAGCCACGGTCTTTCTGGCCTCCTGCGCCGGCATGGAACTGACGCTGGGGCAAATGGTACTGGTGGTACTCACAGCCACACTGGCCTCTGTGGGCACCGCAGGCGTCTCCGGTGCGGGTATGATCATGCTGGCCATGACGCTGGAGGCCGTTGGTATTCCCGTTTCCTATATCGGCCTGATCGTCGCTGTGGACCGTCTGTTTGACATGGGCCGCACCTGTCTGAATGTCACCGGCGATATTGCCTGCACACTCTGCGTGAATCATTGGGAGCGCACAAAACAGAAATAATTTTTTCAAACCACGCCTGTGCCTGCAGGCGTGGTTTTTTTACCGCAGGAAGTATATTTTTCTTCTTTTAACAGATAACAACGGTACGATTTGAGTTAAAGGAGATCTGAAGCATTATGAAAGCAACAGGTATTGTCCGGCGTATCGATGACTTGGGGCGGGTGGTGATCCCCAAGGAAATCCGCCGTACCATGCGGATCCGTGAAGGCGACCCGCTGGAAATCTATACCAGCCGTGACGGCGAGGTGATCTTCAAGAAATACTCCCTGCTGGGGGGCATGGACGATTTTGCGGCACAGCTTTGTGAGACCATGAGCCGTTCCACAGGCAGCATCTGTGCTGTGACCGACCGTGATGCCGTCATCTCCGTGGCCGGCGGCGGAAAGCGGGAGCTGATGGGCAAGCATATCACCGCGGAACTGGAACAGATCATGGAAAGTCGCCGCATTTATCAGTATACCGGCGACGCGGAGGCCATCCCCGTGTCTGACAGTTCTGATAACCTGCTGGTGCATGTGGCAGCACCGATTCTGGCAGAAGGTGATCTGCTGGGGCTGGTCCTGTTTGTGGGGACCTCCGCCACACCGGTCACCGGCGACGCGGAGTACAAGCTGGCACAGACCATCGCCGCATTTCTCGGACGGCACATGGAAGGCTGAAACAGGGACGCCCCCACCGGGGCGTCTCTGCTCTTTTTGGTGAGGCAAAGGCTGGTTTCATGCAGGTTTTTGTAAAACTGCGTGGGGGTAAACGTATTTTTATGTCAAAAACTGGTCGGATTTCCTATTGTGTTCCTGTGTTTTTATGTTAGTATCTAATTGAGAAACACAGGAGGATGAAACGTATGAGCACATCCATGAAACTGCCCGAGCGCTTTGGCCGCCTCGTATTCAACGAGGACGTGATGAAAGAGCGTCTCTCCCCCGATTCCTATGGAACGTGGAAAAAGTGCATCACCGACGGCACGCAACTGGATCTGAACACCGCAAACGAAATTGCGGAGGCCATGAAGCAGTGGGCCGTGGAGCGGGGCTGCACCCACTACACCCACTGGTTTCAGCCCATGACCGGCGTTACCGCGGAAAAGCACGACAGCTTCATTACGCCTGCCGAGGGCGGCAAAATCATTATGGAGTTTTCCGGAAAAAATCTGGTGCGCGGCGAATCCGACGCATCCTCCTTCCCCTCCGGCGGTCTGCGGGCCACCTTTGAAGCCCGCGGCTACACAGCATGGGACCCCACTTCCTTTGCCTTTATCAAGGAGGGATCTCTGTGTATCCCCACCGTGTTCTGCTCCCATTCCGGCCATGCCCTGGATGCCAAGACGCCCCTGCTTCGCTCCATGGACGAGGTGAACCGGCAGGCCCTGCGGGTCCTTCGGCTCTTCGGCGACACGGAGACCAAGCGGGTCTTCTCTCAGGTGGGTGCTGAGCAGGAGTATTTCCTGATCGATAAGGAACTGTATAACCGCCGCAAGGATCTGCGTATGACCGGCCGCACCCTGTTCGGTGCCAAGCCCCCGCGCGGTCAGGAACTGGAAGACCACTACTACGGCGCCATTAAACCCCGCGTGGCTGCTTACATGAAGGATTTAGACGAATCCCTGTGGGATCTGGGTGTGCTGAGCAAAACCAAACACAACGAGGTCGCCCCCTCCCAGCACGAAATGGCCCCCATTTTCTCCGATGCCAACACCGCCTGCGATCACAACCAGCTGGCCATGGAAATGATGAAGAAGGTGGCGGACCGCCACAATCTGGTCTGCCTGCTCCATGAAAAGCCCTTCGCCGGATTTAACGGCTCCGGCAAACATGACAACTGGTCTCTGGGCACCGACACCGGTAAAAATTTGTTCAAGCCCGGCTCCACTCCCAGCCAGAACGCCCGCTTCCTGCTGTTCCTCGCCGCCTTTATCAAGGGTGTGGACGAGTATCAGGACTTCCTACGGGCCACCGTCGCCTTCCCCGGCAACGACCACCGTCTGGGCGCGCAGGAGGCTCCTCCCGCTGTTCTGTCTATCTTCCTCGGCGACGAGTTGAACGCCGTGGTGGATTCCATCATCAACGGCACGGAATATCAGGAAGCCGGCAAGCGCACGCTGGCCATCGGCGTGGATGCCATGCCCGCCATCCCGCAGGACAACACCGACCGGAACCGTACCTCCCCCATGGCCTTTACCGGCAACAAGTTCGAGTTCCGTATGCTGGGTTCCTCCCAGTCTATCTCCGGCCCCAACGTGGCGCTGAATACCATCATGGCGGAAGAGTTGGGGCAGTTTGCAGATGAACTGGAACAGTCTTCCGATTTCCAGTCCGATCTTCACGCCCTCATCAAGCGCGTGTTCACCGACCATCAGCGCATTCTCTTCAACGGCAACGGCTACGATGACGCATGGATCGCCGAAGCAGAACGCCGCGGCCTGAGCAATCTGGTTTCCACCGCTGACGCCCTGCCCATGTACTACTCCGATAAAAACGCGGCTCTGTTTGTCAAGCATGGTATCTACACCCGTGAGGAGCTGGAAGCCCGCGCCGAGATCCATATTGAAAATTACTCCACCGTCACCACCATCGAGACCAAGACCATGATCGACATGCTGCGCCACGAGATTCTGCCCGCCGTGTCCGGCTTCGCCGACCAGCTTTGCCAGCGGGCATATCACAAGGACGCCATGGGTGTTTCCTGTGGCTACGAAACCACGACCGCGAAAACTATTTCCCAGCTGACAGACGATCTGACGACTGTCTGCAGCCAGTTGGAGGCCGATCTGGAACAGATCCCCCATGATTCTCTGGATGCAATGGTCTATTGCCACAATGTGCTGATCCCTCACATGGATTCCGCCCGAACTTTGGCCGACAAGCTGGAGACGCTGACTGCCGCCGACTGCTGGCCCTTCCCCGTCTACAGCGAACTATTGTTCAGTGTGTAAGAAAGCAAAAAGAACTGCCGTTTAAACCGGCAGTTCTTTTTTATAACAAAACATCGAAAAACAGCGCCAGCAGCGTGGTGATAATCCCACAAACGCCAATGGCCAGACTGCTCATGGCACCTTCCGTTTCGCCCAGTTCCAGTGCCTTGGCCGTACCGATGGCGTGGCTGGCAGAACCAAGGCCAAGTCCGAGCGCCACCGGATCCTTAACCCGGAACAGTTTAATCAGATAGGGTCCCAGCAGATTGCCCAGAATGCCAGTAAAGATGACTGCCGCCACCGTGATAGGCACGATGCCTCCCTGTCCCTCACAGATCGCGGTGGCGATCGGGGTGGTGACTGATTTGGGCAGCAGAGAAGCCGTGGTCTCCCTGTCCAGACCGAACAACCGGCACATAATCAGAATGCTGCCGATGGAGGTTACCGCACCGGTCAGGCAGCCCACCAGCACAGGCAGCCAGTTCTTCTTCAGCTGTTCCAGCTTGGAATAAACCGAAACCGCCATGCAGGTCGTGGCAGGGCCGAGGAACATGTTGATCACGCTGCCTCCCTCATAGTAGGACTCATAGGGGATTCGGAAAATGGTCAGAACCGCAATGATAAGACAGATCGAAACCAACATGTTGTTGCACACCACAAGCCCTGTCTTTTTCTGAATCTTTACACCGGCCCAATAAGCAAACACCGTCAGGAAGATGCCGAAATACGGGGCGGATACCAGCACACTCATTGTTCTTCCCCCTTCCGCTTGTTCAGAAGTCGGCAGGTCAGCTGCACTGCCCAGGCGGTCGCGCCAAAGGTCAGCACCGTGGAAACGATGCAGATGACCAAAAAGGCCACCGCATTTTCACGGATCACATCAATATAGTTTATAATGCTGACAGAAACGGGAATAAAAAAGAATGTCAGATTTCCCAGGAGAAAATCCGCCTTTTCCCGTACATGTTCCAGTTTGATCACTCGGAGTACCAACAGCACCAGCAACAGCAGCAGGCTGATCACGCTGGCCGGAAAGGAAAACGGCAAAGCCTGCTCGATGCCCTGACTGAGCCAGTAAAGCCCGAACACAATACCGATTTGCACAAGAATCTTCAAAAAACCGCCGCCTTTATTCCAAAAGTGGTTCTATTGTAAAAGCTTTTCCACAGAAAGTCAATTCTTCTCCTTCATTTCGTCCACAGCGGATTTTCATTTTCATCCCGTCTGATCTTTGCTCCCTGACCATCCCGTTTTTTGCCGTTTTCTTTGTGTATTTGTACAAATCCGCACGTTTTCAAGCGTTTCATTTGTGATTTCTCACTGTTTTCTTTTTCAATGCAAAGTGCTATTCTTAAGGTAATCAAAGAGACCGAAAGGGACTTGTTTATGACCAATTCTGTCCGTTACGCTGCATACCGTTACTTTAGCTTTACCTACTTTGCAGGTAAGGCTTATTCTGGTTTGGCGTAATCAGGGCGTGTAAGGTCGGTTTTTGATCCGTCTGTACATGAAAACCCGCAGCCAAACCGGCTGCGGGTTTTTTCTATCATCCGAACATTGAGGAGGAATTTGATTATGATCGTCGTCTTGAAACACAATCCCAACCGTGACCAGCTGGAAAGCCTGATCTCCTGGCTGCAGGAAAAGGGCATCACCATCCACACCAGCATCGGCGAGGCCCACACCATTCTCGGTCTTGTGGGTGACACCTCCAAACTGGATATGGACCTGATTGCCGCCCTGGATATCGTAGAGAATGTCAAGCGGGTACAGGAGCCTTATAAGAACGCCAACCGCAAGTTCCACCCCGAGGACACCGTCATTTCCGTGGGCAACACCCAGATCGGCGGCGGCAATCTGACCATTATGGCAGGCCCCTGCTCTGTGGAATCTGAAGATCAGGTAGTGGCCATCGCCAAGGCCGTGAAAGCCAGCGGCGCCACCATGCTGCGCGGCGGTGCCTTCAAGCCCCGCACCTCTCCCTACTCCTTCCAGGGTCTGGGCGAGTTGGGTCTGGAATACCTGAAAGTAGCTCGTCAGGAAACCGGCCTGCCCATCGTCACCGAACTGATGGATCTGAGCCAGCTCCCCTTGTTCAAGGATGTGGACGTGATCCAGATCGGTGCCCGCAACATGCAGAATTTTGATCTGCTGAAGGCGGTAGGCCATCAGGACAAGCCTGTGATGATCAAGCGCGGTATGTCGGCTACCTACGAAGAATGGCTGATGAGCGCCGAGTATGTCATGGCTGGCGGCAACGAGAATGTAATCCTCTGCGAACGGGGTATCCGCACCTTCGAGACCCAGACCCGCAACACGCTGGATCTGGCTGCCATTCCCATGATGAAGAAACTGACCCATCTGCCCATCATCATCGATCCCAGCCACGCCACCGGCAAGAGCTGGATGGTAGATCCCCTGTCCATGGGCGCAGTAGCTATCGGTGCCGACGGCCTGCAGATCGAAGTGCACAACGACCCCGCCCACGCCCTGTGTGACGGTTCCCAATCCTTGAAGCCTGAGGTCTTTGACCCGCTGGCCAAGAAGCTGCTGGCACTTCACAAAAGCCTCAAATCTCTGGAGGATTGACCTATGAATGTCGGTATTGTAGGACTGGGTCTGATCGGCGGGTCCATGGCCAAGAGCATCAAGCACCGCACCGCCCACACCGTCTGGGGCAGCGATCTGGATGCAGAAACCATGATGATGGCCCGCATGTGCGGTGCCATTGATGCACCGCTGACAGACGAAAATCTTGCGCAGTGTGATCTGATCCTGATTGCCATCCGTCCTGCCGCAGCGATTGCATGGGTTGCCTCCCATGCAGACGGCATTTCCCCTTCCTCTATCGTGGTGGACCTGTGTGGCGTGAAACGCACGGTCGTGAGCGGGATCACCCCCATTGCGGAACGCTGCGGCTTTGCTTACATCGGCGGTCATCCCATGGCTGGCAGAGAGCGTGGCGGATTTACCGCCTCCACGGACGATCTGTATGTGGGGGCCTCCATGATCCTGACGCCGGACAAGCGGACGGACATGCATCTGCTGGATACGCTGAAGCATTTCTTCTTAGACATCGGCTTTGCAGGGCTCACCTTTTCTGATCCGGAGGAGCATGACCGTATCATCGCCTTCACCTCACAGTTAGCACACATCACCTCCAGTGCCTATGTCAAATCCCCGGAGGCCCAACGCCGCCGCGGTTTTTCCGCCGGCAGCTTCAAGGATATGACCCGCGTGGCCCGTCTGGACGAGGACATGTGGACGGAACTGTTTCTGGCCGATGCGGACTACCTGACCCGCGAACTGGATGTACTCATCACCCATCTGACGGAATATGCCGACGCCCTGAAAGCAAAGGATGCGGATACCCTCCGCGCGCTGTTGAAGGACGGTCGGGAAAAGAAGGCCTCTGCGGGCGGCAATTGAGTCTTCGGCAAAGTCCGTACCGCTTCGTTTCCATCCACACCATTGAAAAAAGGAGTTCTCTCTATGCAAAACTCCATCCAAACCATCGAGGTTCATACCTCCCCTGCCTACACGGTATCTATTGGCAGCGGTCTCCTCCGCACCTGCGGCGCGCAGCTGCGCCAGTTGATGGCTCCCTGCCATATCGCCGTGGTCACGGACAGCACCGTGGCGCCGCTGTATCTCGGCACAGTATCCACCAGCTTGCAGAATGCAGGTTTTGCTGTCAGTTCCTATGTGTTTCCTGCAGGGGAATCCCATAAGAATTTTGATATCCTCGCCGCCATTCTGGAATTTCTGGCCGAGGAACGCCTGACCCGTACGGACTGCCTTGTGGCACTGGGCGGCGGCGTGACCGGCGACATGGCAGGACTGGCGGCCGCCCTGTATCTGCGGGGTATCCGCTGCGTGCAGCTGCCCACCACGCTGCTGGCCGCGGTAGATTCCTCCGTGGGCGGCAAAACCGCCATTGACCTGCGTGCAGGCAAAAATCTGGCAGGGGCCTTTTTGCAGCCCGCCGCCGTGCTGTGCGACACGGACTGTCTCGCCACTCTGCCTGCTTCCGTCTTTGCAGACGGTGCGGCAGAGGCCATTAAAACCGGCGTTCTGTGCGACGAAGCGCTGTTTTCCCTGTTTGAGGACGGCACCCTGACCGCCGATCCCGCAGAAGTGATTGCCCACTGCGTGGCCTATAAGGCCGGTGTGGTGGAGCGGGATGAAAAAGAGCAGAATGAACGCCGCCTGCTGAATCTGGGCCACACCATTGGCCACGCCATTGAGAAGTGCAGTGGATACACTCTCCCCCACGGTCACGCCGTGGCAGCAGGCCTCGCCATGATGGCGCGGTCCGCAGAGCGTCTGGGCTGGACAGAAGAACCGATTGCAGCACGCATTTGCGCGTGTCTTGCCAAGAATGGTCTACCCATTTCCACAGAATACGCCGCAGCAGACCTTGCATGGGCAGCCTCTGCCGATAAAAAACGCACCGGTGATTACATCACCATCGTTGTCCCCCGCAAAATCGGTGTTTGCGAATTGAAGAAGCTCCCCGTGGCTGATCTGACGCAGGTCATTGCGGCAGGATGGGAGGTCTGACATGGATATCCGGATCGATCCCCGCCGCCTTTCCGGCACCGTAACTCCGCCTGCCAGCAAGTCCATGGCGCACCGCCTGATCATCGCTGCAGCATTAAGCGGCGGTGTCAGTACCATTTACAATGTATCCACTTCTAAAGACATTGAAGCCACGCTCCGCTGTATGGCCGCCATGGGTGCAGGCGTGGAGCAGACAGGCTGCCACACCCTCCGCATCCACGGTCTGGGACATTCCGTTCCGCAGCGTTGTGATGCCGCCCAGTTTCCCCATTTTGACTGCGGCGAGTCCGGCTCTACCCTCCGCTTTCTGATTCCTATTGCGTTGGCAGTGGCAGGCGGCGGAGTCTTCACCGGGCAGGGCCGCCTGATGGAACGCCCCCAGCAGCCGTATTTTAACCTCTTTGAAGAAAAGGGCATCTCTTACCATCTGGAAAACGGCACGCTGACCGTTCAGGGCCGTCTGGCTGTAGGCGAATACCGTCTCCCCGGCAATGTGTCCAGCCAGTTCTTTACCGGCCTGTTGTTCTCGCTGTCTCTGCTGGATGAACCCAGCACCATCGTCAGCACCACCGCCTTGGAATCCGCCGATTATATCCGCATGACCACCGATGCCATGAAAACTGCCGGTGTTCCGGTCACCGTTTCAGAAGACGGGCGCGGATTCCATGTGGAACCGGCCCCCTACACCGCCTTTGAAGCCACGGTGGAAGCCGACTGGTCTCAGGCCGGTTTCTGGTATGCCGCCAATTTTTTGGATAATCAGGTGCAGTTAAACAGCCTGAATCCCCGCTCCACACAGGGGGACATGGTCATCTCTGAACTGTACTGGAAGTTGGCCCGCCCCGGTGACACGGAAATCGATGTGTCCGGCTGTCCTGATCTGCTGCCGCCTCTGGCCGTCATGGCCGCTGTCCGCAGCGGCACAACACGCTTTGCCAACGCCGCCCGCCTGCGCATGAAGGAGAGCGACCGCCTTGCCACAGTGCATCAACTGCTCACGGCTCTCGGCGGACGAACTGAGGAAGGCCCCGACTTTCTCACCGTTCACGGTATGCCTGCCCTTGCAGGCGGCACAGTGGACGGAGCCAACGACCATCGCATCGTCATGGCGGCCGCCATTGCCGCCACAGCCTGCAGCGGCCCTGTCACCATTTTGGGCGCGCAGGCTGTCAGCAAATCCTATCCCGACTTCTTTGAAGTCTATCAATCTCTGGGAGGTGCCATCCATGTCCTCTGAATTCGGTAAACTGCTTCGCATTTCGGTTTTCGGCCAATCCCATGGCAAAGCCATTGGCGTTAATATCGATGGTTTGCCGGCTGGCGAGGCCATTGACATGGACGAACTAAATGCTTTTCTGGCACGGCGTAGACCGGGTACCAGTGCCCTTTCCACCCCCCGTAAAGAAAAGGATCTGCCCATGTTCCTCTCCGGTCTGATGGACAATGTGACCTGCGGCACCCCGCTGTGCGCCATCATCGAAAATCAGGACCCCCACTCTCCGGATTATGACGCCCTGTTGGACAAGCCCCGTCCCTCCCACGCGGACTATACCGCATGGGTCAAGTGGAGCGGCCACGCGGATATGCGGGGCGGCGGCCATTTCTCCGGCCGTCTGACGGCTCCCCTGTGCATTGCAGGCGGCATCGCCAAGCAGATCCTCGCCCGCCGCGGCATTCATGTGGGAGCGCATCTGGCATCCGTCGGCACAGAACAGGACGCCGCTTTCCCGCTGCATCCCACACAGGAGTTGTTCGACACGATCGCCCGAAAGCCCTTCCCCGTGGTAGATGACACCTGCGGCGCACGGATGCAGGAGTTGATCCTGCGCGCCCGCGAATCCCTGGACTCTGTCGGCGGCGTGATTGAATGCGCGGCCACTGGCCTGCCCGCCGGGCTGGGCGATCCCATGTTTGATGGCATCGAAAACCGTCTGGCTGCCGCCCTGTTCGGCATCCCCGGCATCAAAGGAGTGGAGTTTGGTCTCGGTTTCGGCTCTGCCCGTCTGTATGGCTCTGAAAACAACGACCCCTTTACGATGGAAAACGGCAAGATCGTCACCGCCAGCAACCGCGCCGGTGGCATTTTAGGCGGCATCACCAACGGCATGCCCGTCACACTGCGGGTAGCTGTAAAGCCTACGCCGTCTATCAGCCTGTCCCAGCGAACCGTCAGCCTGTCTGGTGCCACGCCGGCAGAGCTGGTGATCCGGGGACGACACGACCCTTGCATTGCCCACCGGGCCGTTCCGGTAGTGGAAGCCGTCACAGCGGCTGTTCTGTTAGATCTGATTACGGAGGGAAATCATGGAACTTTCTGAAATTCGAGCAAAAATCGATACCGTAGACGATCAGCTGCTGCAGCTGTTTCTGGAACGCATGGCGTTGGCAGAAGATGTCGCCGCCTATAAAAACGAGCACAAGCTCCCCATCGTCAACAAACAGAGGGAGCGGGAAGTTCTGGCGAAGGTCATGGAACGTTCCGGCGATAAGGAGCGCTATGCCTACCACCTCTTCTCCACACTGTTCGAGCTGGCCCGTTCCCGTCAGGCAGAACTGATCTCCGCCCCCACCCGCGTGGCCGCTCAGATCCAATCCGCGCTGGCAGCCGGCAGCGATGTCTTCCCTCAGACGGGTCTGGTGGCCTGTCAGGGTGTGGAAGGCGCCAACTCTCAGGTCGCCTGCGACCGGCTGCTGCCTCGCGGCAACATTGTCTACGTCAAGACCTTCAGCGCAGTCGTCTCCGCCGTAGAGTCCGGTTTCTGCAAATTTGGCGTACTCCCCATTGAAAACAGCTCCAATGGCTCAGTCCGTGCGGTTTATGAACTACTGCAGGACCACAAGCTGTCTATCGTTCGCTCCACCCGCCTGTGTATCCGACACGAGCTGTTGACGCTGCCCGGCGTGAAGATGGAGGACATTACGGAAATCTATTCCCATCAGCAGGCCATCGGCCAGTGCAGCAAATTCCTGAACAGCCTCAACGGCGTACATGTCATTCCCTGCGACAACACAGCGGCTGCCGCGCAGATGGTCGCCGAGAGCGGCAACCGTCACGCTGCCGCCATCTCTTCCCATCCCTGCACCGCTCTGTATGGCCTGGAGTGTATCAACGACCAGATTCAAGACAGCGACAACAACTACACCCGCTTTATCTGCATTTCCAAAACACCTGCCATCTATGCCGGTGCTAACCGCATCAGCCTGATCGTTTCTACCGACAACCGCCCCGGTGCATTGTATGAGATCCTCTCCAAGCTGGCCGCACTGGACATCAACATGACCAAGCTGGAGTCCTGCCCTGTGACCGGTCGAAATTTTGAGTTCATCTTCTTCCTTGAGATCGAAGCCTCCGTACAGGACCCCAGCGTGCTGGCCATGCTGCAGGAACTGGAACGCAACTGCAGCGGATTCCAGTACCTCGGCTCCTACGCGGAAGTGTAAAGCCATGGAGGAACGTATTTACGGCCTGCTGGGCCGAACACTGGGGCACAGCTGGTCCGCTCCCATCCATAAGGCACTGGGCTGCGAGGACTATCGTCTGATTGAATTGGAACCGGAGGAATTGGGGTCTTTTCTGGCCCGCTCCGACATCGGCGGTCTGAACGTCACCATTCCCTACAAGCGGGATGTGATGGCCTATTGCGATGTCATCGATGCGGCGGCACACGCCATCGGCAGCGTCAACACCCTCTCCCGCCGCGCGGACGGAAAGCTGTATGCCTGGAATACCGATGCCGTTGGTTTCCGCTGGATGGCGGAGCGAGCAGGCATCTCTCTTTCCGGAAGAAAAGTTGTCGTTTTGGGCAGCGGCGGTGCCTCTCTGACGGCGCAGGCTGTCTCCCGCGCCATGGGAGCGGCAGAGGTCGTCGTGATCTCCCGTTCCGGCAACAACAACTACGAAAATCTCTCCCGCCACGCTGATGCGGGGATTATCGTCAACACCACTCCTGTGGGCATGTATCCTCACAACGGGGCCTCCCCCGTAGACCTGCGCACGTTTCCCGCCTGCTGCGGAGTGCTGGACGTGATCTACAATCCCCGCCGCACCGCTCTGCTGCTGCAGGCGGAGGAACTGGGAATTCCCTGCTCCGACGGTCTTCCCATGCTGGTGGCGCAGGCCAAGGCGGCAGAGGAACACTTCTTCAACAAAACCATTCCTGACTGCGAAAACGAGCAGATTCTCGCCATGCTGCGGCGGGATGCCGCCAACATCGTTCTCATCGGCATGCCCGGCTGCGGAAAGACCTCCGTTGGACAGGCGCTGGCCGCACTGACAGGGCGGGAAGCCATTGATCTTGACCAACGCATCGTGGAAAAAGCCGGATGCAGCATTCCCGAAATTTTTGCGACAGAGGGCGAGGCAGCCTTCCGCACATTAGAGCGGGAGGTCACGGCCGAGGCCGGAAAGCTGTCCGGCAAGATCATCCTGACCGGCGGCGGTGTGGTAAAGGACCCGCGAAACTACGCGCCGCTGCATCAAAACGGCCGCATCTATCATCTGCTGCGGGACCTGAAGGCATTGCCCACCGACGGCCGCCCCCTGTCTCAGGGCGCCGATCTTGGCGTCATGTGGGCAGAGCGCGAACCCCTGTACGCCCGGTTCCGGGATGTTCCGATTGAGAACAGCGGTTCCATTGAGGAAACCGCGCAAGCGATTTGGAGGGATTTCTTTGAAAATTCTGGTGATTAACGGCCCCAACATGAACATGCTGGGCATCCGCCAGCCGGAGATCTACGGCAAGGCCACTTACGAAGATCTGAAAACCATGATCCAAGCCGAGGCAGACCTGCTCGGCGTAGAGGCGGCCTTCTTCCAGTCCAACCACGAGGGTGCTCTGGTGGACGCCATTCAGCAGGCCTATTTTGACAAGGTAGACGGCATCATCATCAATCCTCCCGCCTACACCCACACCAGTGTAGCGTTGCTGGACGCCGTCAAGGCCGTGGGAATTCCCACGGTGGAGGTCCACGTCTCCGATCCGGACAGCCGCGAGGAATTCCGCCATGTGTCCTATATCCGCGCAGCCTGCATCGGCACCATTCGCGGCCACGGGCTGCCCGGTTATCTGGAAGCTCTTCATCTCCTGTGTGATCAATAAGCTGAAGCGCTCCGTTTGATACGGAGCGCCTTGTCATAATTTATAGAACTTTTGACACAGCACGCAAAAAAGGAGCTGCCGCAATGCGGCAGCTCCTTTTTGTTCACAACAGAGACTGGCAAAACTCTGCCGTTTGTCGAAAGGCGAAAATTACTTCGCAGCCTTCTTCTTGCCGAAGATGGTCTGGATACCCTCAACAGCCAGAACCAGAGCCAGGATGACCAGCAGGACACCCACGACAGCCTGGACATAGGGACCCCAGTCAGCGCCACCGGCAGTAATCAGGCCGATCTGGGTCTTGGTGTTGATGATCAGAGAAGCGATGGTAACAGCCAGCATGAAGAACATGGGAATCCAGCACATGGCGTTCTTTCTGCCGGTGTTGCCCAGCCATGCGGCGATAGCCAGCAGGGCCAGAGCGGCCAGCAGCTGGTTGGCGGAGCCAAACAGGGCCCAGATCTTGGCATAGCCGTTCATGCCCAGCAGGATGCCCAGCACGACGGTGATGACGGTAGCGACATAGGGATTGGACAGAACCTTCTTGTAGCCGGTGACGTTCTCGGGAGTCTCACCCTTGGAAGCGTCGATCCAGAACTCCTGGAACATGAAGCGGCCCAGGCGGGTAGCGGTGTCCAGGGAGGTCAGGCAGAAGGTGGAATAAGTCAGAACCAGCAGGGTGAACAGAACGCTGTACACGGTGCCGCGAGAAGGATCGATCATGTCAGCGATACCGCCGCCGAAGATAGCGGTAGCACCGGTCAGAGCCTTATCGGTGCCGGCATAGGAATAAGCGTGAGCGACAGCGCACAGGGTCAGCAGAGCCAGAACGCACTCGATCAGCATGCCGCCGTAAGCGATGGGCTTCGCATCGGGTTCCTTATCCAGCTGCTTGGAGGTGGTGCCGGTGCCAACCAGAGAATGGAAGCCGGAGATAGCACCGCAAGCGATGGTGGTGAACAGAACGGGGAACACGGGGGTGGTGTTGCCGACCTTGTTCAGGACGGGCAGGGTGTCCAGAGAGGGATTGCCCATAACAACAGCGATGACGGCCAGGCCCAGCATTGCATACAGCAGGAAGGAGCTGAGGTAGTCACGGGGCTGCAGCAGGATCCACACGGGAGTGACTGAGGCGACCAGAATGTAAGCGCCGCAGATCCACATCCAAACGTTGGTGGACAGATAAATGGGATGGAATTTCAGGCCGATGAAGATGATCGCAACGATGGCAATGACGCCCACAACGGAAGCGATGCCAACGGGGGCATTCTTACGATAGACGCAGAAGCCAAAGATGATTGCGATCACGATGAACAGCAGAGAAACCATGGCAACCTGAGCATTAGCGGTGGAAGCAACCTTATCCAGAGCACCGTCAACATAAGTGGCACCGAAAGTACCGGCAACAATGGATGCGAAAGCAGCCACGACCAGGATCAGGGTCAGATAAGAGAAGATGATGAACAGGCGCTTGGCGCGAACGGACATGTTGGCAGAGATGATCTCGCCGATGGACTTGCCGCCGTGACGAACGGATGCAAACAGGGCACCGAAGTCATGGACACCGCCGAAGAAGATACCGCCGATGACGATCCACAGGGTGCAGGCCAACCAGCCGAAGCCAGCGCCGGCAGCGCTGATGGGACCGGTGATGGGGCCGGCACCAGCGATGGAGGAGAAATGGTGGCCCATCAGAACGGCCGCCTTTGCGGGGACATAGTCAACACCATCGTTCATGGTGTGAGCGGGGGTTTCGCCGCCTTCACCGACACCCCACTGCTTGCACAGGTAACGGCCATAGAAGATATAGCCGAGCAGGAGCAGAGCGGAGCCAATGATGACAAGAAGCAAACCAGACATAATTGTACTCTCCCTTCTTAATGTACCTCGGAACTGAAGTTCAGTTCCAACGTTTTTCTTGCTTCCTTTCCGGCTGGATTAGAAAGGAAGCTGTGCGTGGATGTTTCCATTGCAGCAATGTGATACTCCATCCAGCCATGGAGTGCCAGTCGATAGTTTTTCTGGAAGCGCGTCTTTTGGATCAGGCTCTTCGCTTCCTCGTCGATGGTGTCCGCAAGGACCACCAGTGTCACATAGGAGCACTTGTGCTCCTTATGGGGCTTGATGCGAGCCATACCGGCGTTCAGCGTCCGGTCGAGCAGTTCTTTCGCGATGGCGGTATCCAGATGCTCCGTCATAAAGAAATAAACATATTCGTACTGCTCGTACGCACTGATCACCGCTTCGCGGATAAAAGCATAGTTTTCATCCCGCATGAAAAATGTGGCCGCAGCAGGGTAACTGCCCCCTTCCACATTCACATCACGTTCAATGTCATAGTGATGGGAATAGGCTTTTAAAAGCTTTTCCAACCGCTCCTGCATGGTCATTTCCATGTATGCGTTCCCACATCCTTTTTGCATGAAATATAAGAGTCCACTTATAGCAGACATTATACATCCTTACATTCTTTTTGTTAAGAGGTAATATTAAGATTTGTGTATAATTTGTGAATAAGTCGACAAAAATTAGCGATTTCAGCAAAGATTTTTTAACACGTTTTCTTTTCCGCATGCGTTTTGCACAGTTTTAAGGCTTCATATTGTGCAATTTCCCCACTCAAATGTTTGCTGGCAATTAAATAGGGCCGGAAATAACCCCGACCTTTCACCCCCGTGCGTACGGTTCCGCATGCAGCACTTCTATTGTATAGTCTCTGTCCGAGATAAATATTGGTGAACAAAAATTATACATTTTGACTGATGAATATGCATAAATGGGATTTCTGCTGACATAAAGAATTAGTCCCTTTTTTAGATAATGGTTGTTAGTACATTTTCTCCGTCAAAATGACAAGAGGACAGTTATAAATCAAAATCGGACATAAAAATCTACTATTCACTAAATGAGAATGAGACATTTAGTGGAGGTAGATAGATATGACTGACTTTTACAAACTTCTGAACGCAGTGATAGGTGGCGACTTCACATCTGCACAGTTGGCAGAACTGCAATCTGTTTTGACCGAAAAGCAAGAGGTCAAAGAGGAAAAGAAGACCACCAAAATCAAGGAACTGACACAAGAGGAAAAGGAACTGTTTGCAAAATGCACTCGTAATAGGAGTGAGGTTTTTTGTTGTCCTCATTGTGGCAGTATCAATGTCATAAAGAATGGTCGCCACCAAAATGGCAGACAGAAATACCGTTGCAAAGATTGCAAGAAGATTTTGGGAGATACCAATGGTACTTTCTTGTATCGCTCTAAACTGACTTTGGAGCAATGGCAGGAGTTTGTCTATCTGACAATGTGTAATGTCAGTCTGCCTACCATTAAGGAAACTATGGAAATAAATATTGCTACTGCTTGGTTCAATCGTCATAAGGTCTGTTCTCTTGTTCAGCAGTTAGAGGGTGAACAAGATAGTTTCCCTACCATTGTAGAGGGCGACGAATACTATACCCCTCTGTCTTTTAAGGGTATGCAAGACAAGGATTTCTTCATTGAAGTTCTTGGAAGAATGCCTAACCACCACAGAAACAAAAAGCAGCGATATGAGTATGTGGGGCAGGCAGGATATGACCTTGCAGAGGTCGAAGATTTACAAGGGTTAGAGAGAAGAGCAGACGAGTTGACCGCAGAGGAAAAGAAACAAGGTATTCAACCATCTGCGTCTAAATTGTCTGCTTTGCTGAACAAAATGGACGGTCAGAAAGCCGTTGAGGTCTTACTCAATCTGGATAAAGTGCAGAAGAAAAAGAGGGGTATCAGCAATCAGCAAGTGTGTGTTCTGTCAGGCAAAGATATGTTGGGGAACAGTTATCTCTCACCTGCTTGTATTGGCAAGATTGAGCCAAAGCACATTGAACAAATGTGGAGCGGCAAGTTCTCCAATGAAAGTATTCTTGTGTCTGACAGTTTGAGAGCATACAGAACATTCGCTAACAATCACAAGGCACATTTAAGACAGATACCCTCTGGTAAACACTCCTCTGGAGCGTTCAATTTAGGTAGGATAAATGCCTATCACTCTAATCTCACAGGCTTTATGGTTATCCATAGAGAGGGGGCTTCAAAATATCTTGACCACTACTGTTCTCTGTTCCACTGGATGGAGAAGTATATGGGTAATGACATAGGCAAGGGTGTTTCTCTGATAATGGATATGCTGACAAAGGGAGCAAAATCGACACATTCAAGAAAATTGAAATTTAAACCTCTGCCATTTGATACAAAGGGCATTGTTTCCGCTGAATACCCATACAGTGTAGCCTAAATATGGGCAAACGAGC
>JAZRCP010000021.1:0-24693 GCA_045659825.1 Dysosmobacter sp. | reverse complement strand
GCGCCAGTCGCCCAGCGTTTCGCTGTATACCAGCGTATCCATGGAAAACACTGCCAGCACATCGCCCTTCAGCGGGGGAACGATCAGCTGCGGGGCTTCCGCGATCACCGGGGTGTCGTCTACGGGGATTTCCGGCATAGGTGCGGATACCGCGATTTCCGGTTCCGGAGAAAGGGTTTCCACCGCGGGCGGCGTTGTCTGGGGTGTGGAATCTTCTGGCGCGGGGATTTCGCTTACCGGCGCGGCGGCTTCCTCGCTGAACGGTGACTGCTCCGGCTGTGCAGGCTCCTTATCGCGGTCAAACAGCAAAAAGCAGCCGCTGATACCTACCACCAGCAGGCAGATGGCCATCGTCACCGCAAAGCCGAACCGCCCCATAAAGGCATCCCATTTTTCTTTCATGTATCATACCTCCCTCAAAGTTTTGGGTCCGGAGGAAAGTATGGACAAAAGCGGAAAAAATTATACAATTATACAAAAAAGCGGGTGGCCCATCAGCCATCCGCTTTTTCTTTATTTCAGGATCAGCGTTTTGCCGTCCATCTCCTCGGGACAGGCCAGACCCATCACGTCCAGCATGGTGGGGGCGATGTCGGCCAGACGGCCGTCGGCGCGCAGCTCGGTGCCGGCACCGCAGAGGATGAAGGGAACGGGATTGGTGGTGTGGGCAGTCATGGGGCTGCCGTCAGCCTCCGTCATCTGCTCGGCGTTACCGTGGTCGGCGGTGACCATGGCAATGCCGCCCATCTTCAGGGTAGCTTCCACCACGCGGCCCACGCAGGCGTCGACGGTTTCCACAGCCTTCACCGCGGCGTCAAAAACGCCGGTGTGGCCTACCATGTCGCAGTTGGCAAAGTTCAGGATGATCACGTCGTAGGCTCCGGACTCAATGCGCTCCACGCACTTGTCGCACACCTCAATGGCGCTCATCTCCGGCTGCAGGTCATAGGTGGCAACCTTTGGGGAAGCCACCAGCACGCGATCCTCACCAGGGAACACGGTCTCGCTGCCACCGTTAAAGAAGAATGTCACATGGGCGTATTTCTCTGTCTCGGCAATGCGCAGCTGGGTCATGCCCATCTGGCTGAGATATTCGCCCAGACCGTTGCGGACGGTGATGCGGGGGAAAGCCACCTCCACATTGGGCATGGTTGCGTCATACTCCGTGTTGCACACGAAGGTCACGGGGAAGAACTGGCGGGTAAAGCCGTCGAAGTCGGGGTCCACCAGCGTGCGGGTGATCTCGCGGGCGCGGTCGGGACGGAAGTTAAAGAAGATGATGCTGTCGTTATCGGAAATGGTGCCCTCCTGATCGCAGACCACCGGTTCCACAAATTCATCGGTAATGCCTAACTGATAGGAATCCTTCACGGCAGCTACGGGGATGGGATTGTAGTGGGCACTCTCGCCGTAGACCATAGCGTCATAGGCCTGCTCCACGCGGTCCCAGCGCTTGTCGCGGTCCATGGCGTAGTAACGGCCCATCACAGTGGCAATTTTACCCACGCCGATCTCGCGGCACTTTTCCACCGTCTGGGCGACGAAGTCCGCGCCGGAGGTGGGAGAAACGTCGCGGCCATCTAAGAATGCGTGGATGTAGACGCGCTCCAGTCCCTTCTCCTTTGCCATCTGCAGCAGGGCAAACAGGTGGGTCAGGTGGGAGTGGACGCCGCCGTCACTGAGCAGACCCATCAGGTGCAGGGCAGAGCCCTTTTCCATACAGGCGTCCATGGCGTGATTGTAGGCGGGGTTCTGGAAGAAATCGCCGTCGGCAATGGACTTGGTGATGCGGGGCAGATCCTGGAACACCACGCGGCCTGCGCCGATGTTGGTGTGCCCCACTTCGCTGTTGCCCATCTGACCGTCGGGCAGACCTACGTTCAGACCGGAGGCGTTCAGCTGGGTGTGGGCATATTCCTGAAACAGCCGGTCGATGCAGGGCGTCTGCGCGGCCTGCACGGCGTTGCCGGCGTCGGGAGTGCCGGCGGCAAAGCCGTCCATAATGATCAGGGTTGTTGGTGTTTTGTTCATAGAAAATCCTCTTGCTGGCTGAGCCAGACGATCACGGCCCCCAAAGGGGACTTCGAGGGGGAAGTTGCTTCCCCCTCGAAAAAAACATTACTCCTGGTTGGCAGCGTTGATAATGTCAACGAACTGCTCGGGCTTCAGAGAAGCGCCGCCGATCAGGCCGCCGTCGATGTCGGGCTGGGCCAGCAGTTCGGCTGCGTTCTTGGGATTCATGGAGCCACCGTACTGGATGGTGACGCTGCGGGCCACGCGGGCACCGTACAGGGCACGAATGGTAGCGCGGATATTGGAGCAGACCTCACCTGCCTGCTCGGCAGTGGCGGTCTTGCCGGTGCCGATGGCCCAGATGGGTTCATAGGCGATAATGCAGCGGCGCATTTTGTCGGCGGGTACGCCGTACAGGGCGGCCTTTACCTGAAGGGCGATCCACTCGTTGGTGATGCCGGTTTCGCGCTGCTCCAGGCTCTCGCCCACGCAGATAATGGGGTTCATGCCGGCGTTCAGGACGGCGTGGACCTTCTTGTTGACGGTGGTGTCGGTCTCGCAGAAGTACTCGCGGCGCTCGCTATGGCCCACGATGACGTACTTCACGCCCAAATCCTTGAGCATGTCGGCGGAAACCTCGCCGGTGTAAGCACCCTTCTCCTCGAAGTAGACGTTCTCGGCACCGACGGAGATACGGGCGTCCTTCAGAGCCTTCATGGCAACAGAGATGTTGCAGGCGGGGACGCAAATCAGGGTCTCGCACCACTTGGCACGGGGCATGATCTTCTTGATTTCTTCGGCAAACTTCTTGGTCTCGGTAGCGGTCATGTTCATCTTCCAGTTACCGGCGATGACAGTCTTGCGATATCTGCGATTCATAATTTCTGTCTCCTTTATGTCTGTTTATATGCGCGTTTTCTCAAAACGGTAGTTACAAATGCAAAACCTATTAATTTATAACGAAAACGGCTGGTTTTGTCAAGGGTTTTATAAGAAAAACGGAACTTTTTGAAAGATTTTTACTTGTTAAAAGGCATGAAGCGCTCAGGCATCAAGCAGGCAGGCCACGCCGGGAATCTCCTTGCCCTCCATGCCGTTGCCGCAAGCTACACATCTCTCGTTTCCGCTTGCGGCGAAAACTTGCTCGTTCCGCTGCGTCTCCTTTTTCATCCGCAAAACCCTCCAGAGGGGTATCTCTTGCCGCTGCGCGGCAATTCACCTCCCGCTTCGCTGGTTTGGCGGATGAGTTTAAAAAACGCTTACTTGTCAAGCAGACAAGCCACACCGGGAAGTTCTTTGCCTTCCATGAACTCGAGGGAGGCGCCGCCGCCGGTGGAAATGTGGGTCATCTTGTCGGCATAGCCCAGCTGCTGCACGGCAGCCGCGCTGTCGCCGCCGCCGATGATGGTGATGGCGTCGGTCTTGCTGAGGGCTTCTGCAACAGCCTCGGTGCCCTTGGCGAAGGCAGGGAACTCAAACACACCCATGGGGCCGTTCCAGATCACGGTGCCGGCATCCTGCACGGCAGCACAGTACAGCTCCACGGTCTTGGGGCCAATGTCCAGACCCTGCCAGCCATTGGGAATCTCGCCGGCAACAACGGTCTGTGTGTTGGCATCGGGAGCAAACTTGTCGGCGCAGACGGTATCCACAGGCAGCAGCAGCTTCACGCCCCTGGATGCTGCCTTGGCGACCATTTCGTTGGAGTAATCCATCCAGTCGGCTTCCAGCAGGCTGTCGCCCACCTTACCACCCTGTGCGGCGGAGAAGGTATAGGCCATGCCGCCGCCGATGATGATGGTGTCGGCGATCTCCAGCAGGTTGTTGATGACGCCGATCTTGGAAGAGACCTTGGAGCCGCCTAAAATGGCCACCAGAGGACGCTTGGGATTGGCCAGTGCACCGCCGATAAAGTCCAGCTCCTTCTGGATCAGGAAGCCGGAAACGGCAGGCAGGTATTCTGCTACGCCTGCGGTGGAGGCGTGGGCGCGGTGCACGGCGCCAAAGGCGTCGGACACATACAGCTCCGCCATGCCGGCCATGGCCTTGGCCAGCGCAGGATCGTTCTTGGTCTCGCCCTTTTCAAAGCGGGTGTTTTCCAGCAGCAGGATCTGGCCGGGCTGCAGTGCGGCGGCCTTGGCCTGTGCGTCAGCGCCCACCACGTCGTCAGCCATGATGACTTCCTTGCCCAGCAGTTCGCCGAGGCGCTGAGCTACGGGCTTCAGGCTCAGTTCAGCCAGAGATTTCTTCCACTTCTCCTCGGTGAGGGAGGCGGGGGCCTTGCCCTTTTCGGTCTGCTTCTGTACCCATTTTTCAAAGCTGGGCTGGGGCTTTCCCATGTGAGAGCAGGCGATCACAGCGGCGTTCTGCTCCAGCAAATACTGAATGGTGGGAAGGGCGGCACGGATGCGCTTGTCATCGGTGATGACACCGCTGCCGTCCTTGGCCATAGGAACGTTGAAATCGCAGCGCAGCAGGACCTTCTTGCCGGCGATCTCCACGTCGCGAACCGTCTTCTTGTTGTAATTCATAGGATCCTCCATAAAATAGAAAGTGTCGGCGCGGCTGCGCCGGAAATTCAAATGTCTCCCATTTCGCCGGTGTCCAGCAGGCCGGGGAAGCCGGTTTGCCGTAGCGCCTCATATACGCAGACGGCCACGGTGTTGCTGAGATTCAGGCTGCGGGCTTCTGAGACCATGGGCAGACGAATACAGCGTTCCCGGAATCGCTCCCGGAAATCCATGGGCAGGCCTGCGGTCTCCTTGCCGAAGAACAGCCAGCTGTCCGTGGTGAAGCAGGCTTCCTGATAGGAACGGGGCGCCTTGGTGGTGGTGAGCCAGGCTTCGTCAGCGGCTTCCGGATGCTTTTGAAACAAGTCGTCCAGATTTTCGTAGTCGAAAACCTCCACCAGATGCCAGTAGTCCAGTCCGGCACGCTTGACGGCTTTTTCGGAGATGTCAAACCCCAGCGGACGGACAAGGTGCAGGCGGCTGCCGGTGGCGGCGCAGGTGCGGGCAATGTTACCGCAGTTCTGCGGGATCTCCGGTTCCACTAATACGATGTTCAGCATGGGGGCACCTCCTTTTCATACGAACGGAACATATTGTAATCCTTTACCTTTGTAAATTCAACCATTTTTGCAAAGAATCCACACTTTTTATGGAAAAAGACGGGGATACGCGGTTATTTTTTGCAAAATGCCGAAAAAGTTTCAGAAAACCTGACGTTTTTTCCGGATATGGGCATTTGGACAAAAAAGACCGAGAAAAAAACAGAAAAATTCGGAAAAATTTTAAGACAATTTCTCCGGAAAGGCTGGATTTCTAAGAAAAGTTTGATATAATGAAGCTGGAATTTTCGAAAGGAGGGAATTGTCATGGATTTCCCCAAAAGCAGTGTTTTTTTCATGGAAGAAGATGCCGCGATCGCCGTGGGCTCTAAACCGCTGATGCTGGAAGCAGTTCTCTCTTGCCCGATCTTGAAATGGATGAGCAGTCAGTTGCTGGCCGATGGCGTGCAGCGGTTTTTTGTCGTCTGCAGCCCTCGATTTGCAGAAGAGGCCCGGAAATGCTTTCCGGCGGATGCGGATGTGACCGTATCCGAGCAGCAATCTGACCTGATGAGTTTCTTGAAGACGCCGGATCCGGTGCTGGTGTTTGTCAGAGGCGCGATCCCCTTTGCTGAAGCGGGTGCGGGCTTTGTCTATGCCGCCCCCGGCTATGAGCTGCAGGATACCTGGGAGACCAAGATGACCAACGCGGTGCAGGGTGCCACCCTGATCCCCGGCTGGCTGCCGGTTTATGGGCCTGAGACCATTGCAGAGCTCGAGCCTGCTATGCAGGCACGAGGCATGCAGCCTCCGCAGGCAAGCGATACCTGATCGAATTCAAATTATTTTTGATATAGAAAAAGAAAAGAGGGCGTAAAAAATGATTGCACACGGCAAGGATATCAAAGTGTTTTGCGGTAATTCCAACCCGAAGCTTGCACAGGATATCTGTTCTCTGATGGGAACGAAACTGGGCGACTCTGAAGTGAAGCGTTTTGCAGACGGCGAGGCTTCTGTCTCCATTTACGAGACGGTGCGTGGCAGCGACGTGTTCGTGGTGCAGTCCACCTGCAAGCCTGTCAACGACCACCTGATGGAAATGCTGGTTATGATTGATGCGCTGCGCCGTGCATCCGCCGGCCGCATTACCGCGGTCATCCCCTATTTCGGCTATGCCCGTCAGGACCGCAAGGCCAAGGCCCGTGATCCCATTTCCGCCAAGCTGGTGGCCAACATGATCACCGCCGCAGGCGCCGACCGTGTGCTGACCATGGATCTGCATGCCGCCCAGACTCAGGGCTTTTTTGATATCCCTGTTGACAATATGCTGGGCAACCCCATCTTTGTGGATTATTACGCCAAGAAGTTTGGTGAGCGCTGCGATGATATGGTCGTCGTTGCTCCTGATGTGGGCGGCGTGGCCCGCGCCCGTGCCTTTGCACAGAAGCTGCACATGCAGCTGGCCACCGTGGACAAGCGCCGCCAGAAGGCCAACCAGTGCGAGGTCATGAATGTGATCGGCGACGTGGAAGGCAAGGACTGCATCCTGTTTGACGACATGGTGGATACTGCCGGTTCCCTGTGCAATGCCGCCAAGGCCATCATCGAAGTGGGCGGCGCCAAGCATGTCTATGCTTGCGCATCCCACGGCGTGCTGTCCGGCCCTGCCATCGACCGCATCAACAACAGCGACATTACCGAGCTGGCTCTGCTGGACACCATTCCTGCCATCGAGGCCGGCCTGAGCGACAAGATCAAGTATCTGACCGTCGCTCCCATGTTCAGCGAGGCCATCGAGCGCATCTTCCAGGAAGTTTCTGTCTCCAAGCTGTTCCGTTGATCCTCTTTATCATGTATTTCAACAAGGCGGGAAAGGCAACTTTCCCGCCCTTGTAGTCTGTCCGAAGGAGAAATGATATGCTGTTTGGAAACAAATCGTCTGCTGTGGACTGGCTGGTGGTGGGTCTCGGCAACCCCGGTCAGAAATATGAGCATACCCGCCATAATATGGGCTTTCTTACCGTGGAGCTGCTGGCGGAGAAAGAGGGCGTGAAGCTGAATAAGGTGAAGTTCAAGTCTGCATATAATATTATGAATTTTGCCGGCTGCAAATGTCTGGTGATGAAACCCCAGACCTATATGAACCTCTCCGGTGAAGCGGTGCGGGAGGCGGCCCAGTTTTACAAAATTCCCGCCGACCATGTGCTGGTGATTTACGATGACATCTCTCTGCCGGTGGGCAAGCTGCGGGTGCGCCCCAGCGGCAGTGCCGGCGGCCACAACGGCATCAAGAACATCATCGCCCATCTGGGTACGCAGGAGTTCCCTCGCGTGAAGATCGGCGTGGGTGCGCCGGAGGGTACGGATAAGGACATGGTGGACTGGGTGATCGGTGCGCCCTCTCAGGCAGAACGGAAAATTCTGGCCGAATCCTTTGAAAAGGCCATCGAGGCCGCTGAGTGCATCATCCGCCACGGTTGCCAGAAAGCCATGAACGGCTTCAACTGACGGCGGCGTGTCATAAACCGGAGTCCCATACAATAGAACATAACGAATACCCCCTCCCGCCTGCGGCGGTGAGGGGGCAGTGTGCCCTAAAATTTCCAAATTTTTACAGGAGTTTGCTATGAAACAGTTTCTGCGGCAACTGAATACGCTTCCAGAAGTGGCGGAACTGGTGCGCCGTGTGGAGGACGGCGGCTGTCCCGCCGCCATCAGCGGATTGCAGCAGGTGCAGCGGGCCTGTGTGGGAGCCGCTGTGGCGCAGGCTGCGGAACGGCCCGCGGTATTCGTCTGCGGTGACGAGCGGGAAGTGCGGCAGCTGAGCGCGGATCTGGAAACCCTGAGCGGGATCAAACCGGTGGTGCTGCTGCACCGGGAGTGGCAGCTGCGGCCCGGTGCCATCTCTTCCCGTGAGTGGGAGCAGGGACGGCTGGCGGCGCTGTATGCCCTTGCCTGCGGCGAAGCGCGGATCGTAGTGACCACGGCGGATGCGCTGATGGCGCGGACTCTGCCGCCGCAGCGGCTGCAGGCGCTGGCTGTCAGGCTGTCTGTGGGACAGCAGGTGGATCTGCAGCAACTGACACAGCAACTGCTGTCTGCCGGATATACCCGCTGCACCCAGGTGGAAGGTGTGGGCCAGTTTGCGCTGCGAGGCGGTATTCTGGATGTGTTTTCCCCGCTGATGGAGCAGCCGGTGCGCTGCGAGTTTTTCGATGATGAGATCGATTCCATGGGTTTCTTCGACCCTGCAAACCAGCGCCGCACCGCCAATGTCTCTTCCTGTCTGCTGCTGCCTGCGGCGGAGGTGCTGCCCCACTGTGCCGAGGGCGGCATGGAAGGGCTGGGACGAAAGCTGCTGCTTTTGGCGGAAAAACTGGGAAAAAAGCAGAAAACAGAACAAATTGCCATCCGTCTGCGGGAGGACGGAGAACGGCTGCTTCACGGCAGCGAGCCTGGCGGTATGGACCGCTATCTGGCCGCCATCTATCCGGAAAAGACGGCAGGCATTCACTATCTGCCTGAGGACAGCATTGTGTTCCTCTGTGAGAGCGGACGGGTGGACGAACGGGTGAAAAGTGTGCTGGTGCAGCACAAGCAGGACATGGAAACCCTGCTGGAGGCCGGTATCATGGCCGGCGAGTACGCGGAGCTGCTGCTTTCGGCGGAGGAACTGTATGCCGCGCTGGAGGAATTACCGGTCGTCATGACGGATTCCCTGCCCACGTCTCGCCATCCGCTGAAGCCCAGAGGCCTGCTGACCATGAACGCCCGCCAGCTTAGTTCCTACGGCGGCAGTTTGGAAACGGCTGTTACCGATCTGGACCACTACCGAAAGAACGGCAGCGCGGTGCTGGTGCTCTGTGCCGGTGAGAACCGGGCGAAAAACTTACACCGCCTGTTGGAAGAACGGGGGATTCCCGCCACACCGGACCTGCAGGGAACTGCCATGCCCCGCGCGGGCGAGGTGCGTATTACCCTCGGCGCGTTGTCTGCCGGCTGTGAGTGGCCGGCGCTGCGGCTGGCGGTGCTGACGGAGGGCCAGCTGATCACCGTTGCCCAGCGGCGGGCGAAGCTGAAAAAGGACAGTAACCGTCAGAAGATCCAGTCCTATACCGACCTGACGGTAGGTGATCTGGTGGTGCATGTGCATCACGGCGTTGGCCGCTTTGCGGGCATTCAGCGCCTGCCGGTGGACGGGGTGGAAAAGGACTATATCAAGATCGACTATGCCGGCGGCGACTGCCTGTATGTGCCGGTGACGCAGCTGGATCTGGTGAGCAAATATATCGGCGGCGGAGAGGATCAGGACCGCCAGAAGCTGAATAAGCTGGGCGGCACCGAATGGGCCAGACAGAAGACTCGGGCCAAAAAGGCGGCCAAGGATCTGGCTAAGGGCCTGACCGCCCTGTATGCCGAGCGGCAGCGCCGTCCCGGCTTTGCCTTCTCGCCGGATTCCCCGTGGCAGCTGGAATTTGAGGAGGCCTTCCCCTATGCGGAGACGGACGACCAGCTGCAGGCCATCGCCGATATCAAAAAGGATATGGAAAAGCCCCGGCCCATGGACCGCCTGCTCTGTGGCGACGTGGGCTACGGCAAGACGGAAGTGGCGCTGCGCGCCATTATGAAATGTATTTTAGACGGCAAGCAGGCTGCCATTTTGGTGCCCACCACTGTGCTGGCCCAGCAGCATTACGCCACGGCCATGAGCCGATTCAAGGATTTTCCTGTGAAGATCGAGGTACTTTCCCGCTTCACCACCACGAAAGAGGCCAAACGGATTCTGGACGCAACGAAACGGGGCGCGATCGATCTTCTGATCGGCACCCACAAGCTGCTGCAAAAGGGCGTGGAGTTCAAGCAGCTGGGCCTGCTGGTCATTGACGAGGAACAGCGCTTCGGCGTGACCCATAAGGAGCGGCTGAAGGAGATGAGCCGTCAGGTGGATGTGCTGACCCTGTCTGCAACACCCATTCCCCGTACGCTGAACATGGCCCTCTCCGGCTTGCGGGACATGAGCACCATCGAGGAACCGCCTGCCGACCGCCAGCCGGTGCAGACCTATGTACTGGAGCACGATTGGGGCATCATTGAGGATGCCATGCGCAAAGAACTCTCCCGCGGCGGACAGGTGTACTATCTCCACAACCGGGTGGAGAGCATCGATCTGACGGCGTCCCGCATTCAGAAGATGCTGGGCGAGGAGGCCCGCATCGTGGTGGGACACGGCAAAATGGGCGAACAGGAACTGTCTTCCGTCATGCAGGCCATGGTGGACGGTGAAGCGGATGTGCTGGTGTGTACCACCATCATCGAAACCGGCATCGATATCCCCAATGTCAACACGCTGATTATCGAGGATGCGGATAAGATGGGCCTTGCCCAGCTGCACCAGATCCGCGGCCGCATCGGACGCAGTTCCCGCCGTGCCTACGCCTACCTGACGTTCCGCAAGGGCAAGATCCTGCAGGAGACCGCCGCCAAGCGGATGGCAGCCATCCGGGAATATGTGGAGTTTGGCTCCGGCTTCAAGATCGCCATGCGCGATTTGGAAATTCGCGGTGCCGGCAATCTGCTGGGCCCGGAGCAGTCCGGTTACTTGATGAGTGTGGGCTATGACCTGTATCTGAAGCTGCTGGAGGAGGCTGTGCTGGAGGAACGGGGCGAAGAGAAGCAGATCGAGACGGAGTGCTCCGCCGATTTGACGGTGAATGCCAATATCCCTGAACGCTATGTGCCCTCTGCGGAACAGCGGATGGACCTTTACCGGCGCATTGCCGCCATCCGTACCAACGACGAGGCATCCGATCTGCTGGACGAACTGCTGGACCGCTACGGCGAAGCGCCAAGATCAGTGCTTGCGCTGCTGGATGTGGCGCTGCTGCGTGCGGCGGCATCCAAGGCGGGCGTGTCCGATATTACCCAGAAAAAAGATGTACTGCGCTTTACGCTGGGCCTGTTTCGGCCGGAGGCGCTGGTGGCGGTGTGTGGCCTGAGCAAGTACAAGTACCGCCTGACGCTGGCGGCCGGCGAGATCCCTGCGCTGTCACTGAAGCTGAAACCGGGCGAGGATGTACTGGAGACAGCACTGACGCTGGTGGAGGACCTGCGGCTGGCCACGGAGGAAAAAGCAGCCGTACCCAAATCTTGATCTTTTATGCATGAATCCCCTGACGTTCTCATATATATGGAAGAGGACAACCCATGGGGAGGAGTGAACTGCATGAAACGTACGGTCTGGTGCCTGACGCTGGTGCTGTGCCTGCTGCTGTCCGCTTGTGGCAGCGATGGGGACGACTCGCGTCAGGCGCCTTCTTTTCAGGATGCCGCACAGACGGAAGAAACGGACATTTGGCTTGTGGTGGACGGGCGGGAGGTGCCTGCGTGGCGGTATCTGTACTGGCTCTCCCGTGCCTGCAGCGCCATCCGGACGGAATATGAGGTGGCAGGGCTGGAGCCGGACTGGACAGCCGCAGCCGAGGCAGGGACGCTGGCGGAATATGTTAAGCAGCAGGCCTTGTCCGATACGGTGCTGTACGCCACGGTGGAGAACTGGGCGGAGCAATATGGCTGCTCAGTGGCAGAGAGCGGTGAAAAACAGGCCGTCCCGGACATGGGAGTGACACAGGAACAGGCGGGGGAGCTGGCGGCCACCGGACGCATGTACGCACAGCTTTATGAATTGTTCTGCACGGAAGGGAGCGTCCTTGCTCCGGCAGCGGAAGAACTGGCGGCCTTTGCGGAGGAGCAGGGGTGGGTGACCTATGATTGTATTCTTGTGCCGATAGGAGAGGACAGGACTGCAGCCGCCGCAAGGGCCGCGGAGCTTTTTTCACGGCTGAATGCGGCGGCAGACCGAATGGCGGAATTTATCGCCCTCGCGGCAGAAACCGGATCATCCCCCGAAGCCTGGACCGTCAGGCTGGGAGGTGAAACGCTGTCCGCTGTGGCGGAGGACGCCATTGCGCCGTTGGAAGAAGGACAGTATTCCGGCATTCTGGAGACAGAAGAGGGATTTTGCATCCTTCGGCGGCTGAAGCTGGACACAGCGGTGGTGAGGGAGCCGTATTTCGATGCGCTGCTGCAGAAGGCGGCCGATGAAGCACAGGTGCAGTGCAGCAAGGCCTATGAGGAGCTGGATGTTGCGGAATTTGATCGAAAGATGCAGGAAGAAGAAATGACCAAGGGCAAAAAATAAAAATATGAACGCCAAACTTGCACGAGGAAAAACTTGGTTGATAAAAAAATAACAAAAGAAAACGGTTTCTTCTGTGTGCATTGACAAAGAATTAACGAACGCTTGTCAAAAGTTAGATTTACATTGACGAGCGCAGAAAAACTCTCTATAATCAATATCGTTAAAGTAGGCAACTGCGGGATTTGCCCGGAATTGTATCGGAAGGGTACACGGCTGCCAACGAAAAACAGACAGCTGTGCTGTCAAGAAAACATACAAAATGGAGGAACACCATGAAAGATCTCTACATTGTGAATTGCTGCAGAACTGCAATCGGCTCCTTTGGCGGCTCCCTGAAGGATACCCCCGCTGCCGAGATGGGCGCAATCGTTGTCAAGGAAGCTCTGAACCGTGCCGGCGTGAAGCCCGAGCAGGTTGATGAAGTGATGTTCGGCTGCATCCTGACCGCCGGCATCGGCCAGAACGTTGCCCGTCAGGTGGCTGTGAAGGCCGGTATCCCCTATGCGATTCCCGCTTACACTGTGGGCATGGTTTGCGGCTCCGGTATGAAGACCGTGATCGAAGGTGCCCGCTCCATTCTGGCCGGCGACGCTGATGTCGTTGTCTGCGGTGGTACTGAGAATATGAGCGCTGCTCCTTATGCTGTTCCCACCGGCCGTTACGGCGCTCGCATGGGCCACACCAAGATGATCGACACCATGATCAACGAGGGCCTGTGGGATGTGTTCAACAACTATCACATGGGTACCACCGCTGAGAACATCAACGATATCTGGGGCATCACCCGCGAAGAGCAGGACGCTTTCGCTGCTGCTTCCCAGCAGAAGGCTGAGGCCGCTCAGGCTGCCGGCAAGTTCGACGATGAGATCGTTGCCGTCCCCGTGAAGGTGAAGAAGGAGATCGTGGAGTTCAAGCGTGACGAGTATCCCAAGGCCGGCGTTACCGCTCAGAGCGTTGCCAAGCTGCGTGGTGCATTCCCCGTCCTGCCCGAGACCGTGGATGTTGTCCACACCTTCGATGTTACCGGTATCCATGAGAAAGACACCAACAAGCACGTCCAGCGCGTTACCGCTGCCAACGCTTCTGGTATCAACGACGGTGCTGCTGCCATCATTCTCGCTTCCGGTGAAGCCGTTGAGAAGTACGGCCTGAAGCCCATGGCCAAGCTGATCGGCTGGGGCCAGGGCGGCGTCGATCCCCAGATCATGGGCGTCGGTCCCGTTCCCGCTTCCCGCGCTGCTATGGCCAAGGCCGGCGTCACCATCGACGACATCGACCTGATCGAGGCCAACGAGGCTTTCGCTGCTCAGTCCATCGCTGTGGGCCGTGAGCTGGGCTCCGACATGGCTAAGGTCAACGTCAACGGCGGCGCCATCGCTCTGGGTCACCCCGTCGGCGCTTCCGGCGCTCGTATCATTGTCACTCTGGTGCACGAGCTGCAGAAGCGTGAAGACGCCAAGAAGGGTCTGGCTACCCTGTGCATCGGCGGCGGTCAGGGCACTGCCATCGTGGTGGAGAAGTGCTGAGCACCATTCGTTGACGCAATAAGAAAGACATAAAAAAGAACCTGACCGTTTGGTCAGGTTCTTTTTTGTTCAGCGGGTGACTTTAATGGCGTTGACTGGGCAGCCGTTGGCAGCGTCACGGGCCCGTCTGTACTGTGTCTCTTCCGGATTGGGCAGCGGGGTGGAAAAGCGGCCTACGATTCGGAACACACCGGGGGCGGTGTATTCGCACATGCCGCAGCCGATGCAGCGGGAGGTGTCAATACTTACGTTCATGGAAAGAAGTCCTCCTTTGTGTTCTGCTCCTATTGTAATACGAGTTTCCGGATTCTCCAAGAACATTTTTGCGGCTTGCGCTGATGGAGCGTTACCGGAAGGAAAAAATGAGGAAAATTGTTTACAATTTCGCGTTTACTTTACAAGGGGAGTATGATATCCTGTATGCCAACATAGAAGGTGTTATGTATACCGCGCGACAAACTGGAGGAACCCTATGAAGCAAATTGTTCGAAAGAGTATCTCGCTGCTGCTGGCGCTGACGCTGCTGAGCGGCCTGACGCTGTCTGCGGCGGCGTCGGAGGCGCTGGGCGAGGATTTGACGCAGCAGGAGGTGGAACTGCACCGGCAGACGCAACTGACCCGCGGCGTGTTCTGGAGCAGTGCATATTCCGATCTGAGGACGGAGCATTACATTACATATGAACCCAGCAAGCAGGTGATTCCCATTGTTACCTACGGTGAGGTGCTGCGGGAGCAGACCACCGTTTCCGCTTCGGCCCAAAAGGTAGAGGCGGCAGGATACCGGGTGGTGGCAGGCATCAACGGCGATTTCTACAACACCACCACCGGCCTGCCCATCGGCATTGTGGTGACGGAGGGGCAGCTGCGCAGCAGCGACGCCGGTCATTATGCCGTGGGCTTCCGCGCAGACGGAACAGCCGTGCTGGGCAAGCCTGCCGTAAAGCTTACGGCTGATTTGGGCTATGGTGTGGATGACGGCTTTGGCAACTACACGCAGCTGATTCGCCAGATCACAGCGGTCAACAAGTCCCGGGTGTCCGACGGCGGTATTTATCTCTATACATACGATTTTAACGCCGCCCATACCAACGGTGCCACGGAACCCGGCGTGGATGTGGTGTGCAGCGTTGCGGGTGGAGCGCTTGGCATCGGAGATACGCTGCATTTGAGGGTGGAACAGGTACTGGATCAGGCATCCGCAACACCGGTGGGCAAAAATCAGGTGGTACTGTCCGTCAATCTGAAATCCAACAGCTATTATGTAGATGCCCTGCGGAACATTCCCGTGGGAACCACCATCACGCTGACGGCTGAAGCAGCGGATCAGGCTTGGAACGATGTGGAATACGCTGTGGGCGCCCTGTATTCTCTCGTGGAACGGGGAGAGGTGGTCTCCGGACTTGCTGCCGGAACCAGCCCCCGCACCGCGGTGGGCCAGAAAGCGGACGGTACGCTGATTTTCTATACCATTGACGGACGAAGAACGGGCCACTCCATCGGCGCCTCTCTGACGCAGGTGGCGGAACGGCTTGTGGAGTTGGGCTGCGTCACGGCGGTGTGTCTGGACGGCGGAGGTTCCACAACCCTTTCTGTCACCATGCCGGATTCCACGGTTGCGGAAGTGGTGAACACCCCCTCCGGCGCGGAGCGGGCAGTGAGTAATCGAATATTCCTTGTGGCAAGTGCAAACAGCACCGGACGGCTGTCCCATTTTTATGTGGAGGCTGACCACGATTATGTGCTGGCAGGCAGCAAGGTGAACATTTCCGCCTCTGCGGTGGACAGCAACTACATCCCCATGAACCGCAGCTATACACTGCGGGCATCTTCCGGTGGGCTGGACGGAAACGTGCTGACGACTCCCCTTGCGGGCGGTGAGGTCACCGTGACGGCCCAGGGCGGCGGTAAAAGCGGGAGTACCACAGTACACGCCATTGCCTCTCCTGACCATGTGGCGGTCCGCAATAGCAGTGGTACCATTATTTCTGAATTGACGGCCACGCCCGGTTCGGTGGCCAAACTCTCTGCTTCGGCGGCTTACAACCACCTGCCCCTGCACGCCGATCCAGAGTTGTTCACATGGGCGGTATCCGGGAATATCGGAACCATTGATGAAACCGGCAAATTCACCGCAGGTAGTCCCGGCAGCGGGACCATCACGGTTTCTGCCGGAGGAAAGAGTGCAACGGTGGCGGTACAGGTTTCTCGCATTCCCCTGAAGACAGTGGAGGACTTTGAGACTGCATCCACGGTGTTTGACGGAACCGGCAACGGCATGCAGTATAGCCTGACCAACGCGGGCGACTTTGTGGCGCGAGGCCGGCAGGCGGGCAAGCTGGACTACGAGCTGAATATGCAGAACGGCTTTACGGCAGAGTGGCGCACATCCGCTCTGACGGAGATCAACAATTCTGTGTATCCCAGTCTGAATTTGTGGGTCTGCGGTGATGGAAGCAGCAACATCCTTTCCCTCCTGTATAGTGACGGCACCAAGAGCTTCCTGACAAAGGAGGTCACCGTACTGGACTTTACCGGATGGAAGCAGGTGACTGTGCCGCTGGCAGATGAGTATTTCTCTATTCTGGGCCTGCGGATCGCCTCCGGTGAAATGGCCTATATTGATGATGGCCTGGGCGGTTTGATGCCGGTCTATCCTGAGACAGCATGCAGCGGAACCATCTATATTGACCAGATCGTTTCTGCTTTTGACGGTACGGTAGATCAGGAAGCCCCTGTGGTGACAGCGGAGCTGGATACGGAAAACTGGGCGGTGACTGCCATGGTTTCCGATGTGGTGGACGGCTTGTTAGGCAAGGAGTTCATCACGGTTGCTTTCAACGGCCAGCCTGTTGAGTTTGCATATGAGAAAGAAACAGGCAGCGTCAAGTTTTATTTGCCCGGCCCCGGTGAAAGTTACGAGGCTATGCGGGTGACGGTCACGGCCAAAGACGCCTCCGGCAACATTGGCCGGGCCAGCATGGATGTGGATGCGCTGGGAGTGGAGCATAAGTTTACCGATATTGCCGAGTACTGGGGCGCCACCTATGTGGACTTCCTGTATCACGCAGGCGTGACCACCGGCTATGCCGACGGCAGCTTCCGCCCTAACCAGAACATCACCCGTGCCCAGTTCGCAGTGATGCTCTACCGCTATCTGGGACTGGACGAGAACAAATATGCGGAAGTGGAGCTGCCCTTCGCGGACAACGGCAAGATCGCGGAGTATGCCATTCCTGCGATCCGTGCACTTTACACCGAGGGCATTATCAATGGCTCCACGGGCAGTGACGGGAAGCTGTATTTTAACCCCAACAACCCGCTGACCCGTGCGCAGGCGGCCACCATGATCGGCCGCACACAGGAGAAAGGCTATGCCACCGTGGAGCTGACATTCGGTGATGCGGCAAGAATCCCTGCATACGCTACCTATTATATTCAGACTATGGCTGCGCAGGGGATCATTAATGGCTACGCGGACGGGACGTTTAAGCCCCACAATAACATTACCCGCGGCCAGATGGCAAAGATCCTGTATAACCTGATGTAAAAAATCTCAAGATGAAAAAGGAGACGAACTGTTTGTTCGTCTCCTTTTTTGATGTGATTCATTTATCGGTGGGACAGGCGGCCGGTATTGTGAAGAAAGTTGAGAATGGCCATGCCGCAGATGATGCAGTAGCCCAGAATGCTGAAGCCATCGGGAACATCGCCGAAGACGAAGAACCCCAAAATAGCGGAAAAGATGACCTGAGAGTAGTCATAGACGGAGATCTCCCGGGCGGGCGCGTGCTTGTAGGCGCCGGTAATGGAGAACTGGCCGCCTGCGGCGCAGAGTCCGCCGGCCAGCAGGCACAGAGCCTGCTGCATTGTCATGGGAACGTAGTGAAACAGAGCCTGGGGTAATACCACCAGACAGGAAAAGGTGGAGAAGAAAAACACGATAAAGCTGCTTCGTTCGCCTCGCTGCCCCAGCAGCCGCACCAGCGTATAGGCAATTCCGGCACAGAGACCGCCGGCAAAACCGATCAGAGCCGGGACCAGATCCAGATTACTGAAGGTGGGCTTAATAATGAACAGTGCACCGGTGAATGCGCCGATCAGGGCAACGCCCTGCACGGGCGACAGCTTTTCCTTCAGAATAAAAATGCTGGCCAGCACAGCGAAGAAGGGGGACATTTTGTTGAGCATGGAGGCATCTGAGAGCAGCAGATGGTCTACGGCGTAGAAATTCGCCAAAATCCCCACCGTTCCGAAAAGGGCACGACCCAAAAGGAGCGGCAGGTTTTTCCTGTCAGCCGGTCGAAAGCCCTTACCCTCCCGCAGGATCATCAACGCCGCCACCAGCAGGGCGATCAGGTTGCGGAAAAAGCTCTTTTGCATGGTGGGGAGGTCGCCGGAAAGACGAATGAAAAAATTCATGCCCGCAAAGCACAGGGCCGATGTGATGATCAACAGGATGCCTTTGTATTTCTGGTTCATGGTGCACCGTTCTCTTTCTTTGATATCGTCATTAGTTTAAGCCTCTTCCTTTCAAAAGAAAAGACCCGTTTCAAAAAAGAATCTCTCTGCACACATGCAAGCGTGCAGAGAGATTTTTAAATTCATCACAGGATGTCTCGGCGCCCTTCCAGAGCACGCATCAATGTGGCGTCGTCGGCAAACTCCAGATGTCCGCCAACGGGAATGCCGTAGGCCAGACGGGTGATCCGCACATCGAAGGGACGCAGCAGCCGCGCGATATACATGGCGGTGGCTTCGCCCTCGGTGTCAGGGTTGGTGGCCATGATGACTTCCGCCACACCGCCCTTGGCGACCCGCTCTACCAGAGACTTGATGGAAAGGTCGTCCGGTCCCACATGATTCATGGGGGAAATGACGCCGTGGAGCACATGATAGTGGCCGTTGTATTCCCGGCTCCGTTCCACTGCCACCACATCCCGCGGGTCTGCCACCACGCAGATGGTGGCGCCGTCCCGCTTTGGGGAGGAACAAATAGGGCACAGACCACCGGCAGTGAAGTTCTGACAGACCGGACAGCAGGTGACCGAGCGCTTGGCATCCAAAATCGCGTCGGCAAATTCCTGTGCCTCCGTCTCCGGCAGACCTAACACATGGAATGCCAGCCGCTGGGCGGACTTGCTGCCGATGCCGGGCAAGCGGGCGAACTGCTCCACCAGTTTTTCAAGAGGTGCGGGGAAGTATTCCATAGCATCGATACTCCTTGTGGTTGCTTTATCTTTGGGAGAAATCCTTTGCCGCAGGCAAAGTGATTGGAATCATGTTTTGCCGCGACACGTGCGTGGCAAAACATACGTTGCAGCCTGCAAACGTGCGAGCATAGCGAGCCCTCCAGAGGGGCTTCTCTTGCTGCTTTGCAGCAATTCACCTTCTGCGCTGCAGCAGGCTGAGGGGGAATCTACTGCGCAGCCGTTAGCAGCTTTGCTGCTCTACGGATGCGGCGTGCCCCTTGCGGGTAAAAGGGGGACTTGTCCCCCTTTTAAGCCAAATCCATGGCAAACAGGGTTGCTGCGCCGCCGGTGTGGACAAAGAGAATGTCCTCCTGTCCTCCAAAATAACCGCTTTGCAGCAACTTCAGCATGCCTGCCCATGCCTTTCCGGTATAGACCGGATCCAGCAGGATGCCTTCGCTGCGGGCCAATTCCTCGATGTAAGGGGTGTCCTCCGGATTGGGGATGGCATAGCCCTGACCCAGATGGAACACCATTTCAAAATCATTTGGATGGTGTTCCAATGTGCCGCCCAGTAGCCCTGCCGCTTCTGCGGCCAGCGCGGGGACAATCTCGCCGAAGGGGTCGTCATCCACGCCGATGCCGGTGATCTTGGCGTCCGGACAGAACAGCTTTGCACCCAGCAGCAGTCCGGCTGTGGTGCCCCCGGAGCCGGTGGCGGATACGATGTGGGCGAAGTGCACGCCCTGTGCGTCAGCCTGTGCCGTCAGTTCCTCCACGCAGGCGGCATAACCAAGTGCGCCCAGTGCGTTGGAGCCACCGCAGGGAATGAAGTAGGATGTGTGGCCGTCTTTTGCCAGCTCCTCCGCTACCCGGTGCATTTCGGCGTAAATATCGTCGTAGCTGTCGGTGTCCATGAAACGGACATCGGCACCGTAGATCTCATCCAGAATGAGGTTGCCACATCGCTCCGTGACGCCCCGCTTTTTCAGAATGAGGATGCATTTCATGCCCAGCCTTGCAGCGCAGGCGGCGGTCAGCATGGCGTGGTTGGACTGGGCTCCGCCGGTAGTAAACACCGTGTCGCAGCCCTGCTGTTTCGCCTCCGCCAGCAGGAATTCCAGCTTGCGGACCTTGTTGCCGCCCAGTGCCACGCCACAAAGATCATCCCGTTTGATCCAGGTGTTCCTGCCGTATTTGGCACTGATGTTCTCCAGCCTGTAAAGGGGCGTGGGATACACGCCAAGCGGCAGTCTGGCGAGGTCGGACAATTGCTTCATCTCAGCCTCTCAGCTCCGCGATGCGGGCGGGGATGTCGGCTGCCTTATACACGGCGCTGCCGGCCACCAGCACGTTGGCACCTGCCTCAATGCAGGTCTTGCAGGTGTCGGGCGCCACACCGCCGTCCACTTCCAGCTCGCAGGTGGGGTTTTTCTCGTCGATCATCTTGCGCAGAGCGGTAACCTTGGGCATCATGTCGGCCATGAACTTCTGGCCACCGAAGCCGGGCTCCACGGTCATCACCAGAATCAGTTCCACCTTCTCTAAGAAGGGCAGGGCAGCCTCTGCCGGGGTCTTGGGCTTCAGAACGATGCCTGCTTTCTTTCCTTTGGCATGGATCTTATCGATGGCGGCATGGATGTTCTCTTCTGCGTCGGATTCCACATGGACGGTCACCAGATCGGCGCCGGCGTCGCAGAACTGCTCCACATAACGCACAGGCTCCACGATCATCAGATGAACGTCCAGGAACATGTCGGTGACTTTGCGGATGGACTGCACCACGGGGATGCCGATGGAGATGTTGGGCACGAACACGCCGTCCATCACGTCCACATGGACGTAGTCGGCGGCAGAGATGCGGTTAATGTCCCGCTCCAGATTTGCAAAATCGGCGGAGAGGATGGAAGGAGCAATTTTAATCATGTGAAAGCCCTCTTTTCTGTAAGTTTGGCGGCTTCGGAGAGAATCTGCCGTTTTCGGTCCGGTGGCGCTTCACCCTGACAGCGCATAGGATGTTGCAAGCGGCTGAGCGCCTGCCATCAACGTTCTGCGCAGCGTCTGCCCCACGGAAACGGTGCCGCCGCTTTTTGGAATAGGGAGCCGATGGGAAGTCCTGTCGGCTCCCGTTTGCGTTGCCTTCAGTGTATCAAACTCCGCGGGCAAAAGCAACCGAGGGCACGAAATTTTCGGACTGTTGCAAAAACAACCTGTGCGCCGGGAATATTATGATATGCTAATATCAAAAATAGGAGGTGAAGCCATGGAAAACCGCATAGACTATCAAAAACATGCGGAGTTATTGAAATCGCTGGCGCATCCTGTCCGGCTGGAGATCGTCCACGGGCTTCTATCCGTTGGCTGCCGCAATGTGCGCTGTATGGAAAGCCATACGGGCGTTTCGCAGTCCTGCATTTCCCAGCATTTGCAGCGCCTGCGGGCAGCGGGCGTGGTGGTTGCGGACCGCGTGGGCAACGAAGTGTATTACCGTGCAGCCAGCCATGAGGTGGCGGCACTGGTGGCGGCATTGATGGAAGAGGAGGCAACAGCCTATGTCGTATGACGTGCTGGTGATCGGCGGCGGTCCTGCGGGACTCAGCGCGGCACTGAATGTCAGAGCCAGAGGCCGCAGTGTGCTGGTGGTCTCCAACCCACCGGAGGAAAACGCGCTGTGGCGTGCGGAAAAAGTGGACAACTATCTCGGCCTGCCGGACATGACAGGCCCGGAAATGCTGACGGCCTTTCGCCGCCACGCGGAGCGCGCAGGCGTGGTGCTGCAGGAGGGAAAAGTCCTGAACACCATGTATATGAGCGAAACGTGGTATGTCAGCATTGGCATGGAGATGGAAAACGCAAAGGCACTGGTCCTTGCATCCGGCGTGGTGCGGGGCAAGAAGTTTCCCGGTGAGGCGGAATTTCTGGGCCGCGGCGTCAGCTACTGTGCCACCTGCGATGGCATGCTGTACCGCGGAAAGCCGGTGGCGGTGCTGGGGTACAGTGAGACAGCCCGCCGCGAGGCGGAGTTCCTGCAGGGGATCGGCTGCGAGGTTACCTATTTCGAGCGGCCGAGGCAGTGTGAGATTTTGGGTACGGAGCGGGTGGAGAAGGTTACCTGCGACGGTGTGACGGTGCGTACGGACTGTGTATTTCTGCTGCGTCCCGCCATGGCACCCACGGACCTGTTCCCCGGACTGGAACTGGAGAACGGCTATGTTCATACCGACCGGAAGATGGGGACCAACCTGCCCGGCGTGTTTGCGGCGGGCGACTGCACCGGCGGGGCTCTACAGGTTTCGGTGGCGGCGGGTGAAGGCCTAATCGCGGGACAGAGCGCCGCGGCCTATGTGGCGGCGCTGCAGAGAAAGACCATGAAATAATAAAGGAGAAATGTAATATGGCAGTCAAGCATTTGAAGACGGAAGAATTCAACGCCCTGATGGAGCAGACCCCTCTGGCCATGGTGGACTTCTGGGCCAGTTGGTGCGGCCCCTGCAAGATGCTTTCTCCCCTTGTGGAGGAGATCGGCGCACAGTACGAGGGTAAGGCCCTGATTGGCAAGGTCAATGTGGACGAGGAGCCGGAGCTGGCCCGTCAGTTCGGCGTGATGAGCATCCCCACGATGGTGTTCCTGAAAAACGGCCGGGAATTTGACCGCAAGGTGGGCGTCATGCCGCCTCAGGCCTTCACGGATGTGCTGGACAAGAATCTGTAAAAAATGAAAAAAGAGACGTTCCGAAAGGAACGTCTCTTTTTTTACTCGGCAAACACAGTTTCCAGCAGACGCATAGCATCCTCCAATCGGGCTGCATCCAGACCAGCGTAGTTGATGACCAGCGTGTGGTCGTGATCGGGAGAGGGAATCGCGGCGTATTCAGAGAGAAAGCCCAGCCGCACCCCCAGGGATTCTGCTTTGCACCGCAGGACTTCGTCGGTTTGGGCGGTGTCCAGCCGCAGCAGAAAATGAAGACCCGCCCCCTGCTCGTTCAGGGTGATGCGGTGGGCAAAGGCGCTGTTTCGAAATGCCTCCAGCACACCTGCGCGGCGGATACGGTATTCCTTCCGCATGCGGGAGAGGTGCTGTTCGTAATGGCCGCCGGAGAGGAAACGGGCCAGCACATGCTGCTCCAGCGCGGGGACCGTGCAGGCGTAAAAGTCCAGCTCAGCCCGGTATTGCTCCAGCAGCCGCGGCGGCAGCACCATGAAGCCCACACGCATGGAGGGGGAGATCGTCTGGGAGAAGGTGTTCATATAAATGACCCGGCCGCTGCGGTCAATGCTTTGCAGTGTGGGAATGGGGCGGCCGGAAAACCGGAATTCGCTGTCGTAATCGTCCTCGATGATGGTGCCGCCCACGGTTTCCGCCCAACGCAGCAGCGCCTGACGTCGTCCGATGGAGGTCACCACGCCAGTGGGATAGTGGTGAGAGGGAGAAATGTGAGCCACGGTTGCGGTGGATGCGGACAGAGCGGCGACGTTCAGACCTTGTCCGTCCAGCGGAATGGGAAGGCAAGCTGCGCCGCAGCGGGTATAGACCTGTCGGATTTTGGAATATCCGGGGTCTTCCAGTGCAAATACAGCGTCGTGGCCCAGCAGCTGCGCCAGCAACATGTAGAGATATTCCGCACCTGCGCCGATGACGATCTGCTCGGGAGAGACAGACATGCCTCGAAAGTCACGCAGGTCATCGGCAATGGCCTGCCGCAGGGCAGGCAGTCCCTGATGGGGGATGGGGGAGAGAAATGCGCTGCCACCCTCTGAGAGGACCTGCCGCGTCAGCCGTGCCCATGTGGCCGCGGGAAAACGGGAGGGGTCCACTTGGTTGCTGCGCAGGTCCAGACGCCAGACCGGAGGGGCCGGAGGCGGAGAGATGGGTGCTGTCATGGCGGGCGCGGGGCTCCGTTCCACGCGGGAGACAAAAAATCCCCGCCGCGGCAGCGTGTAGACATAGCCCTCTGCCTCCAGCTGCTGATAGGCGCTTTCTACGGTGATGACGGACAGCCGCAGATGCTCTGCCAATGCCCGCTTGGAGGGCAGCCGCTCGCCTTCCTGCAGGGTGCCGTCCAGAATATCCTGCCGGATATGGCGGTAAAGGGATTCGTACAGCGGCAGTCCTTTTCGGTTCTCCAATGGATATGTCAGCATGGCAGCCTCCAATCTGACCTTATAAAAAAGATTGATTTTGGATATTTGAATCATACCATAAAGAGGGTATGCTGACAACAGCAACATAAAAGAAGGCGGTGTATCCGCCACGGAGGTAGGCTGCATGACGAGGCAGGGGAAAAATAAAACATGGGTGCTGACGGCGTTGCTGTCTGCGCTGACCTGTGTGGCAACGATGGTTTTGGTGATCCCGTCGCCCAGCGGTGGATACATGAATTTAGGAGATGCGGTGGTGTTGCTGGGCGCCTGCCTGCTGGGACCGGTATGGGGTGCGGTGGCAGGCGGCACCGGTGCGGCACTGGCCGACCTGCTGGCGGGATTCCCGATGTATATTCCGGCCACGCTCGTCATCAAGGCGGGAATGGGGCTGCTGGCAGGCTGCCTGTACCGAAAACTCAAGGAGAAACCATGGGCTGTGGCGGTATGCGGCACGGCAGCAGAGTCCATCATGGTGGTGGGGTACTGGCTGTATGACGGATTCCTGATGAAGAGCCTCACGGGAAGTGCTGTGGGAATCCCGGCCAATCTGATGCAGGCGGTTTTCGGTGTGGCGGC
>JAZRCP010000020.1:0-20407 GCA_045659825.1 Dysosmobacter sp. | reverse complement strand
CGAACCCATCGAGCGATTGGTGGTGGACGTTCCCGGCGACTGCGTGGGCAGCGTGATTGAAAAGCTGGGTCAGCGTAAGGCTGATCTGGTGGAGATGACCCCTGTGGGCGACCGTATGAAGATCGAATTCCTGATCCCGGCACGCGGCCTGTTTGGCTACCGCAACGATTTCCTCACCGATACCAAGGGTGAGGGTATCATGGCCTCTGTCTTTGATTCCTATGCTCCCTACAAGGGTGAGATTTCCCGCCGCGGCAACGGCTCCATGATCTCCTTTGAGACCGGTGAGTCCATCACCTATGGCCTGTTTAATGCGCAGGAGCGCGGCACCCTGTTTATTGGTGCTGGTGTTCCTGTTTACGGCGGCATGGTCATCGGTGTGAACCCCCGCAGCGAGGATATGACCGTCAACGTCTGCAAGAAGAAGCAGCTGACCAACACCCGTGCATCCGGCTCCGATGACGCCCTGCGTCTGGTGCCCCCCAGACAGATGAGTCTGGAGCAGTGCCTGGAGTTCCTGGCAGATGACGAACTGCTGGAAGTCACCCCCAAGAGCCTGCGTATGCGTAAGTCCATTCTGGACCACGAAAAGCGCATGAAGGCCCTGCACAGCAAGAAATAAGAGAAAAGACCCGCTCCGGAATCATCCGGAGCGGGTTTGCGCATACTATGGACGGGGTGAATCGAATGGATTTGCAGGAACTGCCTGTGGGCTTCAGCATGGCGCTGGCCCAACGGCCCGGCGCACTGGCTCATTTCGGCTCTCTCAGCGAAACGGAGCAGCAGGCCCTGATCAACCGCGCCCATGGCGTGGATTCCGAACAGGAAATGCAGGAACTGGTCAAGCACATGATGACGTGAACAGGGAGCGTGGAAAACCACGCTCCCTGCTGGCTTTATGGGATCAGATGCTTCAGTAGGGGTTCAAAATCCACACCCTCCCGCAGCGGTAGGTTTTGCTCCACGGTGCGTTCCGCACACAGACGGATGAAGTCCACTGCCTGACGGGTGGCGTCATCCAGCGAATCGCCCCGCACCAGTGCGCCGGTCAGCACGCTGGCAAATACATCTCCGGTGCCGAAAAAACGGCCGGGGACGCGGTTGGTTTGTATCAGTGCAGAGGCGCCGCTCTTCGCATCGAAATACATGGCTCCGGTCAGCTCCAGCGAGGCGGAGGCTCCGGTCAGGACCACACTGCGGCGGCCATCAAGGCTCAGCCGTTCCACAATGGCGCGGCAGCCTGCTTCATCCGCGGAGAGCGTGTGGTAGGGGACATTCAGCAGCAGGGCGGCCTCCGTCAGGTTGGGTGTGATGACGTCCGCCTGTGCCGCCAGATGGGCCATGCCGGCGCACATGGCCGGGGTATAGGTTTTATAGACCTCGCCATGGTCGCCCATGACCGGATCCACCACGACGATGGTATCCTTTCGGCGGAATGTACGGATAAAGTCTTCTACGATATGGATCTGCCGTTCGCTGCCAAGGAATCCGCTGTAAATGGATTGAAAGTGCAACTCGAGATTGTTCCAGTGGGCGGCAATGGCAGGCATCTCATCGGTCATATCTAAAAAGGTGAAGCCCTCAAACTCGCCGGTGTGGGTGGAGAGAAAGGCGGTGGGGACTGGACAGCACTGCACTCCCATGGCGGACAGTACGGGGATCGCCACGGTCAGGGAACAGCGGCCAAAGCCGGACATATCATGGATGGCGGCAACGCGGGGGGTTGGCATGGAAGCTTCCTCATTTCTTCTTTTTTCATTTTATTATTGTACCGTACATTTTTCTATTGTTCAAGATTTGAAATTATGGTATACTGCCATTGCTGTCCAAACGATACAATTAAATATGCGCCTGTGATGGAATTGGTAGACATGCGGGATTTAGGTTCCCGTGCTTTCAGCGTGTGGGTTCGAGTCCCTTCAGGCGCACCAGCTCGTCGTAAGCGGCATATCGCCTGCGACGAGCCTTTTTATTTCATAAACGGCTCATCTCGCGCTCATTCTGCTGCGCCTCGCTTTCATTCCGGAAACACCTTGCTGGTTTGCGGAACGAGTTTGGATGTGGACTCCAAAGTGAGCCTCACTGCCATATGAATCGTCCTGCGCCGCATCTCGCTAACTAAGAGATGCGGTGCGGGCTTTTTTCGGTGTCGGACTATGATCGGGAATGCATTATTGGACGATTCGCTTGAATACCAGACGACGAAGCATTGATGTTCATTTGTGCTGTTGGAAAATAGGATAATACATGAACCGGGTTTACGCGATACTTGCTATCATGGGGAACAGACAGTATAATTAATTATCTAAACTCATGATTGAGAGGGTGCAGCCATGGCCAGAGTATCCACCAAAGAGAATAAAAATATCTACCAGCTGACCAGAGAAGGACTGAAGCTTTCCCGTGAAGCTGCCAGTGAACTGCTGGAGTCCATTCCGCCGGAACGCATCGAGAAGATTGAGAACGAGCGGTCCCTACCCCATCCGGACGAAGTGCTGGTTATGTCGGATAAGTATAAACAGCCCGGCCTCTGCAATTACTACTGCGCCAACCAATGCCCCATCGGACAGGAATATGTACCGGAAATCAAGGTCAAAGGCCTCTCTCAAATCGTGTTGGAAATGCTGGCTTCTCTGAACTCTGTGGGCAAGCAAAAAGATCGTCTGATCGAGATCACGGCAGACGGTAAGATCTCCGGCGATGAGCTGGAGGACTTCATCTTCATTCAAGAGGAACTGGAGCGGATCTCTATTACCGTGGAGACGCTTCAGTTGTGGTCGGAACGGATGCTGGCCACCGGAGTCATTGACGAACAACAGTACAACGCTTGCAAAATGCGTCGGTCGGAGGAGACAACCTGAGTTTTGGGTATTTTTCCAACAAAGTGGAAATAGAATGCCTTATTTTGCTGATGCTGTGATTTATTCCCAGTCTGTGCTGTCGTACAATGACAGTATCATAGGAAGCAGCAAGTGAAGCCACAGCAAAGTGAGGTGTCCCACATGAATCCGAAGCTGAGAATTATGACCATCCGCCTGATGAACAAGATGGCGGAGCATCCCGGATATGCCGCATCAGTCGGTATTGACGGGAATATGATCAGAAACCGGCCAGATCAAAGTGAGCGGTCAAAATGAAACCCATGAGACCTCACGATGATGTGGGGTCTCATATTCTTTTGCGGAAGGGAGCGTGAAGCATCAATGAAATTCTATGATGAACAATTACAGAAGCTTCAGCAGCAAATCGCCCGGAAACGGCAGCTGGAATCTCAGGTCTCCGAACTGCGTGCTCAGCGCAGTTGGCTCTCTGCCCGTGCCAGAGAACTGGAATCCATTAAACTGGCAGAACAGGCAGACGTAGAGAAGCTGGAGGGTCGAAGCCTTGCAACGTTTTTCTATAATGTGATTGGCAAGATGGATGAGCAGCTGAACAAGGAACGGGAGGAAGCCTATGCGGCCAGAGTCAAGTATGATGCCGTCGCCCGCGAACTGTCTGCCGTTGAGGAAGATTTGGACCGGCATGAAGCGGAACTGTCCGGTTTGCGTGACTGTGTGCGTCAGTATGACGCTCTGCTGCAAGAAAAGGCTGAAGCGGTCAAGGCCGCTGGCGGCACTGCTGCGGAAGAAATCTTGAAACTGGAGGAACGGATGGCGTTTCTGGAGGGCCAGAGCCGCGAGCTGCAAGAGGCCGTATCTGCCGGTAACAGCGCACTGGGGACTACCAATCAGGTGCTGTCCGGCTTGGACAGCGCGGAAAACTGGGGGACTTGGGACTTGTTCGGAGGTGGTTTAATCTCCGACCTTGCCAAGCACAGCCATCTGGATGAGGCACAGGGCAGCATCGAGCGCCTACAGTCCCAACTGCGCCGCTTCAAGACGGAACTGGCTGATGTAAAAATCAGCGCAAATATGCAGGTCAATGTGGACGGTTTCCTGCGATTTGCCGACTACTTCTTCGACGGCCTGTTCGCTGACTGGGCTGTGCTGGATAAGATCAACCAGTCTAAAGAACAGGTCTGTTCCACCCGACATCAGATTAAAAATGTCCTTTCAAAGTTGGACGGCATGCAGCGTGCAGTGGAACAGGAGAGGATACAGTTGAAAAGTAAGCTGGATGCGCTGGTGCGGGAGGCCAAAGTATAGTGGAATCTAATTATCATGCGAAATATAAAGAAGGGAGGCTACCATGAAATACGCAGCTGATTTTAGAAGAATTGCTCGTGAAGCGTTGAGCGGCAAATGGACGATTGCCGTGCTGGTGGGCCTTGTAGCGACGATGCTGGGCGGTGGAGGTTCCGGTGGTCCGGAAGTGAAGCTGAACATTGATGCAAGCGGAGTCAATGCCAGTTTTGAATTTGCCGGCCAGACTATATTCTCCACCGGCGGCGGAGTGAACTCTGAGATCGGTGCGTTCCTCGTTGGCAGTGCCATCTATATTGCTATTGCCGCCATTGTCATGGCTGTTGTTTATTTTGTGCTGGGCAGTATCATCAGTGTCGGCTATGCCAGGTTCAATCTGGAACTGGTTGATCGTGCCGACCCGTCCTTTGAGACCTTGTTCGGCTACTTCTCCTATTGGAAGACTACCGCTGTTGCAAGACTGCGCCAGAGCGTTTATACCCTGCTGTGGTCCCTGCTGCTGGTGATCCCCGGCATCATTGCCACGTACAGCTATGCAATGACGGAGTTCATTCTGGCGGAGCATCCGGATTTGACGTCCGGTGAAGCCATCACAAGGTCCAAAGAGTTGATGTACGGCAACCGCTGGCGTTTGTTCTGCCTGCACTTCAGCTTCATCGGCTGGGATATCCTCAGTTCTCTGACGCTGGGTATTGGCCATCTGTGGCTGCGCCCCTATAAGCGGGCAGCCGAAGCTGCATTTTATCGAGAGATCTCCGGCACCGGCTATGCCGCATTTGATCCCTCCTGACCGTACTTGTATTATCGTGTTGTGTGATCCCGGGGAGGGGATCGATGTATGCTTGTATTTACCGAGATGCCGGAAACGGCAGAGGAACGATTGCAAATAGAAGAGATTTTTCATACATACGGAAAATTGATGTTCCATGTGGCCAACAAGATCCTGAACAATGACCACGATGCGGAGGATGCGGTGCAGCAGGCCCTGTTCACGATTTATCAGAACCTTGAAAAAATTTCCGAAATCAAGTGTCCCCAATCGCGCAGTTTCATCGTTACTATTGTTGAACGGAAAGCAATCGACCTGTACCGCGCCAAGCAGCGCAACGCCGCCATTCCTTTTGAGGAGGAGTTTATCAATGTTCTGGCAGCTTCTGTTGCGGATGCCGCCGCAGAGCGGACGGACCTTGCAAAAGAGATGGCGAAGCTGCCCACACGGTATCGTGAGCTGTTGTTCCTGAAGTATGATAACGGGTATTCAGAGCGGGAAATTGCAGTCATGTACTCTATGACAGAGGCAAACGTCAAGAAAACTATTCAGCGGGCCAAGAAAAAGCTGGAGTCGATTCTAAACGAACAGGAGGCTTGAGAGTCATGAAGATTACAGATGAAATGCTCTATCAACATGCAGCTGAAGCCCGTGACATCTGGCTGGAGACTCAGCCCAAAGACGATGAGCTTCCAGAGCATCAGTTTTCCGATGAATTTATGACTTCCTTTGAAACAATGAGAATGCAGGAGAACGTTCAGCGCAAGAAAAAGGAACGCAGCTCCCTGCGGCGGGTGGCGGCGGTATTTCTGGCGATCCTGATCGGCTCCGGCACTTGGTTGGGCGTCGATGCAGAGGCCCGCGCTACATTTACACGATGGATCCGAAACGTTTGGGAGGACGGTGTCGTCTATACGTTTATGGGAGAATCCCCGGACACAACCATCCCCGATTTCCATTGCTCCTGGCTGCCGGAAGGCATGGCGGCCGCCGAACTCGGCCATCTCAACCAGCAGGGGTACATGATTTATTTTGGGGAGAATGGTCTCCACTGCGCTTTGGACTATTCCTATATGCACGAAGGCTCCGCGCACTTCATCTCTCCTTCCGGCGAGGAGGGCCTGCGGCACGAGGTTGTGGAAATCAACGGGATGCCCGGTGACTTCTACATCGAGAGCGAAGACGGTCTTTCCCATGTGCTGCTCTGGTTTGATGAAGATGCAGGGATCGCTTTCAGCCTTCATAGCAACCTGCCGCCGGAGGACATCCTTCGGATGGCTGAGAGCGTGAAAGAAGGTGCCGTTCTGGAACTGATGCCTGAGTACGAATGTACCTGGCTCCCCGACGGTTATGACAACGGCAAGGAACTGTTCCGCGGCTCACAAGCTCGGCAGATTTCTGCTTTGGCAGACGGAAAGGATCTCCGTCTGGAGTATGAAATCTTTGAGGAAGACACACTCGAAGAACAGTTCTGGATCGAATCCGAAACATCCGGCATTCCTCTGACGGTTTGGGGTGAGGATGCCATCCTGTATCTGAATACACATCGCGATGAAAACAGCCTGCTTTGGCTGGACGCGGATGCAGGCATTGCCTTCCGATTGGATGCGTCAGAAAGCGAAGAGACGATGCTTCAAATCGCGGAAAGAGTGAAAGAAAAATAAGTAGGAATGGGTGAGATGCAGTATGAACGCGCAAGCAACAGAAACCTATATCGTCTGGATCGGCAGTGCGGATCGTATTGCGTCATTTCGCCAGGTAGATGGGTACGAGAGGAAATGTTTCAACACCCATGAGTTCTTTATGAGCTTCCTGCACGGATTGCAGGAAAAAGGATACCGTTTTCAATAGGCATTTGCCTTGAGAGAAATAGAATTAAAAAATATAAGGAGGCAAATATGGAGTTTTTGTTGAAGTCGTTGCCGGTCCTGGCAGCTGTCGTGGTTGTGGTTGTGATCATTCTGATCGGCTATGTGAAAGCACCACCCGATACCGCATATATCATTTCCGGTTTCCGCAAGCCCCGCATCCTGATCGGTAAGGCTGGCATTCGCATTCCTTTCCTGGAACGGCTGGATAAGCTGTCCCTGAAGATGTTCTCCGTTGATGTTAAGACTACCGATTTCGTCCCCAACGCTGAGTACATCAACGTAAAGGTGGACGCCACTGTGAAGATCCGCATCGGCCAGAACGAAGAAATGATGACGCTGGCCTCCAAGTTCTTCCTGAACGAGAAGGAGGACATGATCATTCGCCGCGTGCAGGATACGCTGGAAGGCAATATGCGTGAGATCGTCGGCCAGATGCGTCTGGAAGAGATGGTCACTGACCGCAAGGCTTTCGGTGAGCGCGTGCAGGAGAATGCCATCCCCGACCTGATGAAGATGGGTCTGGAAATGATCTCCTTCAACGTCCAGTCCTTCTCCGACCAGAACAATGTCATTGAGGACCTGGGTATCGATAACATCTCCCAGATCAAGAAGGGCGCTGCCGTCGCAAAGGCGCAGGCTGACCGTGATATCGCCATTGCTCAGGCTCAGGCCGCTAAGGAAGCAAACGACGCTAAGGTGCAGTCCGAGATGGAGATCGCAGAAAAGCAGACCTCTCTGGCGATCCGTCAGGCTGAACTGAAGCAGCAGTCCGACGTGAAGAAGGCTGAGGCTGACGCTGCCTACTCCATTCAGGAGCAGGAGCAGCGCAAGACCATCGAGGTCACTTCTGCCAATGCCAATATTGCCAAGGCTGAGCGCGAAGCCGAACTGAAGGCCCGCGAAGTTGAAGTCACCAAGCAGACGCTGGACGCTGAGATCCGTGCAAAGGCTGACGCCGAGCGTTATCGTCAGCAGCAGGAAGCTGAAGCTGAGCTGTTCAAGCGCCAGAAGGATGCAGAAGCCCGCCGCTATGAGAAGGAGCAGGAAGCTGCTGCCGAGATGAAGATCGCCGAGGCTCAGAAGTATGCCAGAGAGCAGGAAGCGGAAGGTATCGCCGCTGTCGGTAAGGCAGAAGCTGAGGCCATCCGCGCCAAGGCACTGGCAGAGGCTGAGGGTATCGACAAGAAGGCGGAAGCCATGAAGAAGTACGGCGAGGCCGCCGTGGTCGAGATGATTATGTCCGCCCTGCCCGAGATTGCCAAGAACGTCGCCGAGCCTCTGAGTAAGGTCGATAAGATCACCATGTACGGCGAAGGCAACAGCGCCAAGCTGCTGGCCGACATCGTCAATGGTACCACGCAGGTCACCGAGGGCATCAGTGCCGGTATGGGCCTTGACATCAAGAGTCTGCTGGCTGGCGCTTTGGGCGGCAAGCTGGCGTCTGACAATACTCCCCAGGTGATCGTGGTTCCCCAGCAGGCTTCTGCTGCGGATGAGCATGTTGAGGAGTAATATCAAACTTACATAAGAATAGTAAACGGGACATGATACTGCCCCGCTTAGACGAAAGCCGGCAGTTTCTTTGAAACATGCCGGTTTTTCGTAAAGCAAACTTAGCCTGGGAGGTAACACGATGGAACGAATCAAGAATCTAAATCGCTATCAAAGCGCCGTGCTGCTATTGTTATCTGCCATGCTGGTGTTTTTCACTGCGGCTTACTTTGTGGTGTCCTCCCGAGTGGGCTTTGCATATAAGGGGGCCATTCTACGCCCCCAAGAAGATGCGGGAAGTACAGTTTATTCCGGACGTATCGGCGGAGAGACGGTCAGTTTCACTGTGACACAGGATAAAAAAGTGACCTATTACTATGGGGATAAAATGTATGGCCCCTATACGGCTTGCGAAGATCCCACTGCTGTGCCGAAAGACAACACTGAAATGGCAAAGCATATGACTGGTGTGGAGATTCGTGAAGGCGAGGCTATTTTCTTCCGCGGCGGTGTTCTGGTGACTGGTGGCAGCGAGAGAGAAATGATTCTTTTCGATGAAAATGGAGGATTTGCCAGTGTAGATGTAATGGTTTCTTCCGGCAATGGGATTATGTATGACAGAGAAGGCAATGTAGTTGATCAAATGGCACCTTCCGCAACAACGATCCTTCGTCTGCTGGATAACCCGGAACTGACCAGCAAAGGAGAATGGATGGCATGGTTCGGCGGAGTCTTTCTCTCTGCCTTAACTGCGATACTCATCCTGTTTGCCGATGAACTATTCCGCTGGAATCTATCTTTTCAGATCCGTAATGTGGATCGTGCCGAACCCTCTGACTGGGAGATTGCGGGACGCTACATTAGTTGGACTTTCCTGCCTATCATGGCGTTGGTCATATACATTATGGGGCTAACAACATAAATAATGCAGAGGTGTTGATGATGGGATACATGGGATTTGGAACTGGATTTGGCCCTGGTTTTGGTATGGGATTCGGCGCGTTCGGGGGCATGTTTACTATTATGTTCGTGCTGGTTGTCGGTGTCTTTGTGGTGGCAATCGTACGCGGCATCGGACAGTGGAATAAAAACAATCACGCACCTCGGCTCACGGTGCCTGTGACCATCGTATCAAAGAGAGCAGATGTGTCGCACCATCACCGCGCCGGAGAGCATTATCATTCCCATACCTCTACCAGCTATTATGTGACGTTCCAAGTGGAAAGTGGTGACCGGATGGAGCTTCATGTGCCCGGTGCGGAATACGGTCTGCTGGTGGAGGGTGACCAAGGCAACCTGTCTTTTCAGGGGAACAGGTATTTAGGATTTGAACGAGAGTAAGAAGGACGCAATCATCATCACATCGTAGGGAGGCTCCCTCAATGTGGGGATGCCAACGTGGGAAGCGTAATGCTTCATCCTGCTGTTCTCAAGGAGATTTCGACTATGAAACTATATATCAGGCAAAGGGTATTTTCCTGGGGTGACAAGTTCACCGTAAAAGATGCCAACGGAGAAGATCGTTACTATGTCGAGGGCGAGATATTCTCCTGGGGGAAGAAGCTTTATGTGTATGATATGCGGGGCCATGAGGTGGCCTTTATTCAGCAGAAGGTGTTCAGCTTCCTGCCCAGATACTTCGTCTATGTGGGCGATAAACAAGTGGCGGAAATCGTGAAAGAGTTCACCCTCTTTTTCCCCAAGTACAGTATCGAGGGGCTGGGCTGGGATATCAATGGCCGTTTTATGGCTCACGATTATGAGATCACACAGGGAGGCTGCCCTATTGTGGCGATCCGCAAAGAATGGATGACCTGGGGCGACACCTATGAACTGGATATCGCGGATCCGGGTGATGAGATTATTGCGTTGGCGGTGGTGCTGACCATTGATGCGGTAATGGCCTCAAACTCCGGTGTGAGTGTTTCTGCCTCCAGTAACTAATGAACGCAGGAAGGGGCGATGAATGTATGGTGTTTTCTTTTCATACGGCGATTGACCAAAGAGCTATGACCGCAATGGCGCGGGTGCTGAGGAAAACGATTCGTAAAAAGCGGAGCCGCCGTTCTCATGTTTTTGGCTGGATCGTGATTGTTGCCGGACTGCTTTTAGTATTTGGTGGCGAGGACGGCTTTGTTGTCGGTGTTCGTTCGGTTGTGACCTTGCTCACACTCCTTGTGATCATGGTTGCTCTTGTTTGGGAGGATCAGATCAACGCTTATATAGCAAGAAAACGGATGCTCCCGGGGACAGAAAAAGCTGCTTCCTGCTTTGAACTTGATGGCTACAAAACAACCACGGATATTGGTGAGACGAGCTGGCATTACGACAAAATCGGTCAGCTTGTCAAAACTGAAAATTACTATGTGTTTGTATTCGATCAGAGCCATGCGCAGGTATATGATAGGTGCAGTATTTCCGGAGGTACAACCGAAGCGTTTGAAAAGTTTATCGAGGGCAAGACGGGGAAGAACTTTCAAATGATTCGCTGACCGTCCTTTTAAGCAGGCTATTATATAGAGCATAGAATAACCTTCACTGAGGTGACATCATCTTTAGGTTCTCGTGCTTTCAGCGTGCGGGGCCAAGTCCCTTCTACCGCACCAGCTCGTCGCAAGCGGCATATCGCTTGCGACGAGCCTTTTTATTTCATATAAGGTTCATCTCGCGCGCATTCTGCTGCTCCTCGCTTTCACTCCGCAAACCCTTTGCTGGTTTGCGGGGTGGGCTCGCATGCGGATTTAAGAGAAATCATCCCATTTAAGATTTCGTCTGGTTTGGACGCAGAGTTGTGGGCAAAAAGAAAAAACGCAGTTGATTTGGGAAACCTTGTTATTTTTGTAAATCGGTAGTATAGTTTAAATATGAATCAAATCCGGATGGAACACGGATTTTATCAATATGAGGAGGATGTCCGCATGATCGCATGGAAAAACATGGATACCCTGGAAGCCTATCAGGAACTGCAGAACGTGGAGCGGCTTGACCTGCGCACAGCAATGTCCGGTGAGAACGGGGCAGAGCGTGTGAAAAAGTACAGTGTTCCCATGGTAGAGGGCCTTGCCTTCAACTATGGCGCAAGAGCTGTGGACGACAAGATCTTAGAAGTTCTGGCAAAGCTTGCCGAAGAGGCGCAGCTGATAGAGAAGTATGCGGCCCTGTATAACGGCGAAGTGATCAACACCGGCGAAAAGCGCCGCGTGCTGCATCACCTGACCCGTGGCCAGCTGGGCGAGACAGTGATGGCCGACGGCGTTGACAAGCGCGCGTTCTATGTGGAGCAGCAGGAGAAGATCGCAAAGTTCGTGGAGAAAGTCCATGCCGGTGAGATCACCAACGCAGCCGGTGAGACGTTTACCACGGTGGTGCAGATCGGTATCGGCGGCAGCGATCTGGGGCCCCGCGCCATTTATCTGGCTCTGGAAAACTGGGCCAAGGCCAACAATGCCCTGAAGATGAAGGCGGAATTCATCAGCAACGTAGACCCTGATGACGCCGCGGGCGTACTCAGCAAGGTCGACGTGGCCCGCACTCTCTTTGTATTGGTTTCCAAATCCGGCACTACGCTGGAAACGCTGACCAACGAGTTCTTTGTGAAGGATGCGTTGGAAAAGGCGGGACTGGACCCCGCCAGACATATGGTTGCCGTTACCAGTGAAACCTCCCCACTGGCACAGAATGCCGGTTATCTGGCGGCCTTCTTTATGGACGATTACATCGGCGGCCGGTATTCCTCCACTTCTGCAGTGGGGGGTGCCGTCCTCTCTCTGGCCTTTGGCGCGGAGGTGTTTGCTCAGTTCCTGAACGGCGCGGCAGAGGCGGATGCACTTGCCAAGAATTCTGACGTAAAGAACAATGCCGCCATGCTGGACGCCCTCATCGGCGTTTACGAGCGCAATGTGCTGGGATATCCCTCTACCGCTGTGCTGCCCTACGCACAGGCCCTGAGTCGCTTCCCGGCACATCTGCAGCAGCTGGACATGGAGTCCAACGGCAAGTCCGTCAACCGGTTCGGCGAGGCTGTGGATTATGTGACCGGTCCTGTGATCTACGGCGAGCCCGGTACCAACGGACAGCATTCCTTCTATCAGCTGCTGCATCAGGGCACGGATATTGTCCCTCTGCAGTTTATGGGCTTCCGGAACAGCCAGATGGGCAGCGATGTGGTGATTCAGGGCAGTACCAGCCAGCAGAAGCTGTGCGCCAACGTGGCGGCACAGATCATCGCCTTTGCCTGCGGCAAGGACGACGAGGACCGCAACAAGTACTTTGCCGGCGGTCGTCCCTCCAGCATCATCATCGGCGATCAGCTGACGCCCAAGGCTCTCGGCGCCATTCTGGCCCACTTTGAGAACAAGGTTATGTTCCAGGGCTTCGTGTGGAACCTGAACAGCTTCGATCAGGAGGGGGTGCAGTTGGGCAAGGTGCTGGCAAAGCGGGTGCTGGCCCACGAGACAGATGGCGCACTGAAGGTATATAGCGATCTGCTGAACATCTGAGCCGGCAGCGGAAGGTAAATCATTTCAAATATAGAAATAAAAAAAGGATGGCTTCCAACGAAGCCATCCTTTTTAACTTTCATGAATTGCACTTAAAAGCCTAACAGGGCGTAGACAACGGCCACCAGCAGCGCGGGAAGCAGGTTGGCGACCCGGATCATATTCTTCCAGAGAAGATTCAGTCCCACGCAGAAAATCAGGGCGGAACCGACAAGGGAGAGGTTGTTCAGCGCTGCCGTGGTCAGAACCGGTTCCACCAACCGCGCCAGCAGGGTGACGCTGCCCTGAAAAATACCTACCGGGATGGCGGAGAACATGGCGCCCTTTCCCATGGAAGAGGCCATGACAAGGATCAGAACGAAGTCGATCATGGATTTTGCGGCGAGGATCGTATAGTTTCCGTGGAGGCCATCCTCCACTGCGCCTACAATGGCCATGGCACCGATGCAGACGGTCATGGTGGCGGTGATGAAGGCGTCTAAAAACTGCTTGTCCTGCCCGTTGCCACTCTTTTCCCGCAGCCACTGGCCAAAGCGCTCCATGCGGCCGTGCAGATCCAGCGCTTCGCCCAGAAGACAGCCGATGGCTGCGCTGATGACCAGCATCATGGTGCCGCCGGAAACGAGGGAACTCCCTTCTACAGTCAGCATTTTTTCCATCACGCCAGCCATGCCGACGAACAGAACGCACACGCCCATGGTACGCAGCAGGGCTTCCTGACAGCGTTCCGACAGGCATTTTCCGCCCAAAAGACCGATCACGCCGCCTGCGATAATGGCCAGCACATTGATAATGGTTCCAAATCCGATCATAGGCTCAGTTTCTCTTTCTCTAAAATATCAGAAGTTTTTATAAAAATGTATAGACAGGTTCCTGCTTTTTACAGCTTTTTTTCGTATGCTGCGTTAAAATATGTGCGTGGACAACCACTTTTGTTACCTTATCACGATTCTGAATAAAAGTATAGAATTTTATGGGAGAAAAAACCGTGGGAAATTGTCAAAGAAACGGCAAAAGTACACGAATTGACAAAGAAGGTGTATATAAATGGGGGATTTTGCCTGAAAAGAAAATGGGGAACAAAAAGTGCTGTCAAAATGACGATATTTACAAAATAAAATAAACAAATTTGTACAAAAACGATTACCCTGGATTGACATGGGGGTTATGAGCCTGGTATTATTTTTATGAAAAGAGACTGGAAACGTTACCAGTAACGTTTCCGGGGAGAGCTTCAGTTGATGCGGCCGAGGTGAGACGGGTGACGATCAAAGATATTGCGAAAATCTGCGGGGTCAGCGTCAGCACCGTGTCCCGTGTTTTAAACGAACATCCGGATGTCAGTGAGGCCAACCGGGAAAAAGTTTTGGCGGTAGTGCGGGAACTGCACTATGTGCCGAACAACAGCGCCCGCGATCTGGTGAAATCTCCCTCCGACGCCATCGGGCTGGTGGTGCGCGGCGTGGGAAACCCGTTTTTTAGCGGCGTGATCCGCGCTATCGGCGAGGCCTGTGAAGAGGCGGGATACACCATGGTGCTGCACCAGATCCGTTCCGGAGAGGACGAGCTGCGGGCGGGCGCTGAGCTGGCCCGTTCCAAACGCCTGCGGGGGCTGATCCTGCTGGGCGGCTGCTTTGACTATACGCCTGAGCAAATTGCCGGACTGGACATTCCCTTTGTCTGCTGCACCTATACCAACAGCTTTGGCACGCTGCCTGCGGATGCCTATTCCTCCGTGTCCATTGATGACCGGCAGGAGGCATATAAAATTGTAAACATGCTGACGCAGCGGGGGCACCGGAACATTGCGGTGATTCTGAACTCTGTGGAGGACCACTCCATCAGTCAGCTGCGTTATAAGGGATACTGTCAAGCGCTGCAGGAATGCGGCGTGGAGGTAGATCCGGAACTGGTGGAGGAGACCGTCACCTTTGAAATGTCTGACGGATATGCGGGCATGGAACGGCTGATGAGCCGCCGGGATGACTTTACCGCGGTGTTTGTGATTTCGGATGCGCTGGCAGTGGCGGCCATGAAGGCCCTGCACGACCATGGCAAGCGAGTGCCGGAGGATTGCTCTGTGGTGGCGATTGACGGCATCGAAATGTCCAGCTACTCGGTTCCCACACTGACCACACTGGTTCAGCCGCAGCAGGAAATGGGAGAAAAGGCTGTGCAGATCCTTGTGGATATGATCGAGGGCCGCGCCGGAAACCGCCATTTGCTGCTGGACACTGCCATCCGAGAGGGCGGAAGTGTCTGCTCTGTTTGATTTTTACATCTTCGGATGTGAAAATAGATTTATTAACTTATTTTGGAACGAAAGGAAGTACCACCATGAAGAAGCTGTTTGCACTGCTGCTGACTCTGGCTATGGTTCTGTCTCTGGCTGCCTGCGGCGGCGAGAAGAAGGAACCCGCACAGGACGGCAAAAATCCCGCTGCCGAAGAGACCGGCTCTGTCTATTATCTGAACTTCAAGCCCGAGGCTGACGAGGCCTGGCAGGCTCTGGCCGCTCAGTACACTGAGGAGACCGGCGTGGAAGTGAAGGTTGAGACCGCTGCTTCCGGCACCTATTCCGACACCCTGACCGCTGAGATGGGCAAGAGTGAAATGCCCACCCTGTTCCAGTGCGGCAACGCCCAGGGCCTGATCGACTGGGGCGACTACTGCCTGGACTTCACCGGCACCGACGTGCTGGCTGAGATGACCACCTCTGACTTCAACCTGGTCGACGAGACCGGCGCTGTCAAGGCCATCGGCTACTGCTATGAGGCTTTCGGCATCATCGTCAATAAGGCTCTGCTGGCTGAGGCTGGCTATGAGCTGAGCGACATCACCGATTTCGCTTCCCTGAAGAAGGTCGCTGAGGACATCCACGCCCGCAAGGACGCTCTGGGCTTCGACGCTTTCTCCTCCGCCGGTCTGGAAGGCTCTTCCTCCTGGCGTTTCTCCGGCCATCTGGCCAACATGCCCCTGTACTATGAGTTCCGTGATGACGGCGTGACCGAGCAGCCCGCTGAGATCACCGGCGCTTATCTGGACAACTATCGCAACATCTGGGATCTGTACATCAACAACTCCTCCATGGACAAGACCTCTCTGACCTCCGGCACCGGCGACATGTCCACCGGCGAGTTCAAGGAAGGCAAGGCCGTGTTCTATCAGAACGGCACCTGGGAGTATGCAGGTCTGATCGAGGCCGGTCTGAAGGCTGAGGATCTGGCTATGATCCCCATCTACTGCGGCGTGGAAGGCGAGTCTGAGGCTGGTCTGGCCTGCGGCACCGAGAACTGCTGGGCTGTCAATGCCAAGGCTTCCGAGGCTGACATCAAGGCTACTCTGGACTTCATCTACTGGGTCGTGACCTCCGAGGCCGGCACCAAGATGATGGCTGAGCAGTTTGGCCCCATCCCCTTCAAGAACGCCAAGGAGTCCGAGAACGTGTTCTTCAACAACGCCAACGCTTACATGGCTGACGGCAAGTACACTGTGACCTGGGCATTCAACCACACCCCCAACGTGGACTCCTGGAGAGCCACCGTTGTTTCCGCACTGGCTGCTTACTCTGCAAACCAGAGCGACGCCACCTGGGCTGACGTTGTCACCGCTTTCGTGGACGGCTGGGCTTACGAGTACGGCGTGCAGAACGGCTGATCCTTTCAGCAGAGGGTTCTGAACGATTGAAAATAGGGCGGGCCCGTGCCCGCCCTATTTTTCCAACAGAGAGACTCTTGCGGTTGCTTCGAATTTGTGAGATAAATAATAGTATGGAAAGCCATCCTGTGTGAGGCAAAGCGCCCATCCGATGCAGCGGGCGCTTCGCCCTGCACAGGCAGGCAGAAAGATCCAAGAAAGCGAGGAGAAACGATTTGAGAAAAAAGTCAAATGGCGGTAGAAATACCAACAGCGTGTTGGTCCGCCGCAGTATCCGGCGCTGGTCTCCCTTGTTTATCCTGCCCACCTTCCTCTGTTTCATCATCGGCTTTGTGTGGCCGTTTATGCAAGGCATTTACCTCTCCTTCTGCAACTTTAATACCCCTAAGGATGCAACGTGGGTGGGTGTGCAGAATTATATCAAGGCCTTTCAGGACCCCGGCTTTGCCAAGGCGTTCTGGAACACGGCCTCCTTTGCCGTGGTGTCCATCGTTGTGATCAATGTGTTTGCCTTTGCCATCGCCTTTGCATTGACGCAGAAGATGCGGGGTGCGAACGTGTTCCGCACCGTGTTCTTCATGCCCAATCTGATCGGCGGCGTGGTGCTGGGCTACATCTGGTCCATGATCTTTGATGCCATTTTGAAGCAGTACAATACATACATCACTGCCAACGCCACCTATGGTTTCTGGGGTCTGGTGATCCTGGTGGCATGGCAGCAGATCGGCTACATGATGATCATTTACATCGCAGGTCTGCAGGCTGTGCCCGGCGATATGCTGGAGGCTGCCAAGATCGACGGTGCTGACGGCTGGAAGACGCTGATCCATGTCACCATCCCCAACATCATGCCTACCATCACCATCTGCATGTTCCTGACGCTGACCAACTCCTTCAAGCTGTTCGACCAGAACCTGGCTCTGACCGGCGGCGCCCCGGAGATCATGGTCGCAGGGCAGGGTAAGATCAAGATGACCGAGATGCTGGCACTGAACATTTATTCCACCTATAACATCAACAAGAACTGGCACGGTGTGGCCCAGGCGAAGGCTGTGATCTTCTTTATTCTGGTTGCCGTACTGGCCATTGCACAGCTTTCCGCGACCCGCAGAAAGGAGGTCCAGCAGTGATGAAGTCCCGTTATTCTACCGGCAGCAAGATTTTAAGCGCCTTTTTCGTTGTGCTGTCTCTGCTCTGGCTGGTTCCCGTCTTTGAGGTGCTGATTAACTCCTTCAAGGAAAACTCCTATGTCAACATGGACGCCTTTGCACTGCCCAACAGCGAGTCCTTCATGGGCATGGGCAACTATGTGGAAGGCCTGACCTTCGGCAATTATCCCTTTGTGAACTCCGCGTTTTACAGCGTGGTGATCACCGTTTTGTCTGTGGCGCTGATCCTGCTGTTCTGCTCCATGAGCGCATGGTATATCGCCCGTGTGAACAGCCGCTTCTCCCGCGTGTTCTATTACCTGTGCCTGTTCTCCATGATCGTGCCGTTCCAGATGGTCATGTTTACGCTGACCTTTACTGCCGATCAGCTGAAGCTGAACACTCCCTGGACCATTCCCGTAGTCTATCTGGGCTTTGGTGCGGGCCTGTCCATCTTCATGTTTGTGGGCTTTGTCAAGGGCCTGCCTCTGGAGATTGAGGAGGCGGCCGCCATTGACGGCTGCGGCCCTGTGCGCACCTTCTTCATGGTGGTGCTGCCTATGCTGAAGCCCACCCTGATCTCTGTGGGCATTCTGCAGACCATGTGGGTGTGGAACGACTATCTGCTGCCCTATCTGGTGCTGGACCGTACCGAGTACCGCACCATCCCCATCCATGTGCAGTACCTCAAGGGCAGCTACGGCACCGTGGATCTGGGCGCCACCATGGCCGTCATTATGATGAGCATTATCCCCATTATCATCGTTTACCTGTTCTGCCAGAAGCACATCATCAAGGGCGTGGCCGCAGGTGCAGTAAAGGGTTAAGGTGACACACGCATGAAACGAAGCTGCGGCATTTTGATGCCCGTTACCTCACTGCCGTCTCCCTACGGCATCGGTACGCTGGGCAAGGCCGCTTACGAATTCGCAGACTTTCTGGCACAGGCGAAGCAGTCCTGGTGGCAGATTCTGCCGGTGGGCCACACCAGCTATGGTGATTCGCCCTACCAGTGTTTTTCCACCTATGCGGGCAACCCGTATTTGATAGATCTGGATCTGCTGTGTCAGGAGGGCCTGCTGAAGCCGGAGGAGATTTCCTCTGCCGACTGGGGCAGGGATGCGGCGAAGGTCGACTATGCCGCCATCTATGAAAACCGCTTTTCCGTTTTGCAGCTGGCATGCGAACGGGGCTGGAAGAAGGATGAACGCGCCATTGCCGCATTTCAGGAGGAAAACAAGGACTGGCTGCCGGACTACGCACTGTTCATGGCGCTGAAACGGCATTTCGGCATGAAGGCGTGGCATCAGTGGCCCGATGAAGATATCCGCTTGCGCAAGCCGGAGGCCCTTGCCAGATACCGTAAGGAACTGGCAGCGGACATCCGCCTGTTTACCTACATCCAGTATCTGTTCTTCCTCCAGTGGACTGCGCTGCGGGAATATGCCCGCGCCCGAGGTATCGGCATCATCGGCGACCTGCCCATTTATGTGGCGCTGGACTCCGCTGATGTGTGGGCCGCCCCCGCCAGCTTCCAGCTGGATGAGCGGAACGTGCCGGTGGAGGTGTCCGGTGTGCCGCCCGACTACTTCAACGAGGACGGCCAGCTGTGGGGCAATCCTCTCTACAACTGGGACGCCATGAAAAAGGACGGCTACGGCTGGTGGATCCGCCGCATTTCCGGTGCGTCCAAGCTGTATGACATCATCCGCATTGACCACTTCCGCGGCTTTGAGAGCTATTGGGCCGTGCCCTACGGCGAAACTACCGCACGAAACGGCCGCTGGGTGAAGGGGCCGGGCATGGATTTGGTGGGGGTACTGACCGGATGGTTCCCCAATATCCGCTTTATTGCGGAGGATTTAGGCTATCCCACACCGGAGGTGCAGCAGCTGCTGACCGATTCCGGCCTGCCCGGCATGAAGGTGCTGGAGTTTGCCTTTGATTCCCGGGAACCCAGCAACCACCTGCCTCACACCTATGCGCCGGGCTGTGTCTGCTATCCCGGCACCCACGACAACACAACCCTCGCTGCCTGGCGGCACGAGGCGGACCCTGCCGATGTGGAGATGGCGGAGCGCTATCTGGGTCTCAACGAGGAAGAGGGCTTCCACTGGGGCATCATCCGCGGCGGCATGAGTTCGGTGGCGGAGCTGTTCGTGGTGCAGATGCAGGATTATCTGGGACTGGACAGCGAAGCACGTATGAACACCCCCGGCATTTTAGGCGGAAACTGGCAGTGGCGTGCGCTGCGGGAGCAGCTGACGCCGGAACTGGCTAAGAAAATCGCGGACATGACCTGCCTGTACGGCAGAGCACCCGCTTGAGATTTCTGATTTACGAGACACCTGTAAAGCAGACACTCACACAGGTGGGTGTCTGCTTTTTCTCAGTGCTGTGCGCTGATGACCGGAAAGGAACAAGTTATGGCAAAACAAACGGATATTCGCCTGCGCGGCGATGTGATCTATTCCATCTATGTACGCAACCACACGCCGGAGGGCACTTTCAACGCAGTCATCCCCGATCTGGACCGCATCAAGGCACTGGGGACTGACATCATCTGGTTTATGCCCATCCACCCCATTGGTGTGAAGGGCAAGAAAGGCTCCCTCGGCTGCCCCTACGCCAACCGGGATTACCGTACCGTCAATCCGGAGTACGGAACCATGGAGGACTTCCGCACGCTGGTGGACGAGATCCACAAGCGGGGCATGAAATGCATCATCGACGTGGTATATAACCACACCTCGCCGGACTCTACGCTGACAACAGAGCATCCGGAGTTTTTCTACCGCAAGAGCGATGGCAGCATGGGCAACCGCGTGGG
>JAZRCP010000019.1:0-10710 GCA_045659825.1 Dysosmobacter sp. | reverse complement strand
TCCAGAGACTGATAGCCCAGAGAGTCGAAGCCAAATTTTTTGCAGATGGCCTTCAGCAGGCACTGGCCGCGTTCAGTGGAAGCGTCGGCGTATTCCTCCACGTGGTTCTGGCCTTCATCGCCCTCCAATTCCTGGATCACTCGGCGGGCCAGCAGATCCATGTCGGAGTTTCCACGGGAGAAGTTCAGGTATTTGCAGGCATACATGATAGGAGGACAGGCGGAGCGCATATGCACTTCCTCCGCGCCGCTCTCGTATAGGAAGTCAACGGTCTCCCGCAGCTGGGTGCCGCGAACGATGGAGTCGTCTACAATCAGCAGCTTCTTGCCCTGAATCAGTTCAGGGACGGGAATCTGCTTCATTTTGGCGGTCTGATTGCGCAGCCGCTGGTCGGCGGGGGTAAAGGAACGGGCCCAGGTGGGGGTGTATTTTACGTAGGGGCGGGCAAAGGGCTTGCCGCTGCGGTTGGCGTAGCCGATAGCATGGGGAATGCCGGAATCGGGCACGCCGGCCACATAATCCACCTTGGGCAGGCTGCCCGCGATCACTTCATCGCGGGCCATGATCTCGCCGTTGCGGTAGCGCATCAGTTCTACGTTGACGCCCTCGTAGTTGGAGTTGGGATAGCCGTAGTAAGTCCAGAGGAAGCCGCAGATCTTCATGTCCTTGCCTGCGGGAGACACGGTCTCATAGCCGTTGGAGGTCAGCGCCACGATCTCCATGGGGCCCAACTCGTAGGCATCCGTATAGCCCAGCTTTTGGTAAGCAAAGGATTCGAAGGCAACGCACAGGCTTCCGTCCTCGTGCGTGCCCACCAGAATGGGCAGGCGGCCCAGTTTGTCACGGGCTGCCAGAATTCCGTCCGGTGTCATGATCAGGATTGTAACGGAGCCGTCGATCATCTTCTGGGCGTAATGGATACCCTCCACCAGATTTTCCTTCATATTGATGAGGGCCGCCACCAGTTCGGAATCATTGACCTTGCCGCTGCTCATGGCCATGAACTGATGGCCATGGTCAGAGAAGTAGGTGCGGACCAGCTCGTCGGCGTTGTTGATGATACCCACGGTGGAGATGGCAAACAGGCCCAGATGAGAGCGGACCAGCAGGGGCTGGGGATCCGTGTCGCTGATGCAGCCCATGCCGATGTTGCCCTTGAACTCATGCAGGCTTCCCTCGAATTTTGTGCGGAACGGGGTGTTTTCGATGTTGTGGATTTCGCGGACAAAACCGCTCTCTTCTCCGTAGACGACCATGCCGCCTCGCTTGGTACCCAGATGGGAGTGGTAGTCCACACCAAAGAAAACGTCAAGTGCTACATCCCGGTTAGAGACAGCACCAAAAAAACCACCCATGTCTTAATCTCCTATGAAATGTGATCAGGCGAAGAACAGCTCGTTAAGCTTCATGGGATCGATATACTCGCCGTCCTTGTAAACGCGCATGTTGCCGGAGGCGACTTCGTCGATCAGCATGACGCTGCCGTCGGGAGCATAGCCGAACTCGAACTTGATATCATACAGATCCAGACCCTTTTCCTTCAGGTCATCGGAAACGATTTTGGTGATCTTCTGAGTTTGGGCCTTCAGATCCTCATACTGCTCGTCAGTCATGACGCCGATAGCCACAAGAGCGTCCTTGGTGATCAGGGGATCGCCCTTCTCATCGTCTTTCAGGGTGGTTTCCACATAGGAGGGCAGGTCTGCACCGGACTCGATCAGAGCGCCGTAGCGGCGGATAAAGGAACCGACAGCCTTGTTGCGGCAGATGACTTCCAGACCCTTGCCGAACACCTTGGCGGGCAGCACTTCCATCGTGGTCTCGTTCAGGTCGGCGGAGACATAGTGGGTCTTAATGCCGGCGGCGTTAATCTTCTCAAAGAAATAGATAGACATGCGCAGGTTCACATCGCCCACGCCTTCGATGGTCAGACCCACAGAGTTTTCACCGGGATCGAACACGCCGTCCTTGCCGGTGCAGTCGTCCTTGAACTTCAGCAGGCAGTTGCCGTTTTCCAGAGCGTACACATTCTTGGTCTTTCCGGTGTAAATGAGTTTCATAGTAAAGTCCTCCAAAAAGAAATTTGTATTTTACAAATGAAATAACGGAATCAGGTGATGGCTGAAGTTACAGGGCTGCGACTTCCGCCTGTAGTTTTGCTTCCTTGTCGGCAATCTGCTTTGCCATATCGATGCGGTTGGCATCCAGCTTGGCGGCCAGTTCGTCGTCGCTTACAGCCAAGATCTGAGCGGCCAGTACGGCGGCATTCTTGGCACCGTTGATCGCTACGGTAGCCACGGGGATGCCGCTGGGCATCTGTACGGTGGCAAGCAGGGCATCCAGACCATCCATCGCGCCGCCCTTCATGGGGATGCCGATGACGGGCAGGGTGGAGTTTCCGGCGAAGGCACCGGCCAGATGAGCGGCCATGCCTGCGGCACAGATCAGCACGCCAAAGCCGTTGGTGCGGGCGCTTCTGGCAAACTCTGCTGCTTCGACAGGGGTGCGGTGGGCGCTGAGGATGTGTGCTTCATAGGGGATGCCGAAGGCGGCCAGCTGCTGGCAGGCGCCTTTCACAACGGGCCAGTCAGAATCGCTGCCCATGATCACTGCTACTTTTTTCATATAAAATCCTCCGTTTTGGAATCGGGTTTGCTTACAGCTTCTTGCGCAGAACGGTGTGGCGGAAAATGCCGTCTGCAAAATACTCGTTGGAGCAGAACACGGGCTTGCCGTCAATATCAAAGTCCACCTCATCCATGTTCAGCAGGGGCGTGCCCACCGGTACACGGAAAATCTCCGCCAGCGCTTCGTCTGCAACCACCGGCCGCAGATCTGTCAGATCCAGATAGGGGAAGATGCCGCAGAAATGCTGCAGGAAATGGAAGATGGGCTGCTGCAGGTCGCGTTCTGTATATTCACCGCGAATCAGCGCTTTTTCCACAACATCCTCACAGTAAATGGCGGGTCTGCCGTCTGCCGTGCAGAGGCGGGAGATGCGTACGATGGGAGCGCCTTCCTCAATATTGAGCTGACGGGCGATCTTCTCGTCCGCGGTATCCTCCACCACCTGGACAGATTCTACGGCAGGCGTATATCCGCTCTGACGGATCATATCCAGAAATTCCACCTCAATGTCCATGCGGGACTGGTTGTGCAGCACATGGCGGTTGATGATGGTGCCTACGCCATGACGGCGGGTAATGAAACCCTCCCGTTCCAGAGAGGCCAAAATATCCCGCAGCTGTGTGCGGCTGATACCCAGCTTTTCCGCCAGCACGCTTTCGCGGGGGAGGCGTTCGCAGGCCGAATATTCGCCTTCCTTCATGGCGGACAGCAAATAAGCGCGAATCGTCTTCGCCTGAGAGGGGGGATGGTTCATGGTGTTCACCTCGTTCGTAAAATGTGAAAGACAGTATCACACAATAAGGTCATACCTATTGTATAGGATTTGCCAAGAGAGGGCAATTAGCAAATCTGACAGTTTCTGCATTTCTTTTTGTAATTGTGTTGACATGCGTGGAAAAGTGACAAATCCGCAGGGAGACAGGAAGCGTCAAAGCCTTGCAACTATTAGAAAAATTGATAAAAGACAGCAGTAAAAAAGATAGCCCGTTCCGCACGGGAACGGGCATAAAATCAGGGCGCGGACAGGGAAACGAAGACAGACGCAAGGCCGCCGGAGCAAGCGCGATCGCGCAGGAAAACGGCGCATACTGTCTGCAGAAAGCTACAGGATTCAGTATGCGGGACAGATCCGGTTTTCCGGCTGCGAAACGTCATAAGGCCTCCTTATTTTGGATGGACAGGATCAGAGAAACAGAGAGATATCCAGTCAGCTGTTGGCGTTGCAGTAGGTGCAGGCGGCCAGAGCGGCAACCGCGCCGTCGGCGCAGGCGGTGGTCAGCTGGCGGACTTCCTTGGTCCGGCAGTCACCGGCGGCAAAGACGCCGGCCTTTCTGGTCAGGCAGTCTTCGGCGGCGGGAATGAAACCGCCATCGTCCGCAACGGAAAGTGCGGCTGCCAGCTTGCCTTCCGGCTGCTGGCCCACGGCTTCAAACAATCCGTCTACAGCCAGCGTGGAGGTTTCGCCGGTCACCGTGTTGCGCAGTTGCAGGCCGGTGAGGACATCGTCGCCCAGCAATGCATCCACCACCGTGTCCAGCGCCATTGTCACATTGGCACGTTTTTTCAGTGCTTCTACCAGAATGGGATCGCCCCGGAATTCGCTACGCCGGTGAATGAGCGTCACATGGCGGCACAGGTCCGCAAGGAACAGAGCATCCTGCAGCGCGGTGTTGCCTCCGCCGCAGACGGCGGTATCGCGTCCGGCGTAGAAGGCACCGTCACATACGGCGCAATAGGAGACGCCTGCAAGGGTGTCCTCCTTCTCCAGCCCCAGAGAACGGTGCTTCATGCCGGTGGACAGAATGAGGGCAGTACAGGTGTAGGAATTATAATCGGTCACCACGGTGTGGGGCGTACCTGCCTCGACGGACAGAACCTCTTCCAGCTCGATCTGTGCGCCCAGCGCATCCGCCTGTGCGTACAGCTTGTCCGCCAGTTCCGCGCCGGAGATGGCAGAAAAGCCGGGGAAATTTTCCACCTTTGGGGAGGAGGCGATCTGGCCGCCAAAGCCTTCCTTTTCCAGCAGCAGCACGGATTTTCCGGCTCTGCGGGCATAGGTGGCGGCAGTTAAACCGGCGGGGCCGCCGCCGATAATGATGATGTCAAAATGTTCAGTCATAGACTTTTACCTCACAGGAAACATCAAAATCAATCCATAACATAACAGCATAATTATATGCCATAAATATGGTTGTGACAAGGTTTTTTCGTGCTGCGCCTACTGCTAAATAGAACAAAAAAACGGTCGCATTTTTGGCGGCCGTCCCAGAGTGGGGAAAGGCGAATACTGTTTGATTCCAGTATAACAAAACCTGCCTGCGGAGACAAGCCTCCACAGGCAGGTTCTTTACGATTGATTTGCCGAAGTTACTTCGCGGTGGCAAACTTCTTGATGGCGGAAGCGCCCACTAACTTTTCGGTGACGGAGCCGTTGCGGATGATGAGGGTAGGAGCCTGCTGGATGCTGTACTGGGTCACCAGTTCAGGATATTCAGCGGCGTTCAGCACCTCATACTGCTTGCCGGCCTTGTCCAGTTCTGCCTTGGCAATTTTGCAGTTGGGGCAGGTGGTGGTCGTGAAGAGATACAGACCGTCTGCCTGCTGGGGAGCGATTGCTTCTTCCACGGGAGCGGGCTCAGGAGTACCCTCGCGGTCGCTCAGGCGGCGGCCTTCAATCTTGGAGGTCTCCACCACATATTCCTTGCGGTGTTCGAACTCCTGCACCTTGCCGTCGTTCCAGTTCTGGACGGGGCGGTAGTAGCCGGTGATACGGCTCCAGATCTCGGTAGCGGCACCGCAGTGGGGGCAGGTGGGCTGTTCGCCGACCAGATAACCATGCTCGTGGCAGATGGAGTAGGTGGGAGACATGGTGTAGTAGGGCAGCTTGAAGTTCTCTGCGATCTTGCGCACCAGAGCGGCGGCAGCCTTCCAGTCAGGCAGCTTCTCGCCCAGGAAGGCGTGGAAGACAGTACCGGAGGTGTAGAGGGTCTGCAGGTCGTCCTGAATGGCCAGAGACTCGAAGATATCATCGGTGTAGCCGACGGGCAGGTGAGAAGAGTTGGTGTAGTAGGGGGTATCGTTCTCGTCCTTGGCGGCGGTGATGATGTCCGGATACAGCTTCTTGTCGTGCTTGGCCAGACGGAAGGTGGTGGACTCTGCGGGGGTGGCTTCCAGGTTATACAGGTCGCCGTACATCTCCTGATAGTCGGAGAGACGCTCGCGCATGTGGTTCAGCACGTCCTGAGCGAACTTCTGGGTTTCGGGATGGGTCAGATCCTTGCGCAGCCACTTGGCGTTCAGGCCCACCTCGTTCATGCCGATCAGGCCGATGGTGGAGAAGTGGTTGTCAAAGGTGCCCAGATAATGCTTGGTGTAGGGATACAGACCGGCATCCATCAGACGAGTGATGACAGTACGCTTCGTCTTCAGGGAGCGGGCAGCGATGTCCATCAGCTTGTCCAGACGAGCATAGAAGTCCTCGGGAGACTCAGCCAGATAGGCAATGCGGGGCAGGTTGATGGTGACAACGCCCACGGAGCCGGTGGACTCACCGGAACCGAAGAAGCCGCCGGACTTTTTGCGCAGTTCACGCAGGTCCAGACGCAGACGGCAGCACATGGAGCGGACATCGGAAGGCTCCATGTCAGAGTTGATATAGTTGGAGAAATAGGGAGTACCATACTTGGCGGTCATTTCGAACAACAGCTTGTTGTTCTCAGACTCGCTCCAGTCGAAGTCGCGGGTGATGGAGTAGGTGGGGATGGGATACTGGAAGCCGTGGCCCACAGCGTCGCCTTCGGTCATGATCTCGATGAACGCCTTGTTCACCATGTCCATTTCCTTCTTGCAGTCGCCGTAGGTGAAGTCCATTTCCTTACCGCCTACGATGGCAGGCAGGTCGGCCAGATCCTTGGGCACCGTCCAGTCCAGCGTGATGTTGGAGAAGGGTGCCTGCGTACCCCAGCGGGAGGGCGTGTTAACACCATAGACAAAGGACTGGATGCACTGCTTGACTTCCTTCTGGCTCAGGTTGTCCACCTTGACGAAGGGAGCGAGATAGGTATCGAAAGAGGAGAAAGCTTGTGCGCCTGCCCACTCGTTCTGCATGATGCCCAGGAAGTTGACCATCTGGTTGCAGAGGGTGGAGAGGTGTGCGGCGGGGGAGGAGTTGATCTTGCCGGGGATGCCAAGACCCTGCTGAATCAGCTGCTTCAGAGACCAGCCTGCACAGTAACCGGTCAGCATGGAGAGGTCATGCAGATGCATGTCACCGCTCTTATGGGCATTGGCAATTTCAGCGTCGTAAATCTCGCTGAGCCAGTAGTTGGCGGTGATGGCGCCGGAGTTGGACAGGATCAGACCGCCCACGGAATAGGTGACGGTGGAGTTTTCCTTCACGCGCCAGTCGTTGATCTTCACATAGTTGTCCACCAGTTCCTTGTAGTCCAGCATGGTGGTATTCAAGTTGCGGATCTTCTCGCGCTGCTTACGGTACAGAATGTAGGCCTTGGCCACATCATCGTAACCGGCACGGCTCAGCACGGATTCCACGCTGTCCTGAATGTCTTCCACGGTGACCTGACTGTCCTTGATTTTGGCCTGATAGTCAGCGGTGACCTTCAGAGCCAGAAAATCAATGGTGTCCTGATTGTACTGGGTATTGGTGGCGTCAAATGCTTTGGTGATGGCGATGCTGATCTTGGAAAGATCAAAATCCGCGACCTTACCGTCGCGCTTGATGACCTGATACATAAGCTCCCTCTTTCTGTTGTGTTATATTTATTAATACATTTCTTTTTTATATACACACAAGGCAAGGGCGTCACTGGACCGTGACGCTCTACGGATACCATTCTATCCAAGTGGTCTTAGGAAGTCAATTAGAAGAACCCACTATATCTTGTGTCCAATTTCGGGAATTTCGACGAATTTTACAATATTTAGTCAATTCCCCGAACGCTGACTTCCTTGAAAAACGGACGCGCAATCTCCGCAAACGCTTGCAATTCCAGGGGTTCCACGCCGTGGCAGCCCTCTGCGATCAGATTTCCGGAGTCCACAAAATTCTGCAGGTAGTAGTGAGGGGCACCCTGACACCATTCGCCGATGGCGCGGATATCATCAGCCGTATGGAACTCTTTTACAATGGTGGTCCGCAGTTCATAGTCCACACCACTTTGCCGCAGCAGCCGGAGGCTTTCCTCCACAGGTGTCAGATCAAAGAGCGGAAGGCCAACGGTCAAGGCATATTTTTCGCGGCTGTTTTTAATGTCCATAGCCACATAGTCCACCAGACCGCGTTCCAGAATATCCGCCAGAATCTCGGGATAACAGCCGTTGGTGCCCAGTTTCACGGCATATCCCAGGTCATGCACAGCCTGCAGGAAGTCTGCCGCGTCTGGCTGCAGCAGCGGCTCGCCGCCGGAGAGCACCACGCCGTCCAGCAGTCCTTTCCGGCTTTTCAGAAATGCCAGTACTTCTTCGGTACTGTGGCATTCCGGATTCTCCGACAATTTCGTGACCAGCAATGCGTTGTGGCAGAACGGGCAGCGCAGGTTGCAGCCTCCGGTAAAGACCGTTGCCGCCAGCTTTCCCGGATAGTCCACCATGGCCAGCTTCTGCAAACCGCAGATCCGCATATGCAAGACACCCCCGATACAAGATATTGTTACAATAGACCAAGAGTACCACAATTGGTATGATAAATGCAACAGAAAACGCAAAAGAAGAAAAAATTTTCCATAATACAAAAATTGTGCTATAATTTGACATGATGATTATGTAAGTCGCTGCAATGTGATTGCTGCTGTCCGCAGGACCGCAGCAATTACATCATGGAAAAGGAGGCTTTATGCTGCAGGCCACAGAACTTGCGATACTGGACTGGATCCAACAGAATCTCCGCGGGGAATGGCTGGATACCATCATGCCCGTTTTTACACAATTCAATGATAACGGCGAGATCTGGATCGCCATGGCGGTGATCCTGTTTTTGTTGAAAAAACACCGGCAGGCGGGACTGTCCGTGGGAGCCGGATTGCTGATCAATCTGGTGGTATGCAACTGGACGCTGAAGCCGCTGATCGGCCGCATCCGGCCTTTTATGGTGAATACCGCGGTGGAACTGCTGGTGGATCCGCCCTCCTCCGCATCGTTTCCCTCGGGACATACAGCCTCCTCCTTTGCGGTGGTGGGCGCCCTGTGGGCGGTAAAGCATCCCCTGTGGAAGCCTGCGGCAGTGGTGGCGGCTTTGATGGCATTTTCCCGCCTGTACCTGTATGTCCACTGGCCGACGGATATTTTAGGCGGCATTGTGGTGGGCTGGCTTTGCGGCGTGCTTGGCGCAAAGCTGGTGGCATGGGGCAAAACGGCCTTTGAAAAACGGAAGAAAATATAAAAAAGACCCGACAATTTGTCGGGTCTTTTTCTGTCTGTATCGGTTACGAGCGGGGACGGATCTCCAGATAATAGTGTTCCTGCTGGGGATCGAGAGACACTTCCGTCACGCCGTTTTCCAGATCAAAACCAAAATTCTGCTCCAGCAGTTCGATGCCGTCTGTGTTTTTCAGCACAGCCGTTTGGGCGGTGTAGTTGATGGTGCTGCCCAGTGTGGTGACAAAGTCATACCCCTGTGCATCTGCTTTGGCGGAACCGGAGCAGCCGTAGTTATGGCTGGGGGCTTTCCATAGGCTTATGGAAATATCTGTACTGGATTCCGCGGGAACAGCGACCTCTGTTACCAGATACAGGATCCGCTGCTGTGTCAGCGTTTCGGCGAAGATATCATCCAGTCTGCCGTCAGCATAGCGGTCCTTCATCTCGCTGCCAGCGAAGATGCCGTGCTGTGCAAGCAGTTCTGTCACTTTGGCGCGGTACAGCTCCATCGGCAGGAAAGAGAGGCTCTCTGTGTTGATGCCGATCTCCCAGCCGTTCTTTTCCGCGTAGCCTGCACACAGTTCGGCAATGACCGCATCCAGCGTGGTCTCGCGGCGGGTGACAGTGCAATCCACGCCCTCAATGGGTGTTTCGCAGGCACCGTTTTCATAGCCGCACAGCGTATAGTTGCCGATGTCCTCGCCCAGTACGACCAGCATTTTGGGGGAAATGTCCCGGCGCTTGCCGTTGGGGACGAAATAGTCGTACTGCCGCCAGCCGCTGTCTTCCTCCCAGCTCATGCCGTTGAAGCCGTAGGACAGGATGGTGGTTTTTTCCGGATCGATGGTGAATTCAATGGCCTGCGTGGCGGCATGATAGGCGGAAGGAGCCTGAAAATCTGTAAAGGAATATACCGTAACAGATTCTGATAACTCTGGATATTTGCCCATAGCATCTGCGAAATAGCTGCCGTCCTCCAGAATTGCCTTGTAATCCGTCCAGCTGTCCGGCGGGGCCAGATTCCATGTGGAGCCGTCGTCCAGACCGGCGTCGCGGAATCCGCCCGCATAGGCGCCGGCGTGCAGCGTCCAGTCCTGTTCTTCGCCGTTGACAGACAGAGAAGGCTGCACGTCTTTCAGATCATAAAAACTGGCAGGGACAGGATAACAAACCATGGCGAGGATCTCGCCCGTGGTGTGGTTCATCAGCACATAGTTGTCTGTCACGGACGCGCCCCATTGCTGAGAGGAACCGTTATGCCCGGCCTGCGGCGCAAAATCCCAGACGGCCCTGCGTTCGGCGGTCAAGCCCTCGGTACTGTTTAAAACCGTCATGGGAAGAACGGGACCGGCATAGGACATGAAAGAGGTGCCCTCTGTGCTGAGTGGCTCCGTATCGGAAGCGGCAGGTTCGCTTTTTTCGTCTTCGATACCGGTATAGCCGCCCTCGGGACTTTGCGGAGCAGCAGACTCCTTCTTGCCGCCACCACCGAACAACACGGGGAGACTGACCAGACAAACCACGGCGAGACAAGCCGCAAGCCCCATCATAGGTTTCAGATAAGATTTTTTGCGGGCGGGCGCCGGTGCGGCAGCTTCTTCGATGATTTCTTCGTCGATCAGGCCGAGGATGCGGAAAAGCCGTTCGTTTTTCATAAGGCCACGCCCTCCTTTTCTAAATAGCTTCGCAGGGCTTTGCGAGTACGGA
>JAZRCP010000018.1:0-2872 GCA_045659825.1 Dysosmobacter sp. | reverse complement strand
TGGTGTATCTCCCGTCAGCGCAAGTGGGGTCTGCCCATCCCCGTTGTCTACTGCAAGGACTGCGGCAAGCCCATCTGCACCGACGAGACCATCGCTGCCATCTCCGCTCTGTTTGAGGCAGAAGGCTCCAACGCATGGTTTGCCAAGGACGTGGAGGAGATCCTGCCCGCAGGCTTCACCTGCCCCCACTGCGGCAAGGCAGAGGGCTTCGAGAAGGAGACCGACACGCTGGACGGCTGGTTCGACTCCGGTTCCACCCACTTCTCCGCAATGAAGCGCGATCAGGGCTTCTGGCCTGCCGATATGTATATCGAGGGTCTCGACCAGTACCGCGGCTGGTTCCAGGCTGCCATGCTGACCGCCGTTGGCTCCACCGGCGTGGCACAGGCTCCCTTCAAGGAGTGCCTGACCCACGGTTGGACCGTGGACGGCGAGGGCCGCGCCATGCACAAGTCCCTGGGCAACGGCATGGACCCCGCTGAGATCATGGACAAGTACGGCGCAGACCTGCTGCGTCTGTGGGCCGCTTCCGCCGACTATCACGCCGACGTCCGCTGCTCCGATGCCATCTTCAAGCAGCTGAGCCAGAACTACCTGAAGTTCCGCAACACCGCCCGCTACTGCCTGGGCAACCTGGATGGCTTCGATCCCAACAACCTGACTCCCGCCGCAGAGATGGAGGAGCTGGACCGCTGGGCCATCACCCGTCTGAACGCCCTGATGGAGAAGTGCGAGCAGGCCTACAAGGATTACGAGTTCCTTGTCATTACCCACGCCGTCAACGACTTCTGCGTGGTGGAGATGTCCAACTTCTATCTGGATATTATCAAGGACCGCCTGTACTGCGAAGAGGCTGTCGGTGCGAAGCGCCGCAGTGCACAGACCGCCCTGTACCTGATCCTCGACACCATGACCAAGATCATGGCTCCCATCCTGTGCTACACCGGCGATGAGATCTGGCTGTCCATGGCTCACCGCGAGGGCGACGATGAGCGCAACGTGCTGTTCAACGAGATGAACAAGCCCTTCGTGGACTATGCTCTGTGCGCCGACGAGATGGCCAAGTGGGAGAAGATCATCGAGGTTCGTACCGCCGTTAACGGCGTGCTGGAGAACGCCCGCGCCGAGAAGAAGATCGGCAAGGCCCTGGAGGCTGCTGTTACCCTGACCGTTCCCGCCGAGGACGCTTTCCTCGCCGAGATGGACGCCGATATGGTGGCAGACCTGCTGATCGTGTCTCAGGTCAGTGTGTCCGTGGGCACCGAGCTGGCTGTGTCTGTGGAGAACGCCGCCGGTGAAAAGTGCCCCCGCTGCTGGAAGCACTCCACCACTCCCGGCACCGACAACCTGTGCCCCCGTTGTGCCAGCGTCGTCGCAAAGCTGCCTGAGTTCTAAGAACCGCACCAAGAGACCGGAAGCAACAGCTTCCGGTCTTTTTTGATCCAACTGACCTTATAATAATTATCAAAACTGGATATTCAAATGGGGCCAGAGGCGGGGTATGATAGGAGGCGGAAAAATTTGCCTGTTGAGGTGAAATACTATGAAAAAGGGAATGTCTATTACAAAAATTGTGTTTATCGCTATGCTGGCGGCGGTGGTCTGCGTGGTCACCTTCTTCCGCTTCCCCCTGCTGGGCAGCAAGGTACACTTCGCCAACACCATGTGTCTGCTCAGCGGCCTGCTGATGGGCCCTGTGGCCGGCGGACTGGCTGCCGGTTTCGGCTCGGGACTGTATGACGCGCTGTGGGGCGGCTATGACATTATTCAGTGCCTGATCACTTTCGTGTCCAAGTTTATCATGGCGTGGCTGTGCGCCAAGATCGCCTTCTCCGGCGGGCGGGAAGCCAAAAGCCACGGCTGGAATGTGGCGGCCTGTATCATCGGCGCATTGAGCTATGTGGGATTGTATATGCTCAAGACCTTTGTGTACCAGAAGTTTGTCTACGGCTTCCCCGCGGAGACTGTCTGGGCTACCATGCTGAGCAAACTGCCCGGCTCTCTTATCAACGCCGTGGTGGCGATGATTGTGGCGCCCATCCTCTATACCGCCATCGGCGGCGCGCTGGAGCGTGGCGGATTGCTGCGGAAGATGCGGGCATAAAAGCGAACAAAACCGGAAGCGTCAGCTTCCGGTTTTTTCCTTGTAGTGCTTGCAGGCGGGGGTCTCCGCGTAGCGCAGCTTTCCCCGCGGGTAGACGCAGTGGCCGGAGTGGATGGGGTCATAGCGGCGGCCCATCTTAATGTAGTGGCGGCGGAAATGTGCGCAGGTGGCGCAGATTTTGTCCAATTTTATCACCTCACAAAAAATATTACACCTGATTGGATGTAAAGTCAACACATCCAATCGGGTGTAATGCAAAATGGGGGCGAGGTGATGAAATGAACCACTATCCCCGTTTGAGAGACCTGCGGGAGGATTGCGATGTGACGCAGGGACAAATTGCCAAACTGTTGGGCACGACCCAGCAGCAGTATTCCAAGTATGAAAAGGGTGTGCAGGAAATTCCGGTGCATCATTTGATTACGCTGGCCGAGTTCTACCATGTCAGCGTGGACTATCTGTTAGAGCGCACGGACGAGCGGTAACGGCGTTCGGTTGCTTTTTTTACGAAAAGCGTGTAGACTACCCTTAGCAAATTTCAGGCTTCTGCTGCAGAGAGCAGGGAAAGGAAGGCTTCACTGTGTCTGCACAAGAACATAACGCGTCCCGCAGCATTGCTGTAGACGCTGCCAAAACCGCCGCCATCTGCGGCACGCTGCTGATCCACGCCTCCGCTATGGGCGGCTTTGCGTGGCCGATTGGCTCGGTCGACTGGGTGTGCAATTTAGTGTGGAGCAGCGTACTGCGCTGTGCTGTGCCGGTGTTCTT
>JAZRCP010000017.1:0-12614 GCA_045659825.1 Dysosmobacter sp. | reverse complement strand
TCGTATTCCCGCTGGGTCAGTTCCACGATCTTTCCGCTGCGGAACACCTGATGGCTGTCCGTATTGATGGAGAGGTCCCCTGCCACAGGCATAGCGCTCTCTGCGGCGGTCACGGCGGCGGGCGCCGCCATGGCAGTCCGGCGGATGTTGGCGCCCACACGGGCGATGAGTTCCCGCATGGAGAACGGCTTTGTAATATAGTCATCAGCGCCGATTTCAAGGCCCAGCACCTTGTCAGCTTCCTCTTCACGGGCGGTGAGGTTGATCACGGGCACGTTATCCCCCTCATCCCGCAAGGTGCGGCACACGTCAAAGCCGATCATCTTGGGCAGCATCACATCCAGCAGGATCAGATCCGGCTTTTCACTGTGGGCCTTGTTCAGACCGTCTTCACCGTCATATGCCTCGAGGGTATGATACCCCTCCCGCTGCAGATTGAAGCGCAGGATATCCACGATATTCTTCTCGTCCTCCACAATGAGAACGGTTTTCTGCTTGTCCATAAAAAGCCTCCGATTCTATCTTGATCTGCCGGTTCCTTACAGGCCCAGCAGCACTTTTGCCTTCAGCACGCCGGCCACCGTTTTGGCATCCTCAATCTCGCCGGTCATGCAGCGGCGCACCATTTCGTCAAAGGGAATCCGCTCCACATGCAGAAATTCATCTGGGTCCAGCTGCTGTTCCTCCATACGCAGTCCACGGGCAAGGAACAGATACAGTCGCTCTGAATAACAGCCCGGAGAGGGCAGGATGCAGCCCATGGGCAAAAAGATATCCGGTACGGCGCCGGTCTCTTCCTTCAGTTCCCGCAGGGCGCCCACAGCAGGATCCTCGCCCGAATCCAGCTTACCCGCAGGAATCTCCACAAGATTCTTGCCGAACACATAACGGAACTGCGTCACCACCAGCACGCGGTTTTCCTCATCCAGCGCCAGAACCGCCACGCCGCCGTTATGCTCCACCACTTCCCGCAGGGAGGTATGTCCGTTGGGAAGCTGCACTTCATCCACATGGACGCTCACGATCTTTCCCTGAAATTTGTCCTCCCGCCGGAGCATGGTTTCCGTCAGATCCCTGTATTCCTCCATCCTGTTCCACCTCTTGCTGTACGCATATTTCTACATTGTATAATTATAGCATGTTCCGTCAAACATGCAAAGGAATTCTTGTGTATTTTTCCATGGGTGGATTTCCACCGCACCGGGGTGAAATCCGTTGACAATCCCACCGTTTTCCGATAATATAATATGTCGAATGAGCATGTAAAAAAACAAAGGAAGGAGCTTTCCCATGAGCCTGCTGCTGACCGGCGGAACCGTTTTTTTGAATGGCCGCTTTGAGAATAAAACTGTTGCAATCCATCAGGGCCGTATTGTTTCCGATTCCCTTCCCACGGAAGGTTTTTCTGTCATTGAATTGAATGATTGTCTTGTTGTTCCAGGTTTCGTCGATGTTCATGTCCATCTTCGTGAGCCTGGTTTTTCTTATAAGGAAACCATTACTTCCGGCACAAAGGCCGCCGCTGCCGGCGGCTACACCGCCGTGTGCGCCATGCCCAACCTGAAGCCGGTGCCTGACAGCGCCGAAAACCTGCAGGTACAGCTGAATCTCATCCGCAGCGGCGCCAAAGTCCGCGTTTATCCCTACGGTGCCATCACCTGTGGGGAACGTGGCGAAACACTTGCCGACATGGAAGCCATGGCAGACAATGTCTGCGGCTTCTCCGATGATGGACGAGGCGTTCAGTCCGAGAACATGATGCGTGCCGCTATGCTGAAAGCCAAGGAGCTGGGCAAGCTGATCGTCGCCCACAGTGAGGACGAAAGCCTGCTGACCAAGGGCTGGATGATCCACGATGGTGACTTTGCCCGCCGCAACGGCTTCATCGGCAACGACCCTGCCAGCGAGTGGAAGCAGGTGGAGCGGGACATTCAGCTGGTACGTGAAACCGGCTGCCGCTATCATGTCTGTCACATCTCTACCAAGGAAACCGTGGAACTGATTCGTGCCGCCAAGGCAGAGGGTCTGCCCGTCACCTGCGAAACCGGCCCCCACTACCTTGTGATGTGCGACGAAGATCTACAGGACGACGGCCGCTTCAAGATGAACCCCCCCATCCGTTCCGCAGAGGATCGGGATGCGCTGGTGGCCGGCCTGCTGGACGGCACGGTGGACTGCATTGCCACCGACCACGCCCCCCATTCTGCTGAGGAAAAGGGCCGCGGCCTCGCCGCCAGCCTCAACGGCATTGTGGGTCTGGAGACCGCCTTCCCCATTCTCTATACCAATCTGGTGCAGACGGGTCTTGTCCCCCTTGCTACCATTCTGAACGCTCTGTGCGTTAATCCCCGCAAGATTTTCGGTCTGCCCGGCGGCATCATCGCTGAGGGCGAAATAGCCGATCTGACGGTACTGGATCTGAACCGTCCCCATGTGATCGACAGCAGCACCTTCCAGTCGCTGGGCCATGCCACGCCCTTCGATGACTGGGGCGTCAGCGCTGCGGTGGCCATGACCATCTGCGATGGCGAGATCGTCTATGCCGATTTACAAAAGCAGGAGGAATCCGTATGAAAAAATCATGGTTCACTGTGGAACACACCCGCCAGCTGACGGCGGACACCTATGAAATGGTTCTCTCCGGCGACACCTCTGAGATCACCGCACCGGGCCAGTTCGTTGAACTGGAGCTGCCGGGCAAATTTCTGCGCCGTCCCATCTCCATCTGCAACTGGACGGACGATGCGCTGATGCTGCTGGTGAAAGTGGTGGGCGGCGGAACCCACGAGCTGGTGCGCTCCGTGCCCGGCACGGAACTGGATGTGCTCTCCGGCCTCGGCAACGGCTTTGACGTCAGTCTCTCCACGGAGCATCCCGTGCTGGCAGGCGGCGGCATCGGCATCGCCCCCCTGTACGGCCTTGCCCAGCGGATGCTGGCTGCCGGTATGAATCCCACCGTGGCGCTGGGCTTCCGCTCTCAGAAGGACATCTATTATCTTGAAGAATTTGCCAAGCTGGGCTGCCGCCTGCTGGTGGCTACCGAGGACGGCAGCGCCGGTACCAAAGGCTTCGTCACCGACTGCATCAAAGCCGTTCCCGAATGCGACTATGTGTTCACCTGCGGCCCTCTGCCCATGCTGAAAGCGGTCCACTCCCTGCCCCAGCTGAAGGACGGTCAGTTCAGCTTTGAAGCCCGCATGGGCTGCGGCTTCGGTGCCTGCATGGGCTGCACCGTGCCCACAAAGAACGGCTACAAGCGGGTCTGCAAGGACGGCCCCATCCTGTTCAAGGAGGAGATCGTATGGTAAATCTGAAGGTCAATCTCGCCGGTGTGGAACTGAAGAATCCCATCATCCCCGCCTCCGGCACCTTTGGCTACGGCCGGGAATACGCCGAGCTGTATGATCTGGATATTTTAGGCAGTTTCTCCTGGAAGGGCACCACCGGCTCTCCCCGTCTGGGCAACCCCCAGCCCCGCATTGCCGAAATGGCAAGCGGCATGCTGAATGCCGTAGGCCTGCAGAACCCCGGCATTGACGCCGTCATCGAGACGGAAGTACCCAACATCGCCAAAATCTTCCACGGCCCCGTCATCGCCAACGTAGGCGGCTTCTCTCTAAAGGAATACGCCGAGAACTGCCGGAAGCTGAACGATGTGGAGCAGGTGAAGATTTTAGAAGTGAATATCTCCTGCCCCAACGTCCATGCCGGTGGCAAGAACTTCGGCTGCGACCCCAAGGCTGCCGCCGAAGTGACCGCTGCGGTCAAGGCCGTCACCAACAAGCCGGTCTTTATGAAGCTGACTCCCAATGTCACCGACATTGCGGAGATTGCCCGCGCCTGTGAGGACGCAGGTGCCGACGGCGTGTGCCTCATCAACACGTTGCTTGGCATGCGCATCAACCTGAACACGAAAAAGCCTGTCATTACCAACCGCACCGGCGGCGTCTCCGGCCCTGCCGTGTTCCCCGTAGCGCTGCGGATGGTGTGGGATGTGTACCAAGCGGTGAAGATTCCCATCATCGGCTGCGGCGGTGTGTCCTCTGCCGAGGATGTAGCTGAAATGATGCTGGCCGGTGCCACCGCCGTGGAGATCGGCGCCGCCAATCTGAAGGATCCCTTCGTGTGCAAGACCGTCATCGAAAAGCTGCCTGCCGTCTGCGAAAAGCTGGGTGTGGAAAACATCGCTGATCTGACAGGTATGGCCCACCGCTGATGAAACAAGCAAATTAAATTTTGAAAGGAATTTGGATATATGAGCGCAAAAGACGTCATTATTGCCCTTGACTTTCCCACCAAGGAAGCAACTCTCGCTTTCCTCGACCAGTTCCCCGCCGGCGAAAAGCCCTTCGTGAAGATCGGCATGGAACTGTTCTACGCCGAAGGTCCCGACATCGTCCGTGAGATCAAGGCCCGCGGCCACAAGATCTTCCTCGACCTGAAACTGCATGACATCCCCAACACCGTCAAGAGCGCCATGCGCGTGCTGAGCCGTCTGGATGTGGACATGTGCAACCTCCACGCCGCCGGCGCTTCCACCATGATGAAGGGCGCCATCGAGGGCCTGACTCGCGAGGACGGCACCCGTCCCATCCTGATCGCCGTTACCCAGCTGACCTCCACTGACGCGGAGACGCTGAAGAACGAACTGCTGATCGAGACCCCCATGGCGGAAACCGTCATGTCCTACGCCAAGAACGCCGCCGACAGCGGTCTCGACGGCGTGGTCTGCTCTCCTCTGGAGGCCGCTCTGGTCAAGGAGAAGTGCGGCGAGAACTTCGTCACCGTCACTCCCGGCATCCGCTTTGCCGACAGCGACGTGGGCGACCAGAAACGCATCATGACCCCCGAGAAGGCCGGTAAGTCCGGCTGCGACTACATCGTGGTGGGCCGTCCCATCACCAAGGCCGAAGATCCCGTGGCCGCCTATCGCCGTGCCGTGAAGGATTTTCTGGGCTAATAACCAATTTTGTGATCCCTATTGTGACTGTGTGATCAATATTAAGGAGGATTTAAAAAATGAGTATCGAAAAAACCATTGCCCATGACCTGCTGAGCATCGGCGCCGTGTTCCTGCGTCCCGATGAGCCCTTTACCTGGGCATCCGGCATCAAGAGCCCCATCTACTGCGACAACCGCTTGACCCTGACCGCTCCCGAAGTCCGCACGCATGTGGAGACCGGTCTGGTTGACCTGATCTGCAAGCACTTCCCCACCGCGGAAGTCCTGATGGGCACCTCCACTGCCGGTATCGCTCACGCCGCCATCGTTGGCCACATGATGGGTCTGCCCATGGGCTATGTCCGTTCCGGCAACAAGGACCACGGCCGTCAGAACCGCATTGAAGGCAAACTGCTCCCCGGCCAGAAGGTCGTGGTGGTGGAAGACCTGATCTCCACCGGCGGCAGCTGCATTGAAGTCGTGGAAGCCCTGCGCGAGGCAGGCGCTGAAGTTATGGGCATCGTATCCATCTTCACCTACGGCATGCAGAAGGGTCTGGACCGTATGGCCGCTGCCAACGTCATCAACTACAGCCTCAGCAACTTCGACGCCGTGTGCGAAGTGGCTGCCGAAGAAGGCAAGATCAAGGAAGAGGACATCTCCCGTCTGAAGAAGTTCCGCGCCAATCCCAGCGACGAGAGCTGGATTGCCGGTTAAGGAGGGAACATCATGGCAAGAAATCTGCTGGACATCGTCGACCTCAGCGTAGAGGAGATCAACGAGCTGATCGCCGTTGCTGAGGATATCATCGAAAATCCCGTCAAGTATCAGGACGCCTGTGCCCACAAGCAGCTGGCTACCCTGTTCTTCGAGCCCTCCACCCGCACCCGCCTCAGCTTCGAGTCCGCCATGCTGGGTCTCGGCGGCAGCGTGCTGGGCTTCTCCTCCGCTTCCTCCAGTTCCACCGCCAAGGGCGAGACCGTGGGCGATACCGTCCGCACCGTGGGCTGCTATGCCGACATCATCGCCATGCGTCATCCCAAGGAAGGCGCCCCTCTGGCCGCGGCACAGGTCTGCGACACCCCCATCATCAACGCCGGTGACGGCGGTCACAACCATCCCACCCAGACCCTGACCGACCTGCTGACCATCCACCGTGAAAAAGGCCGTCTGGACAACTTCACCGTGGGCTTCTGCGGCGACTTGAAGTTCGGCCGCACCGTTCACTCTCTGGTGAACGCTCTGAGCCGCTATGAGAACATCAACTTCGTTTTCATCTCCCCGCTGGAGCTGAAGCTGCCCCGCTATGTGAAGGAAGAGGCACTGAAGAAGAAGGGCATCCCCTACACCCAGACCACCGATCTGGAATCCGTCATGCCCGAGCTGGACATCCTCTATATGACCCGCGTGCAGAAGGAACGCTTCTTCAACGAGGAAGATTACCTGCGTTTGAAGGACAGCTACATCCTGAATCCCGAAAAGCTGGTCAATGCGAAGCCTGATCTGTCTATCCTGCATCCCCTGCCCCGTGTCAACGAGATCACGGTAAGCGTGGACAAGGATCCTCGCGCCGCATACTGGCGTCAGGTTGCCAACGGCAAGTATATCCGTATGGCACTGATCCTGAAGCTGCTGGGCATTGAAGTGTAATAGGAGGGCTCTGACTTATGAATATTGACAGCATCCATAACGGCGTGGTTTTGGACCACATTCAGGCCGGTAAGAGCATGGATATCTACAAGTACCTGCATCTGGACGAGCTGGACTGCTCCGTGGCCATCATCAAGAACGTCCGCAGCGGCCGCATGGGCAAGAAGGACATCATCAAAATCGACTCCCCCATGGACGTGGACCTGGACGTGCTGGGCTATATCGATGCCAACATCACCGTCAACGTGATCCGCAACGGTGAGCGCGTGGAGAAGAAGAAGCTGGAACTGCCCAAGAAGCTGGTGAATATCATCCGCTGCAAGAATCCCCGCTGCATCACCATGGCCGAATCCCAGCTGGACTCCATTTTCCTGCTGAGCAACCCTGAAAAGCACACCTACCGCTGTGCCTACTGTGAGGCTGAGGAAAGCCGCAAGAAGTTCTAAGCCAGACAAAAGCCGCTTATGAAGAACAGGCAGCTTTTCCGCGGTGCCGTCTGCACCATGCTGGGCGGCGTCTGCTGGGGCTTTTCCGGCACCTGCGGACAGTACCTCTTCGCCAACCATGAGATCACCACGCTGCAGCTGACCTGTATCCGGCTGCTGTCCGCCGGTGTGATTCTGTTTCTGGTCTCTCTGATCAAGTATCGGGATACCCTGAAAAATATCTGGAAATATCCCCGCGACGTGGTGCTTCTCGTCTGCTACGGTCTGTTCGCCCTGATGTTCAATCAGTATGCTTACATGACCTCGATCGCGTGGAACAACGCGGCGACCACCACGATGATGCAGAATCTGAGTCTGGTGACGGTCATGCTCCTCACCTGCCTGTACCTGCGCCGCCGGCCTACCGGGCGGGAAGTTCTGGCACTGGTGCTGGCACTGTTTGGCGTGTATATGATTGCCACCGGCGGCAATCCCACCCAGATGGTCATGTCCCGTCAGGGCCTGCTCTGGGGACTTTGCACCACGCTGGCCGCCACGGTCTACACACTGCTGCCCCGGCCTCTGCTCCGCCGCTGGCCACAGGTTCCCATTCTGGCCTGCGGCATGCTGCTGGGCGGCACAGTGATGAACATCACCGCAAAAAGCTGGACTTTCCAGCTGAATCTGGCACTGTCCGGCTGGCTGGCCATCGCTGCCATCGTTTTGTTCGGTACCGTTCTTTCCTTCACCCTGTTTCTGCAGGGCATCAAGGATCTGGGTCCCGTCAAAACTGCCATGCTGGCAGTGACAGAGCCGGTCTCGGCCACCATTTTCGCAGCCGCATGGCTGGGGACAAGATTTTCTGTCACCGACCTCATCGGCTTCGCGGCCATTCTGTCCACCATTTTCCTTTTATCCAAAGAACCGTAACAAAAAAGAACGTCTCACCAAAGTGAGACGTTCTTTTCCTTCTTTTATAGGCCGCGCCAATGTTCGGGGCGCAGGCTGTTCAAATGCTTCTCGGCATAGGCGATCTGATCCAGCATAGCCTGCTGGTCGCCGTTCAGCGTTCCCTTCAGTACCAGATAGTTGCTGGCATGGTTCATACGGAACACGCTGCCGGGACTGTCCAGATGCTCCATTAGCAGGCGGGTCTCCTCCAGCACCTGCTGCTGGTTCAGCAGCTTGAAGCTGCCGTTTTGCACCCAGTCGTAGAGGGGAGTCTCCTCCTCCACCATCAGCGTCAGCATGCCGATGTATTCGGGATTCATGGCATTGAAAGCCTCTGCCGTTTCAATGGCATGCCGTTCCAGCAGTTCGGGGCCGCCCAAACCGGTGATCGCAGTCACAGACAGTGCCATGCCGCACTTACGCACCTTCCGGCCCATCTCCACGATGTCCGCGGACATATGGCCCTTGCGCATCAGCTTCAGCACATCATCGCATCCGGACTCCAGACCCATGTATACCATGGTCAGACCCTTTTCCCGCAGGGTGCGCAGTTCCTCCTCCGTACGGATACGGATGGAAGAGGGCGAAGCATAGCTGGTGACCCGCTTGCACTCGGGGAACAGCTCCCGCACGGTGTCGAGAATGATATACAGTTCCTCGGCTTTCCGCACCAGCGCATCGCCGTCGGCCAGAAACACTTTATCCACATTGCGGTATCTGGCGCGGGCCAGATGGAAGTCCTCTAAAATCTCCTCCAGCGGGCGGAGACGGAACCGCTTCTCTTTGTACATGCTGCAGAACGCGCAGGTGTTATGGCTGCAGCCATACGTTACCTGAACGATCAGGCTGTACGCCTCGGAGGGCGGACGAAACACTCTTCCGAAATATCTCATACGCCCAGTTTCTCCAGTGCGGCCATCTTCAGGCACACGCACAGAATTTCAATGGCCTGTTCCAGTTCCGCCACGGGAGGCAGAGAGGGAGCAATGCGGATATTGCTGTCCCGCGGGTCGATGCCATAGGGGAAGGTCGCACCGGCACCGGTCATGGTAACGCCCGCCTCCTTGCACAGTGCCAGCGTCCGCTTGGCCGTGCCGGGCATGGCATTGAGGGAAACGAAGTAGCCGCCGCTGGGGCGCTGCCAGCTGGCAATCTCCAGCGGTGCGATCTCACGGTCCAGCGCATCCAGCACGGCGTGGAACTTGGGACCGAGGATGGCGGCATGCTTCTTCATCAGATCCAGCGTGTGGGCTTTGTTCTGCAGATACAGCACATGGCGCTGCTGGTTCACCTTGTCAAAGCTAATGATCTGGATGGTCAGCAGTTTCTCCAGATAGCGCAGGTTTGCAACAGAGGTGGCAAAGCAGGCCACACCCGCGCCGGGCATGGTGATCTTGGAAGTGGAGGCAAACTCGATCACCATGTCGGGGTTACCAGCCTGTTCGCAGGCGGCGATGATGTCGGGGAACTCCACATACTCGCCCTCGAACTCGTGGACGCAGTAGGCGTTATCCCACATAATGGTAAAGTCGGAAGCCGCAGGCTTCAGAGCGGCCATACGGGCAATGGTTTCGGCAGAATAAATGATGCCGTCGGGATTGGAGTACTTAGGCACGCACCAGATACCCTTGACAGCCGGATCCTTCACAGCCTCTTCCACAGCGTCCATATCGGGGCCGGTCGCAGTCATGGGAATGGTAATCATGTCAAAGCCAAAGGACTCCGTGATCTTGAAATGTCGGTCGTAGCCGGGGGAGGGGCACAGGAACTTCACGGTTTCCTCGCGGCACCAGGGACGCTCACTATGGAGCAGGCCGTGGGTATAGGCCTTGGAAATGGTATCGTACATCAGCTGCAGGCTGGCATTGCCGCCCACAAACACCTGCTCGGGCTTGCAATCCAGAATCTCCGCAAACAGTTCCTTTGCTGCGGGCAGGCCGGACATCTCGCCGTAATTGCGCACATCGATGCCGCCGGAGACAAAATGTTCCGGACGGTCCATCAGGTGATGGGTCATGTCCGTCACCAGATCCAGCTGCTCTTTACCGGGCTTACCGCGGGCCATGTTCAGATTCAGGCCCCGGGCCTTCAAATCAGCGAATTCCACCTGCAAGCGGGCATACTCGGCTCTGCGTTCTTCAGCGGACATCTTGGGATAAGCAGTCATCATATCACTCTTCCTTCTTATCAAATATCAATGCATATCAATTTATAGTATATCGCATTCACCCCTACGCTTTCAAGAGCAATTTCACAGTTAAACACACCCCCCCACAAAAGCCCTTCGCATGTAATTCCTCCCATATGCCCGAAATTCCTCTCTTGGGTTTTTTGCTGTTTTCTTGTCAGAAACCGCTTTCTTTTTTTAATTCCCATGGTATAATTTAATTATCATATCTTCACTGTATGTATAAGCTCGAGGAAGGGGTGATTTGCCATGGAAAATCAGGACCAAAAACACCATAAGATGACGACCGATCCGGTAGGCCCTCTGATCTTCCGTCTGGCGGTTCCCTGCATCATCAGTATGCTGGTCACCGCCTTTTACAATATGGCCGACACATTCTTTGTCGGTCAGATGAACAGCAACGCCGCCACCGGTGCGGTAGGTGTGGTCTTTTCCCTGATGGCAGTCATTCAGGCCGTTGGCTTTTTCTTCGGTCAGGGCAGCGGCAACTTTATTTCCCGGGAACTGGGAAAGCAAAACTACGAGGAGGCCTCCAACATGGCCGCCACGGGGTTCTTTGCTGCGCTGGCCACAGGTGTGGTCATCTGCCTGATCGGTCAGCTCTTTCTGGAACCGCTGGCCTATCTGTTGGGCTCCACGGACACCATTCTTCCCTATGCCAAGTCCTACATGGGGATTATCTTGCTGGGTGCACCGTGGATGATCTCCTCTCTGGTGCTGAACAACCAGCTGCGGTTTCAGGGAAGTGCTGTTTACTCCATGGTGGGCATTGCCAGCGGCGCTGTTTTGAATGTCGTTCTGGACCCCCTGCTGATCTTTACATTTGATATGGGCGTTGCAGGCGCCGCATGGGCTACCATTATCGGTCAGTTCGTCAGTTTCTGCGTGCTTCTGATCGGCACCTCCCGTGGCAGCAATCTCCACATCCATATTTCCCGCGTCCAGTTGAAATGGTCCTACTATGCAAAAATTGTTCAGGGCGGTCTTCCCTCTCTGGCGCGACAAAGCCTTGCCAGTGTTGCCACGATCTGCCTCAACCACGCAGCCGGTCTCCACGGCGACGCCGCCATTGCCGCTATGGGCGTAGTGCAGCGCATCGTCATGGGCGGCGCCTCCGCCATGATCGGCTTCGGTCAGGGCTTTCAGCCCTTCTGCGGTTTCAATTACGGTGCCAAATTGTATGACCGCGTCAAGAAGGGCTTCTGGTTCTCTTTCCGTTTCTCCTTCCTGTTTCTGCTGGCAATGGGGGTACTGGGATTCTGTTTCGCTCCTGATTTGATCGCCGCATTCCGGGATGATCCGGAAGTCATTGCCATCGGTACAGTGGCACTTCGCTTCCAGTGTATCTCTTTCTGGTCTCACAGCTGGATCGTGATGACCAACATGATGCTCCAGACCATTGGCCGCACGGTTCCCGCAACCTTCCTCGCCATGGCACGGCAGGGCGTCTTCTTTATCCCGCTGGTGCTGATCCTCTCTTCCACACAGGGACTCCTCGGTGTGCAGATGACGCAGATGGTCTCCGACCTGCTGACTCTGGCCGTCGCCATCCCCCTTCAGTTGAGGGCATTGAGATCTTTCCCCGCTTCCGATCGTTTTTCCGGTTGATCCCTCCCTGTACCCCCAATTTATACAGGTTTCTCATTTGTTAAAATGCAAACATCCATTGACTGAGCCGCAACATTGGAGTAAAATGTTAGTTAGGATTGTTTGAATCTGTTTGATACTGTCGATGGTACCGCGCATCCCTTTTTCCGGATTCATATGCTTCTTTTCGGAACCGAGCGCGGTTCTTTCTCGCTCCAGCAGAAAACGATTACTCACTCCCCGCATCTCCCATTTTGTGATCTTGCGTTCTCTCAGAACGCTCAATAAAAGTAGGAAAGGAAGATTCTCCCCATGAACGAAAAGAATATCAAAGTTCTGGCGGCCGAAATCCGGCTGGAGACCCTGAAGGTCATCCACTCCCGCGGTTTCGGTCATGTGGGCGGCTCCATGGACCTGGCCGACCTGATGGCAGTCCTGTACGGAGAAGTCATGAAGTATGATCCCAAGAATCCCCGCTGGGAGGACCGCGACTGGCTGGTCCTGTCCAAGGGTCATGCCGGCCCCGTGGCATACGCCACCTTTGGTCTGATGGGCTTCTATCCCATGGAAGAAGCTTATACCCTGAACCAGCCCGGCACCAAGTTCCCCAGCCACACCGACCGCAAGCTGACCCCCGGTGTTGATCTGACCACCGGATCTCTGGGTCAGGGCGTTTCCACCGCCACCGGCGCTGCTCTGGGCAACAAGATTGACGGCCGCAACAACCATGTCTTCTGCGTCATCGGCGACGGTGAGGCTGACGAAGGCCAGGTTTGGGAAGGCCTGCACTTTGCCTATGCCCACAAGCTGGACAACATCATCTATTTCTTCGATAACAACGGCTATCAGCTGGACGGCACCACTGCCGACAT
>JAZRCP010000016.1:0-12649 GCA_045659825.1 Dysosmobacter sp. | reverse complement strand
TCGGATTCTGCAGGGACTGGCTCCCAACTATGAGAAATACCACGGCGTGAAAATGTCTGACGGCATCATCCGTCAGGCGGTGATGCTGTCCGAACGGTATATCACCGACCGCTTCCTGCCGGATAAGGCCATCGACCTGATTGACGAGGCCTGCTCCGACCTGTACCTGAAAGATCCGGACATCTCCCGCCGTATGCAGATCCAGCGGGAACTGGACGATTATGAAAAGGAACGCCTTTTGCTGGAGGAACGGCAGGCTAACGGCGAGGAGCCGGACTATGAGCGCATGGCATTCCTCAAGAGCCGCGATCTGCAGCTGCATACCGAGTTGGACGCGCTGTTGGAAAAGGGCGATCCCCAGCTGAGTATGGAGAATCTGGCCCACGTCATTGAACTGTGGACCAAGATCCCCGCCTCCCGTATCCGTGAGCAGGAGTTCCAGCGGCTCAGCCAGCTGGAGGGCCGCCTGAAGAGCCACATCATCGGTCAGAACGAGGCGGTGGAGGCTGTGGCTGCCGCTGTGCGTCGCAACCGTGTGGGAATTTCCCCTAAGCATAAGCCCGTCAGCTTTATTTTCGTTGGGCCCACCGGTGTGGGGAAGACGGAACTGGTGAAGCAGCTGGCAAACGATATGTTCAATTCTCCAGAGGCGCTGATCCGTCTGGATATGTCGGAGTTTATGGAGAAGCACTCCGTTTCCCGTATTGTGGGTTCGCCTCCCGGCTATGTGGGCTATGATGAGGCCGGTCAGCTGACGGAAAAGATCCGCCGTAAGCCCTATGCTGTCATTCTGTTTGACGAGATCGAAAAGGCCCATCCCGATGTACTGAATGTGCTGCTGCAGATTCTGGACGATGGCCAGATCACCGACGCGCATGGCCGTAAGGTGAACTTTGAAAACACCATTATCGTCATGACTTCCAACGCAGGCAGCGCCACCAAGGAGGGGACGGTAGGCTTTGACCGTACCTCCAACCAGCAGGACGCCGACCGCGCAATGAAGGCCCTGCAGCAGTTTCTGCGGCCGGAATTTATCAACCGCGTGGATGCAGTCATCACCTTCAACCGCCTCAGCGAGGAGCATTTCCAGGGCATTGCCCGCATCATGCTGGAGGAACTGGTGGCGTCCCTGAAGGATAAGGCCATTACGTTTACCTATGATGACGCGCTGGTGGAGTTCCTAACGAATAAGTCCTATTCCAGAACCTATGGTGCCCGTAATTTGCGCCGTACCATCCAGAAGGAATTGGAAGACCCCATGGCAACGAAGATCATCGACAGCTATGAGCATCCCATCTCCCAGGTGAAGGCTACCGCGGAGGACAGTGCTGTCAAGCTGTATACGCTGTAACAGCAGAAACGGAGGAATCCATGGAGTTGTTTCGGAAGAATATAGACCCTCGCTGTGCCTACTGTCAGAAAGGGCAGCAGATCAATGAACTGGAGGTTGTCTGCGTCAAGCGGGGCATTGTGCCGGTAGAGCACCATTGCCGGGCATTTAAATATGATCCCCTGAAGCGGGTGCCGCCCCGTCCGGCCGTGCTGGATACCGGAAAGCTGAAGGAAGAGGATTTTTCCCTGTAAACGGTAACAGGCACCCGGCACGGGTGCCTGTTTTCACAAAGGAGGTCTATCATGGAACTGCAGAGAGTTTGTATGCTGTGCTACAGTGCAACCGGTGTTACGGAAAAGGCTGTGGCTGTTTTTGCGGAGGAACTGGCTGCAAAATTGCAGCTTCCGCTGGAACGCTTTGCATTTACCAAACCGGCAGAGCGAAGGGGGTATTCCTTTACACCTGCTGATATTGTAGTGGTGGGAACGCCCACCTATGCGGGGAAGATGCCCAATAAGCTGCTGCCGGAGTTTCAGACAAAGCTGCATGGCAACGGTGCGTTGGCGGTAGCGGTGGTGACCTTTGGTAATCGTAGCTATGACAACGCATTGGCAGAACTTTGCTCCGTATTGGAAGCGGATGGCTTCCGTACCGTGGCAGCGGCTGCCCTTGTGGGACGCCATGCCTTTACGGACGAACTTGGATATGGCCGCCCCAACTGGAGCGATGGATTTGAAACGAAAAACTTTGCAAAACAAGTCTCCGACAAGGTAAAACGGTTGACAGATATGCTGGCACCTGTGCAGGTGCCCGGAGATGCTGTAGCACTCTATTATACACCCATGGGGACTGATGGACAGCCGGCAAAGTTCCTTAAGGCCAAGCCAAAAACCCACCTGAGCCGGTGCAACGGCTGCGGAGCCTGTGTGCGCCAGTGCCCGATGGGAGCGATTGATCCGAAGAATGTATCCAACGTTCCCGGAACCTGTATTAAGTGCCAGGCCTGTGTCCGCAAATGCACGAAGCGGGCAAAGTACTTTGATGATCCCGCTTTTTTGTCCCATGTAGAGATGTTGGAGCGCACCTATACGGAGCCCAAAGACAACGAATTTTTCCTATAAAAAGAAAGCTGAACGGTGAAGTCCGTTCAGCTTTCTTTTTCGCAGTAGGCGCGATAGATATCGGTGTGATCGTAGATGACGGGCCAGGGGCCTCCGGCATCGCCGGTGGCACAAATGAACAGCCGTCCATCCGCAGCCTGTCCGCAGCTGACAGCGCAGGAGCCGGAAGCAGCTACATAACCGGTTTTGCCGCCCACAATCTGGAACTCGCCGGTAAAGCGGTCCTCAATGCGGCGCAGGAACAGGTTGGACAGATTTTGTCCCTCAGGATGCATGTTGGTGGGAGGGATCTGGTAGATGCGGGTATTCAGAACTTCCCGGCACAGGTCATTTTCCATAGCGGCCTTCATGATCATGGCCATGTCGTAGATGGTACAGGCGTGGTTTTCTTCATACAGGCCCACGCAGTTGGTAAAATGGGCGGTTTCGGAAAGACCCAGTACGGCCAGCTTTTCGTTCATCAGCTCTACAAAGGCCTCGTGAGAGCCGGCTACATGGTTGGCAAGGGCCAGTGAGGCGTCCGCGCCGGAGGAGAGGATCGTACCATACAGCAGGTCCCGGACGGTAACGACTTCTCCGACTTCAAAGCCGACGATGCTGCAGCCGTTGACAAAACAGAAGTCGGTGATCTCGCGGGTGATGGTGACGGTTGCATCCAGATCGGTAATATGCTCGGCTGCGACCAACAGGGTCAGCACTTTTGTCATGGAGGCCGGGTTCATCACCGTATGGGCATCTTTTTCTGCTAAAATGGTGCCGCTGGTGACGTCTACCAGGACGACATAGTTGCTGTCGGTGGTTTCTCCCAACTGAACGGTGGTTTCCGTTGCGGCGGCGGAGTAGGTGTAGACAGGCAGTTCTTCGGGGTCCAGTTCCGGCATGGAGACCGTAGGAAGGCTAACTTCCGGTTCCGCTTCGGGTTCCGGCGCGTTGGACTGTGTGTACCACAGGATCCCAAGCCCTGTTAGAAGAAGAAGGAATGCGGCAACGGGGAACAGCTGCTTCAGCCGTTTGAGGCGTTTGGCCTGTTGTTTCTTTTTGCGGGCGGCGGCACGCTCTGCGTGGCGGGCATTGCGTTCCTGCTCGCTGGTTACATATGTGTATTGCTGAGCCATAATGAACTCCTTGCAGAAAAAGAATCAAACATACTATCCTTGTTAGTATAACAGATAGATTCGGAAATTTCACCATATTTTTACGGAAGAAGTTTTTTCCTTTTTAGGAAAAATAAATGTCAGGTCAGGCCCTTTTTCCATAGTCTGAGAGTGAAAATACAAGGTGGGAGGGCATTTGTATGACGACCAGTTTTTTTGTCGGAGCAAACAGCGGCGATGGATTCCGAAATTTGTTCCCCGAAATGGTGGATCTGGAGGATACATATGATTTTATGATTCTGAAGGGAGGTCCCGGAGTGGGGAAAAATACATTTATGCGGGAGATCGCACGCACCATGGAGGCGGCGGGCACGGAAGTGGAGTATCTCTGGTGCTCCGGCGATCCGAACTCTCTCGATGGTGTGGTATTCCCGCAGCTACGGTGTGCCATCGCAGACGGCACTGCGCCCCATGTGATCGAGCCAAGGTATCCTGCGGCGGTGGACCGGTATGTGGATTTAGGGCGTTTTTATGATCTGACTGCTGCCAAGGCGGATGCGGAGGCGGTCAAGGAACATGCTCGTGCCTACAAGGCAGCCTATGGCCGGGCGTATCACTGTCTGAAAGCGGCGCGGCAGGTGGAGGAGGACGCTGTGGCGGCTGCAAAAGCCACCTTTGATGAAGCGCGGGCCCTGCGCCGTATGGATGGTATCATTCAGCGGGAAGTGCATGGCAAGAGCGGGAAACAGGGGAAGACCCGCCGCCGTTTTCTGGGCGGGATCACATATCAGGGGTATATCTGGCGGTATGACAGTGTGGATGCACTGTGCGAAACGGTGTATGAGTTTGCCGACAGCTGGGAACTGGCCGGGGCGTGCCTTGCAAAGCTGCACGCCGCTGCGGTAGAAAAGGGATGGGATACCATCGTCTGCTGTTCGCCGGAGCAGCCGGAGCGCATCGAGCATCTGCTGATCCCAGCCCTTTCACTGGCCTTTGTGACCTCTCGCCCCGGTATGGAATACGGAAAGAAGGTCCATCGTCGTATTCGCATGGATGCGATGACGGCCTCCGAAGGAAAGGCGCAGCAGCGGTTTCGAACCCGTATGACCAATGTGCTGCGGCAGGAGGCGGTAGAAGCCCTGAAAGAGGCCAAGGAGAACCACGACAAGCTGGAGGCGGTCTACAATCCCTATGTGGATTTTGATGGAGTGCGCACCTTGGCTGCGCTGGAGGCAGGGCGGCTGCTCAGTTGGTTCAATGCATAAAGAAAGGACGAAAGCACTTTGCTTTCGTCCTGAGACCATCAATAAAACCTTGGAATTTCTTCGACGGGAAGAAAGGGTGCGTGCGGGAAACCCAGGAGGGGTGTCCTGCGCTTTTGAAATCATAAGTTTTTAGAACTTTTTTAAGTTCTAAAAACTTGCACAGCGGGGTGAAAATACTTTTTCGACACGCTGAGGACGAAAGCATTTTGCTTTCGTCCTCTTTTTTCGTATTTAGAATTTGCGGCGACCGCGGTAATTGCTGCTGCGTCCGCGTCCTACGCTGCGGCCGTAGCGGTAGCGGCGGCGGCTGAACAGAAGTTTCCACATTAGAAGCAGGAAAATCAGCGCCAGAATCACGATGCCGGTGACACGCACGGAGGTCTTTGCTAAAAATTCCTGCGTGTCCCGCCAGAACACCAGCATTTTGGAAGCCTCCACATCGTGCATGGCCAGAAGATCCACGGTGGCATATACCGTTCCGTCATAGCTCAGTTCCATGATGCCTAATTTCTGTCCCGCAGTGACAGGCGCTTCCACGGTTTCGTGGAACAGCGTCACCTTGCGTTCCAGATGCTCCGGTTCCAGACCGTTGAAAATCAGAACCTCTTTATCCTCTGCGGCGCTGACTACCACGCGATCCACTTCGGACAGGGAAACGGGGACTTCCTGAATGGGTTCCTTGGCCTCAATGATGTTTTTGTAAGTGAAATTGTCGAAGCCATAGTTGAACATGCGGGTGGTTTCGGAAAAACTGCGGATGTTGCCCATACCGTTTTCTTCCACACGCTCAGCACCTAAAATGACGCTGATATAATGAAGACTGCCGCGCTGGGCGGAAGAGACCAGACAATGACCTGCATCGTCGGTGGAGCCGGTTTTGATGCCGTGCGCTTCGGAGTTCCGGTAACCAATAACGCGCCATGTGGAAAGCAGGTGGTTGGTGGTCCAGTAATCCCGCTCTTTACTCATATTGGTGGCGGGAATGACCACATGGGCCGTATCGGCGATGGTCATAAAGGCTTCATATTCCATAGCCGCCTTGGTGATCAGATACATGTCCCACGCGGAGGAGTAATGCTGGGGATCGTGATATCCGTGGGGGTTGACGAAGTGGGTATTCTTGCAGCCAAGTCTGGCGGCTTCCGCATTCATCTCCTCCACAAAGGCGCTGACAGAGCCGGATACCGCTTCCGCCAGAATCTGGCAGGCCTCGTTGGCGGAAACTACCATCATGCAGTAAAGCAGGTTTTCCACCGTCATCACTTCACCTGCTTTAATACCGGCACTGCTGCCATCAGCGGAAAGCCCGTCAAAAGCGGTTTGACTGGCGGTGATCTCCTGATCCATGGAGAGCGTTCCGGCATCAACGGCTTCCAGCACCAGAAGTGCAGTCATAATCTTGGTCAGACTGGCGGGATACAGCTCCTGATGTTCGTTTTTGGCATATGCAATGGAGCCGGTTTCCGCATCTACCAATAACGCAGCCTTTGCCAGAATAGCCGGATCCGCAGGCAAAACGGGATCTTCCGTGCCGATGGCGGAGGCGGACGGCGCGACCCAAAGGGACATCGTCAGAACGATGGTCAAAAAAACCGATAAAAAACGTCTTGTTTTCATGTGCAACTCCTGCAATCTATGTTATAATAATTTATCCAATATTATAGTCGGTCGGGCTGGGAAAAACCGTACAATTCGACATATTCCAAGTATAGCAAAAAACAGACGGGAGTTCAACTGTGAAGAAAAAAGGAAACGTGACAAAAAGCGAGGTTCTTTTACTGGGCTTGACGGCGGTTTTTCTGTGCAGTTTGCTGATATTGCAGGCACAGGACTGGAAAGCGGCGCAACTTGGTGCTGTGGTGGAAACCGAAGTGGCACAGGAGACCTTTTTGCCGGATGTGTCACCGGTGGATCTGAACAGCGCTACGGCAGAGGAATTGACCGTCCTGCCGGGGATCGGACCGGCGTTGGCGGAACGCATCGTGACGTATCGCAGGGAACATGGCGGATTCGGTACGGTGGAGGAATTGATCAATGTATCCGGCATCGGGGAGGCAAAGCTTGCTGAACTGAAAGACCGTGTGACAGTAAATGGAGGAGACGCATGAAGATTCTGGTGGTGGATGACGAGAGAACTTTGGTCAAGGGAATGAAGTTCAATCTGGAAAACGAGGGTTATCAGGTGGAGTGCGCCTATGACGGTGCTGCTGCCGTGGAACTGGCACGAAACGAGCGCTTTGACCTGCTGATTCTGGATGTCATGATGCCGGAACTGGACGGGCTGGAGGCGTGCATGCGTATCCGCGAGTTTTCCAATGTGCCCATCATTATGCTGACAGCCAAGAGCGAGGATGCGGACAAGCTGATGGGCTTTGAATGCGGAGCGGACGACTACTTGACAAAGCCGTTCAACATTCTGGAACTGAAGGCCCGTGTACGGGCGCTGCTGCGGCGTGCCGCCGGTGTGCAGCGCAATCAGGGAGCTGTACTGATAGCGGGAAATCTCTCCCTGAACACTGAGGAACGGGTGGCTGTCCGGGATGGTCAAGTGGTGGATCTCACCGCCAAGGAATACGATCTGATAGAACTGTTGATGCGCAATCCCCGCCGTGTATACAGTCGCGAAAATCTGATGAACGTGGTATGGGGGTATGCCTACGCCGGCGATTACCGCACGGTGGATGTCCACATTCGACGTTTGAGAGAAAAATTGGAAGTCAATCCGGCGGAGCCAGATCATATCATGACCAAGTGGGGAGTGGGGTATTATTTCAAGGAGTAAACGGGGGCTATTTGGCAGCCTGCAGGTCAAATTCGGCCTGAGTTATATCCTGATTATCGCAGCGGTACTCCTGCTGCTGAATACCTATCCGCTGATTGTTTCGCAGGACATGGTATTTCGCTCCAAGGAGGCGACCATGGAGAGCAGTGTTTCCGTCATGGTATACTCTTTGTCGGGACTGGAACTGCTGACGGAGGAAAACGTGGCGGAGGCTATGACGGTGGTGGAGGATACCGGACTTTCCCGTATTCTGGTGACGGACAATGCGGGAAAAATTCTGTATGACACCCGTGAGACAGGGAATGCCGTGGGGGACTATACCCTTTACGCCGAGATCGTACAGGCGCTGCGAGGCGACGATGCGTTTTCGTGTATTTATAAAAACGGCGCCTTCCGCAGCAGGGCATCCTCGCCGGTGCTGTATCAAAACCGGATCATAGGGGCCGTTTACGCCTATGAGTACGATACGGAGCAGGCAGCACTGTTGGAGGGCCTGCAGTGGAACCTGCTGCGCCTGTCTGCTGTGATCGGCGTGGTTGTGCTGATGCTGAGTCTGCTGCTGTCCCGCATGCTGACGGGAAAAATCAGCCAGTTGCTGACGGCTATCCGCAAGGTGCGGGAGGGCGCATACAGCCACCGGGCAGAGATCGGGGGTCATGATGAGATCGCCCAGATCGGCGATGAATTCAACAGCCTGACGGATCGACTCCAGACTACGGAGAATGCCCGCCGACGCTTTGTGTCGGATGCATCCCACGAACTGAAAACGCCGCTGGCTGCCATTCGACTGTTATCGGATTCCATTCTGCAGGCAGACCACATGGACCCGGAAATGACCCGTGAGTTTGTGTCCGACATAGGACAGGAGGCCGAACGCCTGTCCCGTATTACGGAGGATCTGCTGCGACTGACCCGGCTGGACAGTGGTGTGATGGAAGCTTCGTCCGCAGTGGATGCGCTGCCGGTTTTGGAACAGGTCATGCGGATGATGGATCTGGTGGCGCAGGAAAAGGGCACAAGCCTTACTTATCAGGCGGAAGAGGGCTGTATCATCAGCAGCACAAGGGACGAGCTCCATCAGGTGATCTACAATCTGGTGGACAATGCGGTAAAATACTCCGCCGGCGGCGACATACAGGTGACGCTGGTGCGGGAGGAAAATCAGGTTACTCTGACAGTTGCGGACAATGGCCCCGGTATCCCTGAGGAGGATATTGACCGTATCTTTGAGCGATTTTACCGTGTCGATAAGGCACGCTCCCGCGCAGCCGGCGGAACCGGGCTGGGTCTGGCAATCGTCAGTGACACGGTGCGGCGGAGAGGCGGCAGCGTCCATGCGGCCAACCGGCCGGGAGGCGGCGCGGTGTTTACGGTCTGCTGGCCGGTAGCAGAGGAGGCAGAGGTATGAAAAGATTCCTTTGTGTTCTGTTATGCTTCGTTTTACTGGCGACCGGCTGTGCCCGTTTCGCTGCAGAAAAGACACCGGAGGGAACGGCCTATCACCTGTATTTTCTGGCAAAGGATTTGGATACTGTATCCGGGGACGGTGCGCTGCAGCCAGAAACCATTTACTTACAAGAAAGTGACACAGATCCATACCATCTGGCAAAAGTTTTGATGCAGGAGCTTCTGTGTGGTCCGGCGGGAGAAGAACTGGTCAGCCCCATTCCAGTCGGGACCTCGATAGAAGGATTGAAAATTCATGGCAGTCGGGCTGATGTGGACCTGTCGTCTTCCTACCGGTCTCTTTCCGGCGTGGCACTGACACTGGCGGATTATGCCATTACGCTGACGCTGACGCAGATTCCTGAAATTGTGTCGGTGCGGATCACAGTACAAGGACAAGAACTGTCGTATCGGGAGAAGCAGATCTTTACCTCGCGCGAGGTGTTGTTGGCACCCCAGGGTGACGTGGTCAGCACAGTGGAGGCAAAACTTTACTTCCTGAACGAGAGGAACGTTCTGGTACCGGAGGAGCGTACAATCGAACTCTATGAGGGCGATACGCAGGTGAGCGCTGTGGCGCGGGCGTTGGAAAACGGTCCTGAGGATAAGGAACTGAAGGCGGTTGTTCCGGAGGGCTTCCGGCTGAAGTCACTCTGGGTGGAAGAGAAGACATGTTATGTAAATCTGTCTTCCGCCTTACTGAAGAGCTTCCCTGAAGATGCACGGCTTAAAATGAGCATTCGGGGATTGGCCTATTCGCTCTGTTCTCTGGATGCGGTGGAGGAGACGCAGTTCCTGGTGGACGGCGAGTTTGCCCAAAGCTACGGTCCGGTGAACATAGAGGATCCCTTTGTTCTGCCGTAGTCATGAAATAAAAAGTGCGGGATACACGGTCCCGCACTTTTTTATGCGCCGAAGAACAAACGGACGGCAAGAGCGGAGGCGAGAAAGCCTGCGATATCTGCTGTCAGTGCGGCGGGGACGGTGTGGCGGGTGCGGTGGATCCCGGCGGAGCCGAAATAGACGGCTATGGTATAAAAGGTGGTTCCCGTGCTGCCCAGCATCACGGATGCCACACGGCCAACATAGCTGTCAGGACCGTAGGTGGTCATCAGATCGCTGGCAACAGCCAGCGCACCGCTGCCGGATACCGGACGGATCAGCATCAGCGGCAGCAGCTGGGAAGGAATGCCCAGCCAGTCCAGCACGGGTGCGCACAGCGCGGCCAGCCATTCCAACGCACCGGAGGCACGAAACATGCTGACGGCTGTCAGCAGGCCTACCAGTGACGGAATGATGCGCAGCAGGACAGACAGTCCTTCTTCGGCTCCATGGGTCAATGCGCCGTAAACATCCACTTTTTTGCCCATGCCGTATATGGCCATCCCTGCCAGCAGAACAGGGATGATCAGAGAACTGAAGTTCATGCGTGCCTCCGATCCCGCAGAGAAAGCAATTTGGCGGCAACCAATCCTGCTGCCACGGACAGAATGGAGGCCAGCCACACAGCCGGAAGGATGTCAAAGGGGGTCTGGCAGCCGGAGGCGGAGCGGAGAGAGGCGACGGTAGCGGGCAGCAGCTGAATGGAGGCGGTGTTCAGAACCACCAGCAGACACAGCTCGTTACTGGCAACGCCGCCGCAGCCCCGCGCCATGCGGCGGGCAGCCTGAATGCCAAGGGGAGTGGCCGCGTTGCCAAGACCCAGCAGATTAGCGGAGACATTGGCGGAGACGGCAGCCAGTGTTTCCGGATCACGGCTGGCCTCCGGCAGCAGCCGGCGCAGAATGGGATGAAAGAGGTTTGCCAGCCTTTGGGAAAGACCGCATACATGCATGATCTCCATGACACCGCTCCACAGACATATGATACCTGCCATAGACAGGCTCAGCTCGATGGCGCTTTCTGCACCTTCCAGCGCGGCGGCAGCAACCGCGTCCAGTGTTCCGGTCAGGATTCCGAACAGTAACGATATGATGACCATTCCACTCCAGACCCATGTCATTGCCACAAAATCATGCCTCCTTTGATACTGTTTTGCAGAAAATATGAACGAAATTAAAACTTTACGGGGAAGAATTGACAAAGAATGTCGAAATATGGTAAGGTTGAAACCGTAATTTAAGAAAGGGGGAGCGATGATGAAGTCGACCGGTATTGTAAGAAAAGTGGATGAACTGGGACGGATTGTGCTGCCCATCGAGATGCGCCGTACACTGGATATTGGTGAAAAGGACGCATTGGAAATCTATGTGGAAGGCTCGTCCGTCATTCTGAAAAAATACAAGCCCAGTTGTATTTTCTGCGATGCAACGAAGGAGATCATGCAGTTCAAGGGGAAGAGTGTTTGCCCCAAATGCATGAAAGAACTGAAAGATCTGTAAAAAGAACGCCTCTGCGGGAAACCGCAGAGGCGTGTATATTTTGTGATGTTACCGTTCCAGTGCAGCGGCATACAACTCGTTTTTGGAAAAACCGGTGTGCTCCGCTACTTCCTTGGCGGCATCCTTTAAGCGGATACCCTGCGCTTTCAGTGTCAGGACCTGCGCGACCGCGTCTTCCATGGTGATGGCGACCTCCTGACGGGGTTCTGCTCCGCCCACTACCAGCACGAATTCGCCCTTGGGGGTGTTTTGCGTGTAATGCGCAACAGCTTCACCCAGCGTACAGCGGCGGGTCTCCTCGTGGAGCTTGGTCAGTTCCCTGCACAGGGCAATGGGACGGTCCGCGCCGAAAGCGGCAGTGAGGTCTTCCAGTGTGGTCAGCAGTTTGTGGGGTGCTTCGTGGAAGATCATGGTGCGCTCCTCGTTTTTCAGGGAGTCCAGTCGTTCGCGGCGGCTTTTTTTGTTAACGGTGAGGAAGCCCTCAAAGGTGAACCGGCCGGTGGGCAGGCCGCTGACGGCCAACGCATTTACTGCTGCGCAGCAGCCGGGAATGGAGAGGACTTCCACGCCGTTTTCTGCGCACAGACGAACCAGATCTTCTCCGGGATCGGAAACAGCCGGTGTGCCAGCGTCTGTTACCAGTGCGCAGGATTCCCCCGCCAGCAGGCGGGCCAGAATAGACTGTCCCGCAGAGACATGGTTGTGCTCGTGGTAGCTGACCAACTGCTTTTTCAGCGAAAAGTGATTCAGCAGCTTCAAGGATACGCGGGTATCCTCGGCGGCGATAAAATCCACAGTGTTCAAAGTCTCCAGTGCACGGGGCGAGAAGTCGCCCAGATTGCCGATGGGGGTTGCAACCAGATATAATGTTCCGCTCATATGGGTTCCTCCGTTGATGGAATGGTTCTGAAGTAAATGGTATCCAGTTCTGAGGTCGGTGTTCCGTCCGGATTTTGCAAAATCAGAGGTGGTTCTATCATTAGACCGGGTCTGCCGCCAAGGCGACTCTCTGCCAACAGGAGGGAGGGAGCGGAAGATGCAGATTTCTGAATGAAGCGCAGCCGTTTGGGCTCCAGCTTTGCCGTACGCATGGCACACAGCAGATCCGTGAGGCGGTCCGGCTTGTGAACGAGGCAGAAACTGCCGCTCCAGCGCAGCGCCCTGGCTGCGGCCGTGCAAACATCCTCCAATGTACAGGAGACTTCTTCCCGTGCACCGCGGCGTACA
>JAZRCP010000015.1:0-25629 GCA_045659825.1 Dysosmobacter sp. | reverse complement strand
ACTGTAAAGGGCTGTGGTTGGAATCTCTCTTAAACCGTCATGCGGTAGGAGGGCACAACCAATCCACAGCATCCCCTACAGTGTAGCACAAAGCCCTTGAAAAGCGTCTCTAATAACTACTACTCTATAATACAAGGAGGGAGACCTTATGCTTAATACGAAAACGGACCTGCGTGCTCCAATTCATCGTAGTTGGCTGCGGCTTCGTCTGGGAAAAGCTTACTATGCCGGAGAGCGTTATTTGCTTTGGTGTTCTCCTCGATTCCGGTGGGCAAAAGAGCGTAATCCGGAAAAACATTTACCTTTTCTTCAAATGTCTCATGCAACGCCACTGCGTCGACAGTTGCCGGGAGATCAACTGCAATGGCAGGAGAATAAAATTATTAATCTAAAGCTGGCTGTGGCACGTTTGGATGGACTCATGCTTCATCCAGGCGAGACATTCAGTTATTGGAAGCTGATCGGGAAGCCCTCCAAGCAAAAAGGTTACAAGGAGGGAATGGTTCTTTTTCTTGGCCGGATTGGCGGCGATATTGGAGGAGGCCTCTGCCAGCTGTCTAATCTGATCTTCTGGATGACACTCCATACACCACTGACAGTTATAGAACGGTACCGCCATTCCCACGATGTGTTTCCGGACAGCAACCGTACACAGCCGTTTGGAAGCGGAGCCACCTGTGCGTATCCCCATCGGGATCTGATGATTCGAAACGATACCGAGCAGATGTTTCAGCTGCGCGTATGGGTGGGAGAGACCCATTTGGAAGGTGAGTGGCGTTCTACGCAGGAACCATTGTATTCTTATAAAATTCAAGAGCGTGACGTACGGATCGATCAGGCTTCTTGGGGAGGTTATATCCGGCACAATCAGCTGTATCGGCAGGTTTTTGATGCATTCGGTCAACTGGTTGATGAACATATGCTTTTTGATAACGATGCGATTATGATGTACAGTCCGTTGCTTCGGCAATAAAAAAACGCGTCTGCGCCCTAATGCAGCGCAGACGCGGTTTTTTATAAGAGAAAGAAAGATTATTACATGCCAGAGAAATAGCGGCCATAGGCGTCAGCGGCTTTGATGGCGGCTGCCACAGTTTTGGGAGTGACTTCAAAGGGCATGTTGTGCAGCGTATCGGTGGGGGCGCAGGCCGCTTCGGCAACGGCCATAATCTTTTCGTCGGTCACTTCTTCCAGACCAAGTTCCTTCAGGGTGACGGGTAGACCCACTTCGATGCAGAAACCGATGATTTCTTCCAATTCCTCTGCAGGAACGTTTTCCAGAGCCAACTGCGCGATGGTGCCAAAGGCAACCTTTTCACCGTGATACATATGGTGACACTCAGGCAAAACGGTCAGGCCGTTGTGAATGGCGTGTGCGCCGGCGAGGCCGCAACTTTCAAAACCGATACCGGAGAGCAGGGTGTTGGCCTCAATGATTTTCTCCACAGCGGTGGTGCAGGCACCTGCGTCCAGTGCAAGCTTGGCCTTAACGCCCTCTTCCATCAGGGTGTCGAAGCACAATTTTGCAAGGGCATAAGCAGCTTCCGTGCTAAGACCACCGGCACAGGTGCCGGCCCCCTTGGTGACACATGCTCTGGCTTCAAAGTAGGTGGCCAGCGCATCGCCCATACCAGCTACCGTCAGGCGGGTGGGAGAAGCGGCGATGATATCGGTGTCCATCAGGACCAGATTGGGGTTGGCAGGCAGGAAGAGGTATTCTTCAAATACGCCGTCATCCGTATAAATGACAGAGAGGGCGCTGCAAGGTGCATCGGTAGATGCAATGGTAGGGCAGATGATGACGGGAGTTTTTTCGTAATAGGCAACAGCCTTGGCCGTATCGAAGATCTTGCCGCCGCCGATACCGATAACCAGATCGCAGCCGCTTTCCTTCATGACGCCCTGCAGACGCTGGATTTCAGTTTTGCAGCATTCGCCGTTGAAGGTAGCAAACTCCATAGCGGTGTCGGTTTTTGCGAAGCTTTCCTGAATCAAGGCGCCGCTGCGTTTCTGACCGCCTGCGCTGATCAAGACCAGAGCTTTTTTGCCATAAGCACCGGCGTACTCGCCGATTTTCTGCAGTTCGCCTGCGCCCTGCACATACTTGCCGGGGCTGATAAGAATTTTTGCCATATACATCTCCTCCGTAGAAATGGAATAGGGGTAGGGTTCTATGAAAAGCATACTATATGAAGAGAAGAAACGCAACCTTTGTAAACATGTGTTTATGAGATGAAGAAAGACGGCATCCTACGATGCCGTCTTTCTGATTTTTATGTTATCCTTTGAACTCCACATACAGTTCGCGGACTGCATTGGGATCAGTGGGAGCAGCGGCCTTGGGGGCTTCCGCGGGTTTCGGTTCTTCCTTGGGACCATCACGCCATGCAAGGAACTTGGGAGCCACCTGAGGGAAGAGAGCCAGAGACAGAACATCTTCGTCGCTCTTGGCAATATCCTTGAACTCCTCACGATACTTGGGCAGCTCAGGCTGCAGCAGATCTGCGGGACGGCAGGTGATAACGTCTTCGGAAGCAATGCCTGCCTTGGCACGAACTTCCTCATTCACAGTGCCGGGCAGCCGACCATATTCACCGCGAAGCATGGCCTTGGTTTCCTTGGTAAAGGTCTTGTAACGCTCGCCCATGATCACGTTCATAACGGCCTGCGTGCCGACGATCTGGCTGGTGGGAGTTACCAGCGGGGGATAGCCGCAGTCTTCGCGAACGCGGGGGATCTCGGCCAGCACATCGTAGTACTTGTCTTCCTTACCCGCCTGTTTCAGTTGGGAGATCAGATTGGACAGCATACCGCCGGGAACTTGATACAGCAGTGTATTGGTATCCACGTTCAGAACCTTGGGGTCGAGAGAACCGGCCTCTTTCAGTTTTTGGGCCACTTTGCGGAAGTGAACAGCAGCTTCGCTCATCTTGTTCAGGTCCAGTCCGGTATCGCGCTGTGTGCCCTGCAGAGTGGCTACCAGAGATTCGGTAGCAGGCTGTGCGGTACCGTTGGCCAGAGGAGAAAGGGCAGTATCCACGATATCCACGCCAGCCATCGTGGCAGCCAGATAGACCATGTCGCCGGTGCCGGTGGTGTTGTGGGTATGCAGGTGAATGGGAATGGAAATAGTTTCTTTCAGACGCTTGACCAGAGAATACGCATCTGCAGGCAGCAGCAGATTTGCCATATCCTTAATGCAGATGATATCAGCGCCCATCTGCTCCAGTTCCTTTGCCATCTTCACGAAGTATTCTTCGTTGTGGATGGGGGAGATGGTATAGCTGAGAGTGCCTTCAATCATACCGCCGTACTTCTTGGTGGACTTAATGGCCTGTTCCAGATTTCGCACGTCGTTCAGTGCATCGAAGATACGAATGATATCAATGCCGTTTTCGATGGCCTTCTGGCAGAAAGCATCCACCACATCATCAGCATAGTGCTTGTAGCCCAGAATATTCTGGCCGCGGAACAGCATCTGCAGTTTCGTGTTGGGCAGAGCTGCTTTCAGCTTGCGAAGACGCTCCCACGGATCCTCGTTCAGGAAACGCAGGCAGGAGTCGAAAGTGGCGCCGCCCCAGCACTCCAGAGAGAAATAGCCGATGGAGTCCAGAATTTCACAGGCAGGGAGCATATCTTCCACACGCATACGGGTGGCTGCCTGAGACTGGTGGGCGTCACGCAGGATGGTGTCTGTGATCAGCAGGGGCTTGTTAGATAAAAATTCCATAGTTTACCTCCTATCAGCCGAACAGGGAGATGAGGACACCTGCGGCGATGGCGGAGCCAATGACACCGGCCACATTGGGGCCCATAGCATGCATCAGCAGGAAGTTGCCGGGATTGTACTTCTGGCCAACCATCTGGGAGACACGGGCAGCCATGGGAACGGCAGACACGCCGGCAGAGCCGATGAGGGGATTGATCTTTTCCTTCAGGAACAGGTTCATGAACTTGGCCAACAGAACGCCGCCTGCTGTGCCGAAGCCAAAGGCCACCACGCCCATGACCATGATCTTGATGGTCTGCAGGGACAGGAAGGTGGTACCGGTAGCGGTAGCGCCGACAGATACTCCCAGGAAAATGGTAACAATATTGATCAGTTCGTTCTGAACGGTCTTGCTGAGACGTTCGGTGACGCCGCATTCACGGAACAGGTTACCCAGCATCAGGCAGGCAATCAGCGGGCCTGCAGAGGGGACCAACAGCGCCACGAAAATGGTGACGACGATGGGGAAGATGATTTTTTCCTTCTTGGAAACCTGACGCAGAGGCTTCATGACGATCTTGCGTTCTTCCTCGGTGGTCAGCAGCTTCATGATGGGAGGCTGGATCACGGGAACGAGGGCCATGTAGGAGTAAGCTGCCACAGCGATGGGACCCAACAGAGCGGGAGCCAGCATGGCGGTGACGAAAATGGCGGTAGGACCATCAGCACCGCCGATGATACCGATGGGAGATGCCTCAGCACCAGTGAAACCGAGGAAACGAGCACCTACATAGGTGATGAAAATGCCCAGTTGTGCAGCGGCACCCAGCAGCAGGCTCTTGGGATTGGCAATCAGAGGGCCGAAGTCGGTCATGGCGCCCACACCCATGAAAATCAGGCAGGGATAGATACCCAGTTTGACGCCTAAGTACAGAATATCGATCAGACCGGCAGAAATGGACTGCCCAACGGTGACCGTAGCAAGGACATCAGCAGATACACCGGCTGCAGCCAGTTCCGTCAGAAATTCCTGTGTGATGGGGGCGCCGCCGATGAGATCCCAGTGGATATGACCGCCGGCGAAGAAGATCTCGTGGAACATGTTAGCGCCGGGCAGATTGGTCATCAGCATACCGAAGGCAATCGGTACCATCAGCAACGGTTCAAATTGCTTGCCGATACCCAGATACAGCAGGAAACAGGCGATAATCAACATAATCGCATTTTTCCAGCCGTCATTCTGGAGAAACAGGACAAAGCCTGTATCATTGATAAAATTCAGGATAGCTTGCATATTAAGCCCTCCGGTCCATTACTGGATGACGCACAGCAGAGTGCCGGTTTCCACGGTTGCACCCTTTTCAACGTGGATGGAAGCGACGGTGCCATCGCAGGGGCACATGATCTCATTTTCCATTTTCATGGCTTCTAAAATCATCAGCACATCACCCTTCTTGACGGAGGAGCCCTTGGTGACGTTAACGGCCAGAATCGTGCCGGGCATGGGAGCGGCAATCTGTTCGCCGCCGGCGGGAGCAGCCGCAACAGGGGCGGGAGCGGGGGCAGCAGGAGCAGCGGCTGCGGGAGCAGTACCGGTCAGCTCTTCCAGTTCGATCTCATATACGGTACCATTGACGGTTACTCTGTACTTTTTCATACTTTTTTCTCCTTCTCTAATGCGCGATTACAGTTTCTTCATGGAATGAATGCGGATTCCGGTGATGTCCGTGCCGAGCTCCTCCGCGATCGCGGCGGAAATAGCGGCTACCAGTTCCTGACGGTTGGGTTCTGCTGTGACCGGAACTGCAGGAACCGCTGCCGGTACTACAGCTTGCTGATTACGTCCAATGATACGGCCCATCAGTGCTGTCAGGCCGATCAGACAGATCAGACCGAAGAACACTGTGCCCATTCCCATCAGACAGACGAAAATGCTGGAATAGTCCATATGCTCCCTCCAATAAGTATTTTAAATAGTATAGCAATTTAAAAATTGGAATACAATCAATTTTTTGTGAAAAAGCAGGAATTAGCTTGTAAAAATGAGATCAAAATGCCTTATACGAAAACGTTTTGCTTTGGTTTGAATGTCAAAGGGAAGTGTGGTATAATGCATGAGCAAATCGCTTAACCGCTTGTGGTCAAACGGTTTCAAGGTGTTGGGGGAAATGGAAGAGATCCGATGAAATTTCCCCAAAAAGAAAGGGATTACTATGCGATACGATGGTGTCATTCCCGGCTGTTTTTTAGAGCGGCCGAACCGATTCATTGCCCATGTGGAAACAGAGAGTGGTGTGCAGACCGTCCATGTGAAAAATACGGGACGCTGTCGGGAACTGTTGGTTCCCGGGGCGGAGGTGTATCTGGCAAAGGGAAGCAACCCGAACCGGAAAACAGCATATGATTTGATCGCTGTGAAAAAGAACGGATTGCTGGTAAATATGGATGCGCAGGCGCCCAATCGGGTGTTCGCCGAATGGGTGGTGCAGGGCGGCTTTCTACCGGATGTAAAAGCGCTGCGCCGGGAATATACATACGGAGAATCCAGACTGGATTTTTGTCTGGAGACAGAGCGGGGGCTTCATCTGGTAGAGGTGAAAGGAGTTACGCTGGAAGATCAGGGCGAAGCACGTTTTCCGGATGCACCCACGGACCGCGGGGTAAAGCATATCCGTGAGCTGCAGCGTGCTGTGGAGAACGGACTTGACGCAACGCTGTTCTTTGTGGTACAAATGGAGAACATGCACAGCGTGGAACCGAATGATGTTACACACCCGGCTTTTGGTGCTGCATTGCGGGAAGCCGCGGCGGCAGGCGTTCATGTCTGCGCCTGGGGATGCGCCGTAACGCCGGACAGTCTTGCGATTCGTTATCCGGTACCTGTGCTGTTGTAAAAATAGGAGTTTGGGTATGGGATTTTTTGCATTATTTTTGATTGCTATCGGACTTTCCATGGACGCGTTTGCCGTGGCGGTCTGCCAGGGGCTTTGTATGCCCCGCATGAACTGGAAAAACGGCACGGTGATTGCCCTGTTTTTTGGCGGTTTTCAGGCGCTGATGCCGTTGATCGGCTGGCTGCTTGGTTCCCAGTTCTCGGCGTATATCCAGAGCGTTGACCACTGGATTGCCTTTGTGCTGCTGGGGTTGATCGGCGGCAACATGATCCGCGAGGCTCTGGGCCCGGAAGAAGAGGAGACTGCCTGCGCTGTTGCTGACCGGCTGGATCTGCGGAGATTACTGCTGATGGCCATTGCCACCAGTATCGACGCATTGGCTGTGGGGGTGACCTTTGCATTCCTGTCTGTGTCGATCGGTCCCGCGGTGTCTTTGATCGGCTGCACGACCTTTGTGCTGTCACTGGTGGGTGTCGCTGTGGGAAATTTTTTCGGTGCGCGCTACAAGAAACGGGCGGAACTGGCCGGCGGTATCATTCTGGTACTGATGGGCTGCAAGATTTTGCTGGAACATCTGGGAATTCTGTAAAAGAATAGAAAAAACGGAGAGACACCAGTCTCTCCGTTTTATTACATATTACTGCCCCAGATACTTGCGAACCAGAACCTGCAGGAGCTCGTCGCGGTCGATCTTGCGGATCATCGTACGGGCGCCCAGGTGGTTGGTGATATAGGTGGGGTCTTCGGACAGAATATATCCCACAATCTGGTTGATGGGGTTGTAACCCTTTTCCTCCAATGCCTGATAGACAGTCGTCAGGATGTGATGAATCTCCGCATCCTTATCAGCGGTAATACGGAATTTACGGGTAAAATCGTCCATACAGACACCACCTTTCTCTATCTTTGGGGATTCTCATATGTCATTAGTATACTCGCTTTTTGAGAAACTGTAAAGCGTTTCTCTTGGAATTTTACCAAAGATTTTTACTGCCCCCTGTAAACCATGCGGTTTACAGGGGGCAGATCATATGATTTCAGAGAATTCAGCGCAGAACGGCGTTGAGCTCGGAGGATAGAAGCTCCAGAATGCTCTTCACATCCGCATCGGCTTCTTCTGCGGTCAGGCTGCGGTCATCGGCACGGAGGGTCAGATTGAAGGCAACACTCTTCTTACCCTCGGGGATGCCGGTGCCGGTGTAGATGTCGAACAGGGCAACATCCTTCAGCAGGCCCTTGGCACCGCGGCGGATGCAATCCTCCAGAGCGCCCACGGTGACGGCCTTGTCACACACCACGGCAATGTCGCGGGTAACGGCGGGGAACTTGGGCAGGGGCTGGTAGATGGGATCTTCGCCGCGAGCGGCAAACAGTGCGTCGAAGCTCAGCTCTGCACAGTAGAACTCGGCATCCACATCGTAGTTCTGGGAAACCAGAGGATGGATCTGACCGAACACACCCACATAGGTGTCGCCGCTCCACACAGCGGCACAGCGGCCGGGGTGGTAGGAGGGATTGTCATTGACAGCTTCAAAACGGATATCCTTGGCTCGAATCTCAGTCAGAACTGCTTCCACAACACCCTTCATGGCGAAGAAGTCATAACCCAGGCCATAGGCACCGATGGAGAGCATCTTGGACTCCGTGGCCAGACCGTCGCCGGTGCCGGGCAGATAGATGCGGCCGATCTCATACAGCTTCGCAGTCTTGTTGCGGTAGTTGTAGTTACGGGTCAGGATCTCCAGCATGGAGGGCAGCACGGTGGTGCGCATGATGGAGGTGTCTTCACCCAGAGGATTCAGGATCTTGAAGGACTCGCGGCGGGTATCGTCAGCGCTCCAGCGGATCTTGTCGTAATAGGTGGGGGAGATGAAGGAGTAGGTGATGATCTCATCGTGGCCGCAGGTACGGCAGACGCTGCCAAGAGTCTGCTCCAGCTTTTGAGCATCGGAGTAGCCGCCCTGAGTGGTCTCACCGGACACCAGCGTACAGGGAATATTGTTGTAACCATAGAAGCGGGCCACTTCCTCGGCAAGGTCGGCCATCCGCAGCACGTCGCCGCGCCAGGAGGGAACGGTGACCTGGTCGCCTTCCACGCCAAAGCCCACGCTCTTGAGAATGCGGACCATCTCGTCGGCAGCCACATCGGTGCCCAGCAATGCGTTGATCTTCTCAGGCTCGAGAGTCAGTACGGTGGGATTGGGAACGTAGTTGAGGATATCGATGACACCGTCAACGACTTCACCCGCACCCAGCATCTCCACCAGCTCGCAGGCACGGTCAACGGCGGGCAGGGTGTTGAGAATGTCCAGACCCTTTTCGAACTTGGCGGAAGCCTCGGTACGCATACCCAGTGCCAAAGCGCCCTTGCGGATGCAGGTGCCGTTAAAGTTGGCGGACTCGAAGACCACATCCACCGTATCTTCCACGATTTCAGAGTTCAGACCGCCCATGATACCGGCCAGACCCACAGCGCGGGTCTCGTCGGCGATGACCAGATGGTCGTGGGTCAGCTTGCGTACGTTGCCGTCCAGCGTGGTGACTTCCTCGCCCTCGGCAGCGCGGCGGACGATGATCTTACCGCCCTTGATATAGCGATAGTCAAATGCGTGCATGGGCTGGCCATACTCCAGCATGACATAGTTGGTGATATCAACGATGTTGTTGATGGGACGCACGCCCATAGAGCGCAGGCGCTCACGCATCCACTTGGGAGAGGGAACGATCTTCACGTTGCGCACCATGCGGGCGGTGTAGCGGGGGCACAGGTCGGGATCGGGAGTTTCCACATCCAGCAGCTCCATCAGGTTACCCTCAGCTCCGCCCTTGACCTCGGGCTCATGCAGGCGCAGCTCTGCATCGAAGGTAGCGGCAGCCTCGCGGGCCAGACCGATGACGCTGCGGCAGTCGGGGCGGTTGGGAGTGATCTCAAACTCCACCACATGGTCGTCGGCATTGATGATGGGCTTGATGTCGTCGCCCAGCTTCATGCCTTCTTCATGCAGGATGAAGATGCCGTCGGGGATGCAGTGGGGGAATTCCTTCTGCTCGGCGTGGAGATCAGTTAGTGTGCAGATGGAGTTGGACTTGGTGTTGTAGGCAACCAGATCGCCCTCGTGGAGGTTCATGCAGGGAGTGACCACTTCCGCAGTGGCCTTGCCGTCGTTCAGGGTGACCTTCCACAGGTTTACGCCTGCGTTTTCCACGGCGGTGACTTCGGCAGCCACCACGGGGCCGTAGATCTTGTGGCCGGCGGTGATGTCTGCGGGGATGGAGGGCTTCTCGGGATCGAGAGGCTTGTAGTCATTCAGGATGGCGGCGGCGATCACTTCCGCATAGGGGAAGTCGCGCTCGTCCAGATTCAGCTCATACAGGCCGCACAGCATACCGTTGGATACTACGCCGCGCAGCTTGCCCTTTTCAATTTTCTTGCCACCGGGCAGAGTGGATTTGTGCTTGGCCACGGGAACGAAATCGCCCACATGGATGTTCCATGCACCGGTGACGATCTGAACGGGTTCTGCCTCGCCAACGTTGATCTGGCAGACCCACATGTGGTCGGAGTCGGGATGACGCTCCAGAGCGACGATCTGACCGACAACGATGTTGGAGATCTCAGCGCCCAGATCCTCGGTGCCTTCCACCTTGGAGCCGGACAGGGTCATAGCCTCGGCGAAGTCGCGGTCGGAGGCAGTCACAGTGACAAATTCATTCAGCCATTTTCTACTCAGATTCATTGTTTCTACACTCCTTTCTCAGAACTGCTCGAGGAAGCGGATATCGTTTTCGAAGATCAGACGCAGGTCGGCGATCTTGAAGCGGCGCATAGCGGTACGCTCCAGACCCATGCCGAAGGCCCAGCCGGAATACTCGTTGGGGTCAATGCCTGCCATCTCCAGTACGCGGGGGTGGATCATGCCGGCACCCAGCAGTTCGATCCAGCCTTCGCCCTTGCAGGTGGGGCAGCCCACGCCGCCGCACTTGTGGCACTGGACGTCCATCTCGCAGGAAGGCTCGGTGAAGGGGAAGTGGTGGGGACGGAAGCGGGTCTTGGTGCCCTCGCCGTACAGCTTTTCCACCACGGTGTTCAGGGTGCCCTTCAGGTCGGCCATGGTAACATTCTTGTCGATGACCATGCCTTCCACCTGATGGAACATGGGGGAGTGAGTTGCATCCACCTCATCCTTACGATAGACGCGGCCGGGAGCGATGATACGGATAGGCAGTTCCATGGTATCCATGGCGCGGACCTGCATGGGAGAGGTCTGGCTGCGCAGCATCACGCGGCTGTCCTCGTCAAAATAGAAGGTGTCGGACCAGTCGCGGGAGGGATGTCCCTCTTCGGCGTTCAGTCGGTCGAAGTTCAGCTCGGCAAATTCCACTTCGGGGCCGTCCAGCACGGTGAAGCCCATGCCCACGAAGATGTCCTTGATCTCGTCCAGAGCGATATACATAGGATGCTTGTGGCCGATCTTGACTTCCTTGCCGGGGATGGTGACGTCCAGCGTTTCGGCGGCCAGACGGTCGATCAGGGCCTTTTCGGCCAGAACGGCGGACTGTGCCTCGATGGCGGTCTCCAGTGCGGCGCGGACCTCGTTGGCCATCTGGCCCATGACGGGACGCTCCTCGGGAGAGAGCTTGCCCATCTGCTTCAGAACGGCGGTCAGCTCACCCTTCTTGCCCAGATACTGCACGCGGACGGCGTCCAGTTCGCTGCCTGCCTGTGTGCCGGAAATGGCTTCCAGCGCAGCAGCACGAATGGCTTCCAGTTGTGCTTTCATAGTTGATGCTCCTTATCAAAATATTTCTAAATCGGAAATTTGGGACAAAAAAAGACCTCCCGCCCCAATCCATTGGGACGAAAGGCTGTGTCCTTCCGCGGTACCACCCAAATTCGTACTGCTTCCAGTACGCACTTGCCGCCCCTGTAACGGTGGGCTTCCGGCCATGTCTCCATGGCAGCTCCCGGGCGAACCAAACGACACCTTGCGGACGGGCTTTCAGCCGGTGACCTGTCCTCTCTGAGCAAAGCAAACTCGTTATTTTCCCATTCATAGCCGATAACTTTAATACTTATATCACATGAAAGAGGAAAAAGCAAGTAAAAAATCCCCGAACCATGGCGGTTCGGGGATTCAATCAATCGTCTTCACCTTTGTACGGGTCCAAAACGATATTCACCACGCCGCAGAGGATGCCTCCCACGGGAAAGACCCACCAGGAAGTGCCCCAGGAGGCTTGGGTGAGGCCCAGAGCTACATAGATGGCAGTGGCCAGCAACATGATGATACCGCAGACGGTACCAATGGTGTTCAGCTTCTTTTTCGCTTCGGGGGTGGGATTGTTATCGCGGTTGTATTTCCAGATCTTATATTTCTCATCCTGCATCCCTGCATAGACAAACACGATGACAGCACCGGCAATGATCAGCATAAAGATGGAACCCACAATGGATTCATAAGGTTCCTGCTCCGGCAGGAACGCAAAGCAGAGGATCATCAAAAACACGCCGAACAGGATGGCACCCACACCGCCTGCAATGTACCAGACCAGTTTTTGATGGAATGCGTCTTTTTCCTCTTCCGAATAAAAGTCTGCAATGACCGGATGTTTCTTTCGGAAGTTTTCTTCCTGAATACCGCTGGCAACTATGATCACGACGGAAATGGTAATCACCAGCAGTAAAAAGGCGGCAGAAAGATATTCTTGAATGCCGAGAACGTTCAAAATCATCAGGACCGCAACGGCGGCAATGATGGCACCGATGGAACAGGAGATCCGTTTGGCAAAACGGTTCATAAATACATCGTAGCCGACGGTGTCCTCCACGGATGCTGCTTCCATACTGCCGCGCAGCAGAGTGTCCAGATTTGTGTCATACAGGTCGCAGATCCGCAGCAGGGTATCCATTTCAGGAAAGCTGGCGCCGCTCTCCCATTTGCTGACGGTCTGGCGGGAGACTTCCAGCTGTTCGGCCAGTTGTTCCTGTGTGATACCGGCGCGGCTGCGAATGAATTGTAGGTTTTCCGGAAATGCCATAGGGAGTCCTCCTTGCTTTTGATGTCTCTATCATACGGAAACAAGGAATGCAACGCCAGCGATTTCATGTTGCGTTTGAAGAAACCGGTGTCACGTTTGGGTTGCGGAGCCTGTTTTACCCCTTATTGACGAAGATCTGAAGGGTGGTAGTCAGCTGACGGCCGGCCTGACGGATAACTTTTCCCTGATAAGCCAGTGCGGTGGAGGCCCCGCCATCCAGATTGACGGCATCCACGCAGCCCAATTGCAGCATCAGTTCCCGCATCTGCTGCACGGAGGCCGAGGAGGTGGATACGATCACCATGTTGCCATTTTGCAGTTTGCCAACGGCTGTGCGCGGAGTGACGGCCGTCGTAAAGCGGGCTTCCTGGAAACCGGGCTCCAGTGTCTCGCAGATCACGCCACCCTCCACAAGGCGGGGGGCACCGGAGACCATACTGACAATGCCATCCAGCGTAAAGCCGTTGGCGTCCTTTTGGGTCAGCTCCGGCGTCATGGTGGCGGAAGCGCCCACAACAGGCGCTCTGTAATAGTTGGTAGAGGCAAATCCCGTTCCAAAGAACATCAGATAGCCGTTCTGGGGGATGACAGCACTACCGCCTGCAACCACGGCTTCGCTGCTTACGATCTTGCTATTTTCAATGGCTGTGGCGATACCGTCGCAGGAGAAAGAAACACTTTCGCCAAATGCAGGTGTGTAGAGAACAGAAGTGGAGAAATGCTGGGTGCGGGAGTTGAGCTCGTAGCAGGCCCAGGTCCGACCGCTGCTTTTGACGTAAAAGAACACAGCGGGGCGGCCAACACGCATTTCATTATCTTCCGTAAAGCCGACGGCGCTGATGCCGGAGACACCATAGAGGAACTGACCGTCGACCATCACATGGCCGATGGGGAACTTGGAGTCATTATATGCCTCGAAGAAGTTGCCGTTGATGACGACTTCCGCACCGGAGGCGGCAACAATGTCGGAGAAATTTGCCGTGGCGCCCAGACGGTGATCCACCATGGCACTGCGCACGCTGACGTTGGGGTTGGACAGATTCACCGTGATCACATCGGCGCTGAGCTTGCCGGAGGGGAGGGCATATGTGGCGTTGGTGCGGGTGACGGTGGAGAAGTCGTGGGGCTGATAGGTATAGGTCTTACGTCCGGCGGAGATCACACCCTGCTTGACGCCGTTGGAACGGGTGAATACACCACGCTGCACCAGCTGTTCAGCCAGCGTGCCGCCGCCGTTTTTCAGGTTCATGGTTAGGGCGCTCAGACACAGGTCTACCAGATCGGCCCGATAGAAGGTGGGATTGTTCTGGGAAATATATGCGGCACTTTCCGCATCCATCATGCCGATCTCCACGGCCTTGGTCAGACTGGTGGCAAAGGTGAAATCTCCGGCCTTGTCATCATAGCCCAGAGCACGCAGCAGGAATGTGACATAGTGCTTGAAGCCGATGGTAGCCGCAGGGGTGAAGGTGGTTGCGGTGGTGCCGGTGGTGTAGCCTTTTTCGTATGCATAGGCAGCGTAGCGGCTGGGATTGCCGGCGGCAACATCGGTAAACGGGCAGGGAGCGGTGGAACTGAGAGCAGATTCTTCTTCGCCCAACAGACGGGTCAGCATGATGAGACCCTGCATACGGGTCGCGGTCTGATCCAGTGCATAGCCGCTGCCGGTGCCCTTGAACAAACCGAGATCGTACAGTCGGTCAGCATTGCTTTGATCAACGGCCAGCACCTGAAAACTCATCAGCATGGCCATGACAAGAGTCAGAGCGATTACACGCAAACTGTTTCTGTATTTCATATAACAGCCTTCTTTCCAATTGAATGTGCAACCTCATGTTGGATAGCTATGTCCCGATTCTATCACTATTGAAAAAGAATGGCAACCAATGGTGCGGGTGACACAGAGAAAGTGCGTGATTTGCTGTTCGTTCAAATGTTCATTGCATTGCGGTTTTGTTCATTTTATAATATTTCCAGAAAGTAAAACTACGGGAGGATGGCAGTATGAAACTGGCAACGGCAGCCCAAATGAAAGAATTGGATCGGAAGGCGATTGAAGAGTGGGGGATTCCTTCCATCGACCTGATGGAATGTGCAGCAGCAGGCGTGGCGCAGGCTGCACTGGAATTGCTTCCTATGCGGCCTTCTAAATGCCGCGCTGCGGTTTTTTGCGGTAGCGGCAACAACGGCGGCGACGGCATTGCCGTCGCACGGATGCTCTTTTTAAAAGGTGTGGAGGTGCGCGCCTTTTTGGTGGGCAGCTATGAGAAAATGACACAGGATGCGCTGGAAGAGACACGCTGTTTGTCAGAATGCGGCGTGAAGCTGGAACAGTATGACCCCGAGGATTTGAGCCAGAGTGCATGGGCGTGGGGCAGCCATGTGCTGATCGATGCTGTTTTTGGCGTGGGACTCTCCCGTGAAATCAAAGCGGATTCCGTGTATGCTGCTGCAATCCGGCTGATGAATGAGTGTGCCGGGCCTGTAGTGGCTGCGGACATTGCCAGCGGCATCGATGCAGATTCCGGACGCGTGATGGGCTGCGCGGTAAAAGCTGATAGGACAATCACCTTTACATTTAAGAAGCCGGGACATGTTGCAGGAGACGGCGTTCTCTATTCCGGTGAGGTGTTTGTGCAGGAGATCGGGATTCCCGCCGACCTACAAAAGACCGTGGTTTCGCAGGTGCAGACGGTAGAGGCAGCTTTTACCCGTGAGGCACTTCCTGTGCGCATGGCAGACGGACACAAGGGGACCTTCGGGAAAGTGCTGGTCGTAGGCGGTAGTGTGGGTTACACTGGTGCACCCTACCTGACAGCGGAAGCGGCTGTGCGCAGCGGCAGCGGATTGGTATTCCTCGGTGTGCCCGAGAGCATCTGGCAGGTGGAGGCCGTTAAGTGCGTATCCGCCATGCCGTTCCCGCTGCCTGATAAAAACGGAATGTTAAGCGATAAAGCTTTACGAGAGGTGGAAGAAAAGCTCCGAGGCTGCAATGTGTTGGCGCTGGGGCCTGGGCTGGGCCGCAGTGCCCGCACGGAGGCTCTGGTGCGGGATCTGCTGCGGACGGAGAAGCCGGTGGTGCTGGATGCCGACGGCATAAACGCGCTGGAGGGACATATAGATGTGTTGGATGCGCGGCGGGACCGTGTGACCATCCTAACGCCCCATGATGGGGAGTTTGCCCGCATTGGCGGCGATCTGTCTCATGGGGACCGGATTCGTGCGGCACGGGAGTTTGCGGTTGGGCATGGCTGCATTCTGGTGTTGAAAGGCCACCGGACGGTGACTGCCACGCCAGAAGAAAATGTGTTGGTGAACACCACCGGAAATTCCGGCTTGGCCAAGGGCGGCAGCGGAGATGTGCTGACCGGACTAATCGCCTCGCTGCTGGCTCAGGGGGCTACGCCGGTGCAGGCTGCCGCGGGCGGCGTCTGGATGCACGGACGGGCAGGCGATCTGGCGGCCGCACGGCTGACGGCGTACGCCATGAGTCCTGAGGATGTGATCGCAAGCCTGCCGGAGTTGTTTCGGGAATTGAACGTGTAACAGGAGGAACAGTCAGGTGCGCAAATGGGTCTGCGTACCAATGATGACCCTTTGCCTGCTGCTTGCAGGCTGTGGGAAGAATGAGGCATCACCGGAAGATCTGCGCCTTCGCTGGCAGGAGATGACGGCCTGCACAATGGAGGCGGTTGTCGTCTGCCAGCAGGAAAATCTGGAGTGGGAAGCGACGCTGCGGTGTGACTATGCGGCGGACGGTTCCTGCACCGTAGAGGTGCTTTCTCCGGAGCATATTGTCGGCGTGAAGGCAGTCATAGACGGCACGGAACGGCGGCTGGAATACGAGGATACTGTTTTGGATGTCGGCGTGCTCAGCCGCGAGAATATCAGTCCCGCAGAGTGCTTGCCGTATTTGGTGGATTCGCTGCGTACCGGCTGGCTGCTGGAGGAAAATGAAGAAACATGGGGCGATGTGTCCTGTTTGCGGATGACGCTGGAACAGAGCGGCACCCAGACCGAGATCCTCTCCACGGTTTGGCTGCGGTTGGATGACGGCACGCCGCTGCGGGGAGAGATCTCTGTGGACGGAGAAAATATTTTGACAGTGGAGTTTACGAGTTTCCTCTTTTGTGATACAATCGAAAATCAGGGAGCATGACTCCCGCCAAGAAGGGGATTACCCATGGAAGATACGATTTTGCGGCGTACCTGGGCGGAAATCGATCTGGATGCGCTGGAACATAATTACCGCAAGGCACGGCAGTTGACCGGCCCAGACGTGAAATACATGGGCGTGGTCAAGGCGGACGCCTACGGCCACGGTGCCGTGCAGGTGGCCCGCAAGCTGGAAACGCTGGGAGCGGATTATCTGGCGGTCTCCAGCCTGGACGAGGCGCGGGAACTGCGTCATGCAGGCATTGAAATGCCGCTCCTCATTCTGGGGCACACGCCGCCGGAGATGGTGCCGCAGCTGATCGCCTATGGCATCACGCAGACGGTTTCCGCCCGTGCCAAGGCGGAGGAGTACAGTGCTGCCGCGCAGGAATGCGGCGGTACGCTGAAAGTCCACATCAAGGTGGATACCGGCATGTCCCGTTTGGGCTTTTTAGTGCGCGGTCGCCATTTTGACGGCGGTGTGGAATCCATTGCACAGTCCTGTGCCATGCCTCATCTAAAGGCAGAGGGAATTTTTACCCACTTTGCCGCAGCGGATGAGGATGATGCGGAGAACGAAGCATATACCCGTGACCAGTTTGCACTGTTCGCTGCTGTGGTGGATGCGCTGGCGGAACGGGGGTGCACCTTTGCCATTCGGCACTGTGCCAACAGCGGCGCACTGGCCCGCTATCCGGAGATGTATCTGGACATGGTGCGGCCCGGTATCGCGCTCTACGGCGCGGGCGGGGATGCAGCACGGCTGAACCTGCGTCCGGTGATGACCCTGAAATCCTGTGTTTCCACCATTAAAATTTTTGACCCGGAAACGGAGATCAGCTACGGACGGACATATCGTGCAGAGGACAAGACCCGTGTAGGTGTACTGCCCATCGGTTATGCCGATGGCTTGTTCCGCGGCCTTTCCAACCGGCTGGCGGTGCAAACCGACTGTGGTCCGGCTCCTGTACGGGGCCGCATCTGCATGGATATGACCATGGTGGACCTTACCGGTTTGCCGGATGTCCATGTGGGAGACGCGGTAGAGCTGTTCGGCCCGCGGCAGCGGGTGGATGAACTGGCCGCTATGCTGGAAACCATCCCCTACGAACTGACTTGTGCGGTCAGTAAGCGGGTGCCGAGACTTTACATGGAACAGGGAAACGTGGTGGAGCGCAGTCTGCGTCTGCTGCTGTGAGATAGTACACACGGATACCCCGCTTCGGACATAGAATGATACGGGGCGGAACGCCGGAATTTTGCCACACGGACAGAGTATAAATTCCGAAGCTGCGTGGGAGAATGAAAGTGGCCTCACCGAAAGAACATTCGGTGGCGGGTACTTCTTTCGGCGGAGTGTGAACTTTGTGGATACGAGTGTCAAGCGCGGTGATATTTACTATGCCGATCTCTCACCGGTGGTGGGCAGCGAACAGGGCGGTGTCCGGCCGGTTCTGATCATTCAGAACGACACAGGAAACCGTTACAGTCCCACCGTGATCGCAGCGGCTATCACATCTCAGACAGGCAAGGCCCGTCTGCCCACCCATATTGATCTTCCTGTGGATGAAACCTGCGGTTTGAGCAGGGATTCTGTGATTTTGCTGGAGCAGATCCGAACACTGGATAAAAAACGGCTGCGGGAACGGATGGGATATGTGGAGGAGCAGGTCATGAGCAAGGTGGATACCGCCATTGCGGTGAGTTTTGGTCTGCCCCACGACCAGCTGGTTTGATTTTCCGGCAGGATGATAGCAGGAAAAGCGGCTTTCCCGGAGAGGGGGCCTTTCCGGGAAAGCCCTTATCGGATACAAAGGATGACGGAGGTACATATGAAGAAGAGAAGTTGGTTGGCGCCGTTGCTGGTAGTGGTGATGATTTTCGGCGCAATGAATATGACTGTTTCCGTGGCGGCAGAGCCTGGCAGCGATCAGGACCCGTTGGTGACACTGAGTTACCTGAATGATACCTTCCTGAACACCGTTCTGGAAAAGGTGGATCAGAAGATTGCCGCCCGCAACACGGAGATCGTCAAGCAGTTGGGGGGACAGGCCTCCGGCGTGGAATCTGCCAATACCTTCAGTGTCGTCACCCTGACGCAGGGACAGATCCTGACCGGTGATATCGGCTGCGAGGTGATGCTGCGCGTGGGTACGGCTGTCTGCGTGTCCCCGTCTGCACCGGGTTTGATCGATGAGACTTCCGCCGGTACGCTGAACAACGGCGGTGCGCTGGAGAAGAATCATCTTTATATGATGACGATCGAGGGGCGCGGGGTGCAGGCAACTGCTGCCACGACCAAGCTGCTGGTGCACGGCACCTATACGATCGCCTGAGAAAAGAACGTGTGATAGGATAATCCGTCTGTGCATAGAAATGCACAGACGGATTTTTTTGCGCGGAGGTGATGAGGTATGGACAAGTTTCCGCTTTGCTGGTGTGGAAAGAGTCGGGGAGAACTGACAACGGAACAGGAGGCGCTGTACCTTCGCTTTTCTGTGCGCTGCAGTCTGCCGGAGCCGGGCCTTTGGTGCGTGTGGGCGGTGGGGGAGCGTGGAGAACTGCGGCTGGGTGTTCTGGAACCCTGTGGTGAGGAGGCCTTTCTTTGCCGCCGCTTTTCCCAGCGGATGACCGCGCCGCTGGGGCAGCTGCTGCGGGGAGAACTGCGTCCGGTAACAAAGACAATGCAGGAAAGGTGGTCTCCGCTGCGGGAGAATCCGTTTCAAACTCCATGGCTGCGGCAGCAGCTGCTGCCGTATATGAGCAGTGCTTTAACCTGTACGGAACATGAAATGCGGTATCTGGCGCTTCCGTATGAACCGAAGCAGCCGTTTCCACTGGTGCCGCTGTTTTGTTTTGCGGAGGTGCGGAAGATCCATGGGCGACAGTATGCCGTGTTTGCTTTTGATCGAAAGGAATTTCCTATTTTTCCGTAAAAACAAATCTGTAAAAAACAAAAATATAGATACCATATTTTGCGTTTCTGTGATATAATAACCACAAGCGGTCATGTGTGCACCGGAGAAAAACGGTCAAGGCGCAAATAGGACCGCATGATCAGAGAAAACGCCGGATATACCGGCATCAATTGGGAGGAACCTGTATGAAGTGTCCGTTTTGCGGCCATAGTGAGAGTAAGGTCATCGATTCCCGTCCCGCCGAGGAAGGCGCCAGCATCCGCCGCCGCAGAGAGTGCCTTGCCTGCTCCAAGCGGTTCACCACCTATGAAACGGTGGAGAGCCTGCCCATGGTGGTGGTGAAGAAGGACGGCAGCCGCCAGAGTTTTGATCGCCGGAAAGTGCTGGGCGGTATGATCCGTGCCTGCGAGAAGCGTCCGGTGCCGCTGGCTGATCTGGAGCGGATCGCGGAGGAGATCGAGCAGGATCTGCAGAACTCCATGGAACGTGAGATCAGCACCGAAGCCATCGGCGAAAAGGTGATGGACCGCCTGCGCAGCGTCGATCAGGTGGCCTATGTCCGTTTTGCCTCTGTTTATCGCCAGTTCAAGGATATCGATACCTTTATGGCAGAGCTCAACAAGCTGCTGGCGGAGAAATAAGGGCTCACAGGATATTCCCGATACGGAGCCGCTCTGTTTCGGCCAGAAGAAGGATTTGCGATATCAGGTCCGACATCTCTGCCTGAAATTCACTGGGCTCCTCTGTGGCTGCGAAGGCCATGGCCCGGTGATACATGGCCTCCGCATCATCCGCAATGGTGTGTTGTGTGATGATGCGCAGCCACGTCTGATGTGCAGACCAATCTGCATAGCTTTCCTGCAGCGCTTCGGCAGCGGCGGGCCAATTCCCTGTGTGTGCCAGCTCGGCTGCGGACTGCAGCTGTGTGTGCCAGCGGTCAGAGGTCTTTGAGACAGCGGCACTGTTCCAAAGCGTGAAGGAAAGGACTGCCAGCAGGATGGCCAGTGGGATGAGATTGGCTTTTCTCATGTTTTGTGTTCCTTCCGAATGCAGAAGATGGTTCCCTGTTGGTCCAGTGTCAGCAAAAAGACCTGGGAGGGAGAGGAAAAACCATTCTGACGCAGCTTTTTCTGCAGCCAGTTGGTATCCTTGCCGCAAAGGTCCAGGTTTTTTGTCAGCAGTTTTCCATCATTGATGAGGATGACGGGCAGAAACATATCGTCTTTTACATCCAGCCCCAGCTGCTCTGCAGTCGGGGGCTGTTTTTGTGTCCACGGAAAGACCGACAGCTGGCCTGAGTTTTCCAACACGGCGTATTTTACATCCGTGAGATCGGCGTAACCTTGTCCCCGCAGAGCTTCCAGCAGTTCGTCCAGCGTATAGCGGTTCTTCCGCATGGTCTCCTGCTGCAGCTGCCCGTTGTCGATCAGTACGGCGGGTTTTCCGCATACCAGTGCGCGAAAGCGGAGGCTCTGGAGCGACAGCTGGCTCAGCAGCATGGAAAGCGCCAGCAGCGTCAGGATCGGGATCAGGCCTGCCAGCAGTGGAATGCCGAAGTCCTGCATGGGAACTGCCGCCAGATCGGACAGCATCATGGTCAGAACCAGGTCGCTGGGTTCCAACTCGCCGATCTGCCGTTTGCCCATCAGGCGCAGGCCCAGCATAATGAAAAGATAGAGAATGATGGTACGGATAAAGGCAGTGATCATGGTATCCCTCCTTTGAAACAGTGTTTGCCGCAGAAAGCAAATTTATTCCGGTAAAAGCAGAGGCTGGGAAGGTAACATAATATTTCTGCAAATCTGCCGATTTGTATTGACCCGAAAGTGGTGCATTAGTATAATGGGTTCTGTACTGATAAGGTGACATAACACACCGGGGCTGAGATCGGCCGCGGTGTGCTTTAGGGAAAGAAATTCGACAGATTCCGACAGGGAGGGACAGCGATGAGGAAACTTCGACTGCTGCGGATGCTGGCATCCGGCATTCTGACGGCGGCTATGGCGGTGACATCCGTCTCCGCGGCATTTACCGATACGAAAGACCACTGGGCGGCGGAGTCCATTGACCGCTGGAGCGGTGAATACAGTATCATTCGGGGCTATGACGACGGCACATTCCGTCCGGACAACTCCATTACCCGCGGTGCATTTGCCGGGATTCTGGACCGCTTTTTGAAGTATCAGGAAGTTTCTGAGGCCGATACATTTTCTGATATTGAGGGAAATTATTGGGAACAAGCCATTTTGAAGCTGCATGCTTCCGGCGTGTATCTGGGCAATAATGGCAAGGCACTGCCGACGGACACCATTACCCGTCAGCAGGCGGTTACCATGATCGCCCGCGCGTTCCGGATCGGTCCTGAAATTGCGGACTGGCCCTATGAGGATGTGGATCAGATTGCTGAGTATGCGAAGGCCTATGTGGCGGAGATGACGGCCAGAGGATACATCAATGATGCGCAGGATAATTTCTTCCGTCCCACAGATCCCATCACTCGTGCGGAACTGGTGAATATTCTGCACAACATGGTCGCTGTGCTGGTGCCTTCCTCCGAACCGGTGAAGGCCGGAGAAGTGGTGGGCGATGTGCTGATCAACAGCACGGAAGGAGCCGCATTAGAGGATACCGTCATCGACGGCAATCTGATTCTGGCTCCCGGTGTACAGGGATTGGTGACGCTGACGGACGTGGATATTTCCGGCAGCGTGCTGAATTACAGCGGCGTGGAGCCTGTCTTTATGAAGAAGCAGCCGGAAAAACCCAAGAAAGAGCCGGCGGAAGCCATACTTCCTGAGGACGTTTATGAGCCCGGTGAGACAACCGGTGAATACATTACATACGACAAAAAGAAAATCCCTATTTACGAGGGACGGGATGCTCTTCAGTTGACGGCGGAGGAGTTCTTCTGGGAAGAGGATCGGTTGGTTTATACCGGAGACCGGTTCAAAACCCGTTTTGGTATTGATGTGTCTGCCTATCAGAACCGTGCCAGCGAAAACCAGACCATTGACTGGGAGGCTGTCGCGGCGGATGGTGTGGAGTTTGTCATGGTTCGCATTGGTTTGCGCGGCACCTCCTCGGGAGCCATTCTGGCGGACGCCTATTATGAGGAGAATATTCGCGGCGCTATGGAGGCAGGCCTCGAAACAGGCGTATACTTCTTTGCGCAGGCCATTACCGTGGAAGAGGCCATCGAAGAAGCTGAGTTTGTACTGGATCTGCTGAAGGATCTGGAGATCAATGGTCCTGTGGCCTATGACTGGGAAATGCACGATTCCAGTTATCGTGTCTACGGCATACCGCCGGAGATGGCAACTGCCTGTGCCATTGCCTTCTGCGAGACGGTCAAGGAGGCTGGCTATACGCCCATGATCTATGCCGGACAGTATGTCAGCTACATTAAATATGATCAGGGCGCCATTTCGCCTTACCTCTCTTGGTATCCGGAGTACAAGAGCGAGAAATCGGAAATTTTGTGCCCCACCTTCTATTATCAGATGAATTACTGGCAGTTCTCCAGCAGCTGCTCCATTGACGGCATTGGCGGCAGAGTAGACGCCAATCTGCAGTTTATACGAAGATAAACAACATAAAAACAGCGCAGGTCATTTGTGACCTGCGCTGTTTTTGTGTGAAGTTCTCTGTGCTGCAAAGACACCGGCGGTGATGAGCACCGCACCGATAATTGCCAGCGGGGAAATGGGTTCGTTAAGAAAGAGCCAGCCCACCACAATGGTGATAAACGGCTGGATGTAAATAAAGGAGTTGGTGGTGACAACACCTAAATAATAAAAGGCCCGGTTCCACAGAATATAGCAAAGACAGCTGCCCAGCAGGCCGAGGAACAGGTAATTGCCTGCCACCACCGGATTCAACAGGGGAGCGACAGGGAAGGGATGACCTTCCAGCAAAACCATGGGAAGCGCTGTGACAATACCCCAGAACAGGGTTCGGCGGGTTACCAACAGTGCGTCCATGCCCTGTACGGTACGCCGCAGCAGCACGGAGTAGCAGGCCCAGCAGGCGGCGGCAGTCAGTGCCAGTAGGTCGCCTTTTGGATTCAGTTTCAGCACGAAGGTGCCGTTGCAGACCACTAAAATAACGCCGAAAAAGGCGATCAGAAATCCCAACAGGGTGTTGCGGCGGAAGGATTCCTCACCGGTGACATGGGCCAGCAGGGCGGTGAAGATGGGCGCTGCCGCCACGATGATGCTGACGTTGGAGGCCAGCGTGTAGGTCAGGGCCGTGTTCTCTGCATAGAAATAGAGGGTGCAGCCGGTCAGTGCCAGCAGGAGCAGGATCAGTTCCTGTTTTCCACTCAGCGGCAGTTTTTTTGGACGCACCAGCCAGAGCGCTGCATAGGCCAGCAGAAAGCGGGCCAGCATGATCTGTGCGGGTGTGTAGTAGTCCAGCAGGATTTTGCTGGAGATAAAGGTGGAGCCCCAGACAAGAATGGTGATGCCTGCAAACAGGCAGCCTAACAGTGTCCCTTTTTGTTTCATAGTGCGGTTCTTCCTCTGTATCGATCTGCCCCGTATGATACCACGCACAGCAAAAAAGAACAAGAAAAAAGTCAACGGACAGGCATGAGGCCTGTCCGTCGGCTTTCAAAGAGAGCACAGCTTACTTGCGGTTCTGGTTGTTACGCTCATTCTGCTGATTGCGCTCGTTCTGGTTGTTACGGTTGTTCTGCTGGTTGCGCTCATTCTGCTGATTACGCTCGTTCTGGTTGTTCTCACGATTGTTCTGCATGAGGTTCCCTCCTTCCGTTGCGAGTACAGGCACTATTTTTACCGGAAGCAGAGAAACTATTCAAAGAAAAAAAGAAAAAATGTTGTTGACAAACCGGTTTTCAGCTGATAAAATAATCAGGCAAAACAAAGAAGGCTGATTGCATCCGCCTCACCTCCAGCCACAGGCAAAGAGGTTAACAACGCTTTGATCGGACTGCCTTAGGGGTGGTTTGTTGTTGCGCGGATGCCGGGATGGTATCCGCGTTTTGTGATTTTTGGATGGAGGTGCTTCGACCATTAGTAAGCAAGTGCATGAACTGAATGAAGACATTCGCGACAGTGAGATCCGTCTGAGCGGTGCCGAGGGTGACCAGCTGGGCATTATGTCCTCCTCTGAAGCGCTGAAGATCGCCGACGAGCAGGGTCTGGATCTGGTGAAGATCTCTCCGCAGGCCGTTCCTCCTGTTTGCAAGCTGATGAACTACGGTAAGTTCCGTTTTGAGCAGAGCAAGCGGGAAAAGGAAGCCAAGAAGAACCAGCATGTCGTGGAAATCAAGGAGATCCGCATGTCTCCGGGCATTGATGTTGGAGATTTCAACACGAAGCTGAAAAACGCCCAAAAGTTCATCGCTGACGGTAATCGTGTCAAAGTTTCTGTCCGCTTCCGCGGCCGTGAAATGGCTCACACCGATATCGGCAAGGACCTGCTGGATAAGTTTGCCGAGCAGTGTGCGGAAACCGCCAATCTGGACAAAGGCGCTAAGCTGGAGGGCCGGATGATGTCCATTTTCCTGTCTCCCAAGACCGGTAAATAAGCAAAGAAGATTTTTCAAATATACGGAAGGAGCTACTACTATGCCTAAGCTGAAAACCCATAGCGGTGCCAAGAAGAGATTCAACCTGACCAAGACCGGCAAGGTCAAGCGTGCCAAGGCCTTCAAGAGCCACATCCTGACCAAGAAGGATACCAAGCGTACTCGTCGTCTGCGTGCCGGCGGCTATGCCGACGTGACCAATGAGAGCACGGTTCGCAAGCTGATCCCCTACAAGTAAGATACGATACGTTTAGAATAGGAGGCTTTTACAATGGCAAGAGTTAAGGGCGCGATGATGACGCGCAAAAGAAGAAATAAGACCCTGAAGATGGCCAAGGGCTACTGGGGTTCCAAGTCCAAGCA
>JAZRCP010000014.1:0-9877 GCA_045659825.1 Dysosmobacter sp. | reverse complement strand
TCGGCGTCTCTTCCGGAAACCCCCCCCTCCTTCTCTGAAATTATAAAACCCCCGGGGGCTTTCCCCCCGGTGGTTCCATGGAACTTATGGAAATTACTGCTCAGCAGCTTTGTAGTGGACGTGCAGCAGCTCGTGGTTGCGCTCGCCCAGTTCCTTCAGCAGTTCCACAGCAACAGGGTTGCTCTCGGAATGCTTGATCAGGGAGTTGCGGTCTGCATCGTACAGACCTTCGGCTCTCTGCTGCTTCACGGGAGTCAGGCCGCGAGGCTGGCCGGCACCGCCGACACAACCGGTCTTGCAGGTCATGACTTCCACCAGATCGTAATTGGCAGTGCCTTCGTCGATGTCCTTCAGCAGCTTCTTGGCATGAACCAGACCGTGAACGATGGCAATGTTCAGATCGCGGCCACCCACATTCAGGGTAACGGAGCGGATGCTGTCGGGAGCACGCAGGCCGGAGAACTGCAGGGCATGCAGGCTGTTTCTGCTCTTGTCCTCCACAACACGGCGAGCAACAGCCTCCGCCACGCCGCCGGTGGTGCCAAAGATGGTAGCTGCACCGGTAGACATACCGAAGGGCATCTCGGGAGCTTCGCCTTCTATCTCAGTAAACTCGATGCCGACTTCCTTAATCATGTTGATGACTTCCTGCGTAGTCAGAACCAGATCCACATCGGGCTGGCCGTCGTGCATGAACTCCTCACGCTTGGCCTCCATCTTCTTGGCGGTGCAGGGCATGATGGCGATGTGGAAGGTCTTCAGGCCATCCTCAGCATCCTTTGCCTTGTAACGGTCCTTCAGAACAGCACCGAACATCTCCATGGGAGACTTGCAGGTGGACACATTCTTCAGGTACTTGGGATTCTCGTTCTCCAGATACTTAATCCATGCAGGGCAGCAGCTGGTGAACATGGGGAAGGGGCCGCCCTTCTCCAGACGTGCCAGGAACTCGGCAGACTCCTCCAGAACGGTCAGGTCTGCACCGAAGTTGGTGTCATAGACTTCCTCCGCACCCATCATCTTCAGGGCAGTGACCAGCTTGTCGATGGCGTTAACGCCGGGAGCCAGACCAAAAGCCTCGCCGACGGCCACGCGGACAGCAGGAGCGATCTGCACCACGACGCGGATGTCGGGGTTGTGCAGGGCACGCCATGCGCGGCCGATTTCATTGCAGACGGTAATGGCACCGGTGGGGCAGGATGCCGCGCACTGGCCGCAGCTGATACAATTGGTTTCGGCCAGCTTCTTATCAAAGGCAGGCATGACCTGCAGGTCGCTGCCGCGGTGGGCGAAGTTCAGTACGCCCACGCCCTGCATCTCCTCACAGGTACGGATGCAGTCGCCGCAGAGGATGCACTTGTTGGGATCGCGCACCACAGCGGGAGAAGAAGAGTCCAGATCATAGTGGGGGCGGGTATCGCCGAAACGAACCTTGCGGACACCGAAGCGCAGAGCCATCTCCTGCAAGCGGCACTCACCGTTCTTTTCACAGGTAGTACAGTCACGGCAGTGAGAGGCCAGCATCAGCTCCAGAATCATCCGGCGATGCTTCAGCAGGCGGGTGGTGTTGGTCTTGATCTTCAGACCGTCACGGGGCTCCATGGAGCAGGATGTGTCGATCTTTCCCTTTTCGTCTTCCACCACACACATACGGCAGGCGCCAAAGGTGGACAGCTCGGAATAATAGCAGAAAGTAGGCATACCGATGCCGGCTTTCCGAATCACAGCCAGAACGTTCTTTTCGCCGTCAAATTCCACGCGCTGACCGTCAATATACATAACTCCCTTTGCCATGGCTTAACCCTCCTTTGCAGGCTCGATGGCGCCGAAGGGGCAGCTGCTGACGCAGGCGCCGCAATTGACGCACTTTTCGGGATCGATGGAATGAACCTGCTTCACAGCGCCGCTGATGGCGTCCATGGGGCAGTTCCGGGCACACTTGGTACAGCCCTTGCACTTCTCGGGATCGATGGTGGGATGGGGCTTTTCCTTGTTGCAGATGGGGCAGTGATGATCCACAACGTGTGCCAGATACTCATTGCGGAAATACTTCAGGGTGCTCTGAACGGGCTTGCAGGCGCTCTGGCCCAGGCCGCACAGAGCGGTGGAGGTAATGGTGTCTGCCAGCTCTTCCAGCAGGTCCAAATCTTCCAGCGTACCCTGATTGTTCACGATACGGTCCAGAATCTCCAGCATGCGCTTGGTGCCTTCACGGCAGGGCACGCACTTGCCGCAGGATTCCTTCTGAGTGAACTCCATGAAGAAACGGGCGGTCTCCACCATGCAGGTGTCCTCGTCCATAACAACCAGACCGCCGGAGCCGATCATGGCGCCGATCTTTTTCAGAGAGTCAAAGTCCAGAGGCAGGTTCAGGTGCTCGTCGCTGGCGGTGGTGGCGCCGCCGGAGGGGCCGCCGATCTGCACAGCCTTGAACTTCTTGCCGCCGCGGATACCGCCGCCGATATCAAACACCACTTCCTTGATGGTGGTGCCCATGGGCACTTCGATCAGACCGGTGTTGACCACATTGCCGGTCAGGGCGAAGGCCTTGGTGCCGGGACTCTTCTCCGTGCCGATGTTGTGATACCACTCCACGCCGTTGCGGATAATCAGAGGTACGTTGGCAAAGGTCTCCACGTTATTCAGGACGGTGGGCTTTTCCCACAGGCCCTTTTCAATGGTACGGGGAGGCTTCACGCGGGGCATACCGCGGTTGCCCTCGATAGAGGCGGTCAGTGCGGACCCTTCGCCGCAGACGAATGCACCGGCGCCCTTGTTGACATGCAGGTGGAAGGAGAAGCCGCTGCCCATGATATCATCGCCCAGCAGGCCCAGTTCCTCGGCCTTGGCAATGGCGATCTTCAGGCGCTCAACAGCCAGAGGATACTCGGCACGGACATAGATATAGCCATTCTGTGCGCCCACAGCGCGGCCGGCGATCATCATGCCTTCCAGCACGCTGTGGGGGTTGCCTTCCATGATGGAACGGTCCATAAAGGCGCCGGGGTCGCCCTCGTCGCCGTTACAGACAACGTACTTGACGTCCGTCTTCTGCTTACGGGCACCATCCCACTTGCGGCCGGCAGGGAAACCGCCGCCGCCGCGGCCGCGCAGGCCGGAATCGATGATGGTCTGGCAGATCTCTTCGTCGGTCATCTCAAAGAGAGCCTTTTCAAAGGCAGCATAGCCACCCTTTGCAATGTACTCTTCAATATCCTGTGCATCGGAAGAACCGCAGTTCTCCAGAACCACACGGTGCTGCAGCTTGTAGAAGGGGATGTCCTCCTGACGAGGATAAGCTACGCCGTCCAGATGATACACCAGACGTTCGATAATCTCGCCGCCCAGAACTGTCTTTTCCAGGATCTCCTGGCAGTCCTCAGGCTTGACATGGATGTACAGGATGCCCATGGGCTCGATATGAACCAGAGGACCCATTTCGCAGAAGCCGTTGCAGCCGCTCATCTTGATGTGCAGACTCTTCTCGGCCTCATCGTGGTGCTTCAGGCCCACATAGACAGGCAGGTTGCGCTCTTCACACAGGGCTTTGAAGTTGTCATGAATCTTCATAGCGCCGCCGGCAATACAGCCGGTACCGGCACAAATCAGGACAGAGGGAATCTGCTTGCTCTGCTCCAGTGCTTCCTGGGCACCGGCCTGAAATGCGCGAAAGCTTTCGCGGGTGAACTTACTCATTTCGCAGCTTCCTCCTTTCGGATCTCCTCCAGAAGGGCCAATGCCGCCTCGGGAGTCATCTTTGCGTGAACCTCGCCGTCAATGGTCATGACGGGTGCCAGACCGCAGGCGCCCAGACAGGCGACGGTCTCCAGCGTGAACATACCATCGGAAGAGGTCTTCTTTTTGCCGGACAGCTTCAGATAATCATAGATGGCATCATAAATCGGGCCGGACTTACGGACGTGGCAGGCCGTACCGGCGCAAATTTTAATGACGTGCTTGCCCTTGGGTTCCAGAGAGAAGTTCTCATAGAACGTGGCAACGCTGTAGACCTTTGCCGTGCTGATGTTCAGCTTTTCTGCAATCAAGACCAGAACTTCTTCGCTGAGATAGTTATACTCCGCCTGAATGTCCTGCATGATGGCAATGAGGTTGGACTGCTTACAGCCGTATGCTTCAATGATTTCGACTGCACGAGACAAATCTTTGCTCATAGCGTTTCTCCTTTGTTCCCTTTTTCCTTTCCCTGCCGCTGCCGTTTGCCTTCGTAGCCGCAAGGAGATTGATAATTTTTTAATTATCAATTATTTCATTTATTTAGTATATGTCACAAATCGTTTCCTGTCAAAGCTTTTCCGTCCTGTTTCGTGTTTTTTTCGGTTTTTTAACATTTTTTACGAATTTAAGCAAAAAGGCTGCCGCCCCATTTGGAGCGACAGCCTTTCAGCAATCGTTTTACTTCTTGATCTCGTCCTGTTTGTTGGCGGATTTTACAACCATGCCGGTCAGGGCGAACAGTGCGATAGCGTTGGGAATGACCATCAGGTAATTGAAAGCATCGGTCAGCTCCCAAACCAGATCGTTGGACATCATGGTGCCGAGGAAGATGAACACCAGCGCGATGACGGTGTAGACCTTCACGCCCTTCTTGCCAAACAGATACTCCACATTGATCTTGCCAAACAGATTCCAGCTCAACACGGTGGAGAAAGCGAAGAAGAACAGGCAGATGGCCACGAAGATAGCGCCAAAGCTGCTGCCGAACACGGCGCCGAACGCGGTCTGAGCCAAATTGGCCTTGCCGATGGTCTCGGTCACAGCGCCCATGTAGCCATCCGCCAGAGGGCCGTCAGCGGTATAGAGGGTGGAGATGATGACCAGGGCGTTCAGGGGCAGAACCACGAAGGTATCGATAAACACGCCAATCATGGCAACCACACCCTGATCGTGGGGGGTCTTGACGTTAGCCTGTGCGTGAGCGTGGGGGGTAGAGCCCATGCCGGCCTCGTTGGAGAACAGGCCACGCTTGGCACCCTGAGAAATAGCAGCCTTGATGCCGGCGCCGAATGCACCGCCCAGAATGGCCTGAGGCTGGAAAGCATACTTGAAGATCATGCCGAAGGTTGCGGGGATATAGCTGATACGGGCAACCAGAACCACCAAGCCGCCCAGCAGGAAGATACCAGCCATAACAGGAACCAGCTTCTCACAAACGGCAGCCAAGCGCTGCACACCGCCCAGGAAAATCGCACCACAGATCACAACCAGCACAGCACCCACGATCCAGGAGGGAATGCCGAAAGCAGTCTCAAAGGTAGAGCCGATAGAGTTGGACTGCACCATGCAGCCCATGAAGCCCAGTGCCAGAATGATGGCCACGGCAAAGAAGCCGGCCAGAAACTTGCCGAAACCGCCCTTGAATGCGGTGGTAATGTAGTACACGGGACCGCCGTGGATAATGCCGTCCTTGTCCACCACGCGGGTCTTCTGAGCCAGCGTTGCCTCAGCATAAATGGTAGCCATGCCGAGGAATGCAATGATCCACATCCAGAAGATAGCGCCGGGGCCGCCGGTCAGAATGGCACCGGATGCGCCAACAATGTTGCCGGTACCAACCTGGGCGGCAATGGCGGTGGCCAATGCCTGGAAAGAAGTCATACCGGACTCCTGCTTGCCGCCGCGCAGGGACAGGTTGCCGAACACCTTCTTCATGCCTTCGCCAAAGCAGCGCACCTGCACGAAGCGGGTCTTGATGGAATACCACAGACCGACGCCCACCAGCAGGACAATCAAAATATAGCTGGAGAGGTAATTGTTGATTTCACATACAACGGGATACAGAGTTGCTTCCAGATTTGCAAACATGATATTTCTCCTCCTAAAAAGAAAACGGACCAGCCAAACCGACTGCTCCGAACAAGAAAGTACAAAGAAGTACGCACAGGCGCGCTGCGTCTGCATCGTATCCTCACTCTGTCCTTTTACCTGAGAGATTCAGCGTTTCCGCCTTGCACCTTCGGTACTCATTTCTGAGCTTCTCCAGAGCCACATCCATTCTTAGTCCCCACCCGGCCATTCGGGCGCCTGAGAGTGTTACTCCTTCGGCAGGCTTTTGCCATTCCCCTAAGAACTTCGTTTGCCGTTATCAAATTGTGGTACTACCTTATCACGCAGATATGGGATTGTCAACCGTGGTTTTTGACAAAACATCCCTACTTCAGTGACATTTGTTGCTTCTATGTAGACAAATTGACCGTCCCGCAAATACAGGACGGTCAATCTGACAGTTACTTTTCGTTCTTTTTCCCGAAGTACTTCTTCGTTTCCGCCGCCACAACGCCGGAAAGGGCAAACAATCCAATAAAGTTGGGAATGGCCATCAAGCCGTTGAAGGTGTCAGCCACATCCCACACCACGCTGAGGGGGGACACACAGCCGATCACAACCACGACCACAAAGATGGGCTGGAACACCTTCACGCCCTTGTCTCCAAACAGATACTGCGCGCAGCGGGTACCATACAAAGACCAGCCGAGAACAGTGGAGAACGCAAACATCATCAGGGCCATTGCAACAAACAGCGCGGCAAATTTCTGGCCAAACACGGTAGCCAGCGCGGCGGTAATCAGTTCGCTGCCAGGTCTGGTGCCAAAGCCAATCTCTACACCGCTAACAATGATGGCAACCGCCGTCATGGAGCAGATCACAATGGTATCCACAAACACCTCAAAAATACCATACATGCCCTGCTGAACGGGTCCCTTGGTGTCCGCTGCTGCATGGGCGATAGCCGCAGAGCCCAGGCCGGCCTCATTGGAGAATGCGCTGCGACGCAGGCCCCAGATAATGGTCTGTTTCAGCACGATGCCGGTGGATGCACCAAACATGGCCTGGGGCGTAAATGCCGTGCTGAAAATCTTCACGAAGGCATCACCGATATCCCCGATATGCGCACCGATGACGATCAGCGTGAACAGAATGTAGAATACGCTCATAAAGGGAATCAGCGCCTCGGTCACAGCGCCAATGCGCTTAATGCCGCCAATCAAGATCACAGCCACCAGAATTGCCATGAAGATACCCAGAACCCACTTCATCGCCAGCTCCACGCCGGGAGAAACCGCAGTAAATGCAGACACAGCGTTGATCACCGAGCCGGTAATGCTGTTCACCTGAGACATGTTGCCGATACCAAAGGAAGCCAAAATGGCAAACAAGGCAAACAGGCCTGCCAGCCACTTCCATTTCTTGCCCAGACCCTTGGTGATGTAATACATGGGACCGCCAACCCAGTCGCCCTTTGCATCGCGCTCACGATACTTAATTGCCAGCACGATCTCGGCGTACTTGGTGCACATACCCACCAGAGCCGCCAGCCACAGCCAGAACACAGCGCCGTAGCCGCCCATGGCAATGGCCTGAGACGTACCGACGATATTGCCGGTGCCAACCGTGGCGGAGAGCGCCGTGGTCACAGCCTGGCGGGGCGTTACAGCGCCTTCACCTGCTTCCTGCTTCTGGAAAATCTTGCCCACCGTGTTCTTCATGGCATGACCGAAATGGCGGAACTGCACACCGCCGTTACGAACGGTCAGGTATGCGCCGCCCACAATGGCAAAGGGCAGGAAGGTATACATCCAAGCAAAGTCATTCAGCGGACCTGACAAAAACGATATGATGCTGTTGATGATTCCCATAGTCTTGTTCCCTCTCTCCCGGGCTTGAAACCGCCTCTGCATGAAGCTTTTTCATGCCCGCTTTCTAATGTGGTATTACCTTATCACGGACATGTCCGCTTGTCAATTCCACAAAAATGACCGGTCCACACCTGCCGGACCGGCCATTTTCTCTCATATCATTATCCCAGCGCGATGTCCAGCAGCATCATCACCAGAAAGCCCAGCATCACGCTGGCCGTACCGGTGTGGGAATGCTCTCCCAACTGCGCTTCGGGGATCAGCTCCTCCACCACCACATAGATCATGGCGCCTGCGGCAAAAGCAAGGATCCACGGCATCACGCCGGTGATACTGCCAGCAATCAGCACCGTCAGCAAACCGAAGACCGGCTCCACGATACCGGAAGCCGCACCGCACCAGAAGGCTCTTTTGTTGGAAACGCCCTGAGATTTCATAGGCAGCGACACCGCCGCACCCTCAGGGAAGTTCTGCAAGCCCATGCCGATGGCCAACGCCACCGCGCCTGTTAGAGCACCGGGAGCGGGGTCCTGTGCCGCCACGGAAAAGGTCAGGCCCACGGCCATACCTTCAGGAATGTTATGGAGCGTCACTGCCAGAACGATCATAGTGGTGCGCTTCCAGTGGGCAGGAAGGCCCTCCGGCTCCTCGCTGCCGATATGCAGGTGGGGCAGCACCCGGTCCAGCAGCATCAGAAACACGCCGCCCAGTAAGAAACCTCCGCCCGCAGCCAACATTGCACTTTGTCCCTGTGCCTCTGCCATCTCCATGGCGGGGATCAGCAGCGACCACACGGACGCGGCGATCATGACGCCTGCCGCAAAGCCCAAAAACACCTTCTGCGTGTTATGGGAAAGTTCCTTTCGGAAGAAAAACACCATCGTCGCGCCGAGAATGGTGGCGCCGCAGGTAAAGCCTGTGCCTAACAGCGCATACAGCAATTCCTTTTGCAGCATTTCGCCGCCTCCTCTCTCTTAAATCACACAGAAATATAAATACAGTCCCAGTACCAGAACGACCTGCACAATCAAAATCGCAGGAATCCCAAACCGAAACGACTTGTGCAGCGTCTTATGGCGCCATACCTTCATGCCCAGCCATGCACCGACGCTGCCGCCCAGTCCCGCCAGCAGAAATAATGTCTTCTCCGGCACGCGCCGGGTCTTTTCATTCTTTTCCTTCCACTTTGCTTTCAGCTTGTCCCAGCCGAACACAAAAAATGTAATCAGGTTGATAACGACCAGCCACAGAGCCACCAGCCCCCACGGGGAACCAACTACAGTCCAAATAAAATCATTTTTTACTTCCGGCAGATACATGGAGATCACCTCTTTATTAGTTTACCGTATTCTACCAGAGTTGCTATGATATTTGCAACCGCCGCTTCTTTTTGGAAGAAAACGGGAACCAACCCGCTGCTGTTTCCGTCTATATCAGCAAAAGGAGGCGATTCCGATGAAAAAAGTCTTACTCGTTTTTGTCCTGCTTCTCTGCCTGCTGCCAGCAGGCTGTGCCCCACAGACAGAACAGCCTGCCCACGAAAAGCCTGCTTCGGAACCGGAAGTTCCCGCAGAGCAGGAACTGATCGACCGTGCCCCGTGGTTCCTTACCCTTCGCATTGTCACCGGCACAGAATCCGGAACGCTCCTGCTGGCAGAACACGGCGACGCAGGCTCCGGCGTCTATACGCTGAATACCTCCGCTCTTTCAGATGGCGTCCTGCCCACGCAGCCACTGCAGGACGGTCAGCTCATCAAGGTGTATTATGATTCCTTTACGGAAGCATGGCCCATGAACTTTGGCGGTGTATCCTCCGTTGAAATTGTGGACGGCGGCATGGACGACCGCTGCGCGCTGTATCTGCGCGTGCTGGAGGACCTCTGGGAAAAGGACAGCGGACTGAACGGCGGCATAGAATTCATCGGCGCAGACCTGTCTCAGACCAGTCTGTCTCCCTCGGAGCAGTCCGCCGTGGCGTGGGCCTTTGCCGAAAACCATGAAGCAAACCTTGTGGAGGGGTCTTTGGAAACCCTGACAGAGCAGGGTTATATTACCGCCACGCCGTTAAGCAGCACCGGCTCCGGCGTTGATCTGAACGAACCGAAATATTACTTTTATTCATGGGAAAACGGGGTCTTTTTCTCCATCACGGAACAGCCCATGGAGGGCACATACAGCCTGACCCCCGTCACCTTTGACGCGCAGAAATGGCGCAGCAGTCT
>JAZRCP010000013.1:0-3134 GCA_045659825.1 Dysosmobacter sp. | reverse complement strand
GTCCAGCCAGGCCTGTGTAAAATGTACGTCCACAGAGTCCATAATGGCAACCTGCTCATCCAGAATGGCGTAGGAGTTATAGGCCATGCCGTTGGGTACTACATACTGTCCCTCGAATAGGTCGATCTCGTGGTCATTGACGCCGATGTATTGAATGGTATTTGAAATTTTCATGCGTTTTCCCCTTTTCTTTTTCCGGTTTCCTGAATTTTCACATGAAACCATAGCACATTTCTTTCAGTTTATCAACCGTTTTATGATCGCTTTTATAACAATTTCGGATTTTCTCAGTCCTCTCTGAGTCGGCCGTCGGTGGTCACAGTTACCACTCTCCAGGGCAGGAACTTGCCGCTGGCCTGAATGGCCCGCTTCGCGGCGTTCTCGATCCCGCCGCAGCAAGGTACCTCCATGCGGACGATAGTCACGCTCTTAATATTGTTGTTGGCGATGATGGCCGTCAGCTTCTCCGCGTAATCGCCCTCATCCAGCTTCGGGCAGCCAATCAAGGTAATACGGCCCCGGATAAATTCCTGATGAAAGTTGGCGTAGGCATAGGCCGTGCAGTCTGCCGCAATCAGCAGGTTGGCGTTTTCAAAATACGGGGCATTCACGGGTACCAGTTTGATCTGTACCGGCCACTGCATCAGCTGGCTCTGAGTCTTGCTCTCACAGGCAACATTCTGCCCCGCCGGCTGCCGCTGCAAGGCTCTCGCCTGAGAGCCGGGGCATCCACAGGGAAGTACCACACCTGCAGCTTTCTTCTCTTTTGCTTTCAGCACAGCCGCCTCGTCATAAGCAGGCGCTTCCCGCACCTCAAACCGGATGGCATCCACGGGACAGGCGGGCAGACAATCTCCCAAACCGTCACAATAGTCCTCGCGGGTTAGCTTTGCCTTCCCGCCCACCATCTCAATGGCTCCTTCATGACAGGCCGCCGCGCAGGCGCCACAGCCGTTACACTTCTCTTCATCAATCTTAATAATCTTTCTCAGCATATCCTTTTTCCTCCTGTCAGAAGCCGCCGCTTCTGTTGTTTTGGGCCTTGCCCTTGACTTGATGGTTGTATCATAATACAATTTTTACAACAAGTATGTTGTTATAACAACAAGGAGAGCTTATGGATTATATTTTTTTATCCAACACCGTTTTATTTCGCGGCATTACACCGCAGGAATTGCAGGGCATGTTCAGCTGCCTGCAGGCACAGACTCGTAAATACGCCCGCGGGGCTGTGATTTATCACGCAGGAAATCCTGTCACGGAACTGGGCATGGTTCTCTCCGGCAAAGTCTCCATTGAAAGCGATGACGTATGGGGGAATAAGAGTATTCTCGACCACGTCTTTCCCGGACAGGTTTTCGCAGAGACTTACGCCTGTGTGCCCGGCGCCCCACTGATGATCTGTGCCGTTGCTGCGGAGCCCACGGAGGTTTTATTTCTGGACACCAGCCGTGTCCTGCATGTGTGCGAGGCCGCCTGTGATTTCCACAACAAGCTGGTGCGCAACCTTCTTACCATTGCCTCGCAGAAGAATTTGAATCTCTCCCGCCGCATCTTCCATACCAGCTCCAAATCCATTCGAGGCCGCCTGCTGTCCTATCTGTCCCATCAGGCACTGCAGCAAGGCAGCCGGGAATTTGACATTTCCTTCAACCGGCAGCAGTTAGCGGACTACCTCAGCGTAGACCGCAGTGCCATGAGCAACGAACTGAGCAAAATGCAGCGGGACGGCCTGCTGCAGGTGGAGCGTAATCATTTCCGCCTGACCGGCATCGACCCGAAGGACGGATTCTGATTATTCTCACGAAAAAGCGCGTATTCGGCGTTGCCGAATACGGCCTTCCTTTATGCATTATGCGTCCAGAATCATTTCCGCACTGCCGTAAATACCCGCATCGTTGCCCAGCTTGGCAACGGCAACACCGGTACCAGTAGACACATGGAAGGCATATTTGCGGTAATAGCGCAGTACGGTATCCGTCACGATGCTTCCCGCGCGGCTCATGCCGCCGCCGATGATGTAGACGTCCGGATCGACCGTGCAGGAGATGAAGCTCATCACCCGCCCCAGATACTCGCCGAAGCGTTCCATGATGGCTACTGCCATAGCATCGCCTTCCGCCGCCAGCTCGCAGATCTCCTTGGAGGTAAAGTCCGCCATCTCCCGCAACGCAGACGGCGTATCGCAATCCGCCAGCATCCCCTTGGCCATGCGCACAATGCCTCTGGCGGAGGCATATTGCTCCAGACAACCGTATTTGCCACAGGTGCAGGCCACCGTTTCCTCTGGATTGACCGTCATGTGACCGATCTCTCCGGCACCGCCGTTGTGTCCGGCCACGATCTGGCCATCCAGCACCACGCCGCCGCCCACGCCGGTACCCAGCGTGATCATCACAGCGCTGCGGCAGCCCTGACCGCCGCCCTGCCACAGTTCGCCCAGTGCAGCCACATTGGCGTCGTTGCCCGCCGCCACGCGGGGGATCTCCGGCAGAAGCTCATTCATCCGATCTTTGACATTGAATACGCCCCAGCCCAGATTGACACATTTATAAACCGTGTTCTCCGCATCCACCGGACCGGGCACGGCAATACCGATGCCCTCTACCTGTTCTGCAGCTACGCCGTGACGGGTCATAGCCTCCTTGACCGACGCAGCCACATCCGGCAGCACCTGCTCTCCGCCGTTTTCCGTGCGGGTGGGGATCTCCCACTTCTCATGCAGCGCTCCATCGGCAGAAAAGAACCCGATCTTCACGGTCGTTCCGCCGATATCCACGCCAAATACATACTTGTTCAAACGTTACGCCTCCTTCTCAGCGCTGTTCTGCCGGAATCGTCAGCAGGATGGGATCGCCGTCACAGTGCAGCATCCCGCTGGTGACAGCAATCTTCTCTCCATTGAAATGGTTGGTGTAGGCGCCATCCGGCAGCTGCACATTCACATCCGCAGCCTTGCCCTTCAGGCTGAACACGCCCACCTTGACCGTGTGGTTGTCATCCCGCTCCAGAACGGCGATATCATGGGCATCATCCGCCGTGCCCTTGAAATAGTCCTCCACAGAGAGGAGAGATTTCTTCACATCATAGAGCTTCCGCAGCAGCGGAGAGATGTCTGCTTCCGCCGTCCGCAG
>JAZRCP010000012.1:0-2119 GCA_045659825.1 Dysosmobacter sp. | reverse complement strand
GCACAGAGAAACGGGCTTCTTGCACTGGGTGGCAAGACGGATATCCTCGATCATCTGTCCCATGTTCAGCTCCACAGAGATGAAGCTCTTGACCTTATCGGCAGCAGCGGCCAGCGCCTTGGTGGGGAAGGGCCACAGAGTGATGGGACGGATCAGACCCACCTTGATGCCCTCGGCTCTGGCAGCCACCACAGCGTTCTTGGCAACACGGGAGGCGATACCGAAGGCAACCACGCAGTACTCCGCGTCTTCCATCATGTACTCTTCCCACATGGGTTCGTTCTCTTCCACGATCTTATAGCGCTCATAGCGCTCAAAGTTCTTCTGCTCCAGCTTATCGGGCTGCAGATACAGGGAGTTGACCACATTGTGCTTGCGCTTGCACTCGGTGCCGGTCAGCGCCCAGGGCTTTTCATAGGTTTCCACTTCCGCATCCTCGAAGGAGATGGGTTCCATCATCTGACCGATGGTGCCGTCAGCCAGGATCATGGAGGTCATGAGGTACTTGTCCGCCAAATTAAAGCCCTTGATGGTCAGGCTTGCCATTCCCTGCACGGAAGCGGGTGCCAGGACGATCGTCCGGTAGTCGCCGTGACCGCCGCCCTTGGTGGCCTGGAAATAGTCAGACTGGCTTGGCTGGATGCCGCCGAGGCCGGGGCCGCCACGCTGGACATTGACCACCAGCGCAGGCACATCGGAACCGGCGATATAGCTCAGGCCCTCGGATTTGAGGCTGATTCCGGGGCTGCTGGAAGAGGTCATAACACGCATGCCGGCAGCGGCTGCGCCATAGACCATGTTGATGGAAGCGATCTCGCTTTCTGCCTGCAGGAAAACGCCGCCGATCTTGGGCATCTTCTTTGCCATGTAGGCAGCGATCTCGGTCTGGGGGGTGATGGGGTAACCGAAGTAGTGACGGCAGCCGGCGCGAATGGCGGCTTCGGCAATGGCTTCGTTGCCCTTCATAAGTACTTTCTGAGCCATTTCGATCCTCCTTACTTTTCCACGGTGATGATACAATCAGGGCACATAGTTGCGCAGAACGCGCAGGCGATGCACTTATCCTGATCCTTCATAACCGCGGGGGAATAGCCTTTCTTGTTGATCTGGTCAGTGTCGATAGCCAGACAGCCCTTGGGGCAGGCATTGACGCACAGGCCGCAGCCTTTACACAGATCCGTCAGGAACGTTACTTTTGCCATAGAGAGTTCCTCCTTAATGAGTTGTCTATTATCCGAACAACGGGCGGCCCCGCTGTTCCGGTAAATCAAAATATTTTTCCTGCAGGCGCATGGGAAGCAGGTTTTCTACCTTTCCCACAAGCTGCGCCGCCACTTTTTCCTCCGCCGTGGTCAGCCACAGGGGCAGGCCGGAAAGGGCGCTGAGCTGATCCATATAGTCTTTCGCATCCAGCACCGCGTCGGCAGTGGTTTCCGTGCCGAGATTGGCGTTGTTGACGATGCAGGTGAAATTCAGCGAGCAGGCGACTTCGATCTCCCGCATCACTTCCAGCGCTTCCTCAGGAGTGCGGGTCAGGGGCCGGTAGGGATTGGCAACAAAGGCCATGCGGTAGTTATTCTCTTCCTTGATAAAGGGGGTGTAACGGCCGAGGGCATAGGCGCCCCGGTCATCGCCGCCGATATCCATGATGCCATACACGCTTTTGTCCTGCACCAGCCGGTAGGCTTCCGCCGGCAGCGCCGGCAGGTCCACATTGGAGTTGGCGAATTGGGGGGAGATCAGCGTCACACCGGCGCTTTCCAGCACCTTGGCGCTGTCCTTGGTGCGAAAATAGGGATTGACGATATCCAGATCCGCGATGCAAGTTTGCTTCCCCTCCGCCGCCAGATGCAGGGCATAGTTGACGGCGATATTGGTTTTTCCGCTGCCGTAATGCCCGGCAAATAATGTTAATCGTTTGTGTTCCATAATGTATGTTGTCGTTTCAAATTTCAGTTTATCTCTCTGTAAAGGAGTCCAAATTGTCGCCCCGCTGGGGCGACAGCGGCCGTAGGCCGCCAAAGCCTTCCCCTTGAGGGGAAGGTGGCCGAGCATAGCGAGGTCGGATGAGGTGGTCTGCGAAGCAGCATTTTTGCCATTTTGTCGCTTTGCGACACCA
>JAZRCP010000011.1:0-3827 GCA_045659825.1 Dysosmobacter sp. | reverse complement strand
CTGCTGGTGGAAAAGGGCCACGCTTACTACTGCTTCTGCGAGAAGACTGAGTCCGAAGAGGATTCCGGCGAGTTCAACCGCGCCGAAGACCCCTGCCGCAACCTGCGCGCAGAGGAAGTGGCCGCCAATCTGGCTGCCGGCAAGCCCTACGTCATCCGTCAGCGCATCCCCCAGGAGGGCACTACCACCTTCCACGACGTCTCCTTCGGCGACATCACTGTGGAAAACAAGACTCTGGACGATCAGGTTCTGCTGAAGCGGGACGGTCTGCCCACCTACAACTTCGCAAACGTTGTGGACGACCATCTGATGGGCATCACCCACGTGGTCCGCGGCAGTGAGTATCTGTCCTCCGCTCCCAAGTACAACCTGCTGTACGAGGCATTCGGCTGGGAGATCCCCACCTATGTCCACTGCTCCCCCGTCATGCGCGACCAGCACAACAAGATGTCCAAGCGCCACGGTGATCCCTCCTACGAGGATCTGAAGGCCCAGGGCTATCTGACCGACGCCATCCTCAACTACGTCACCCTGCTGGGCTGGTCTCCCAAGGGCGAACGCAGCGAGCAGGAGATCTTCACCATGGAGGAACTGGTGGAGGCCTTTGAGATCGCGGGCATTTCCAAGTCCCCCGCCATCTTCGACATTGAGAAGCTGACCTACTTCAACGCCACCTACCTCCGCGCCCTGGCTCCCGAGAAGTTCGCGGAAGTGGCTGAGCCCTATATCCGCGAGAGCGTGAAGAACCCCGCCATCGACACCGCCGCCATCGCCGCCCTGCTGCAGGCCCGCTGCGAGAAGCTGACGGACATCCCCGAGAAGGTGGATTTCTTCGACGAACTGCCCGAGTACGATCTGGGTTTCTTCACCAACAAGAAGTCCAAGACCAATCCCGAAGTCTGCGTGAATATGCTGAACGCCGCCATTCCCGCTCTCGAGGCCATCGAAGACTGGACGGTGGACGCCGTGCATGACACTCTGATCGATCTGGCCGCCTCTCTGGAAGTCAAGAACGCCACGCTGATGTGGCCCGTCCGCATTGCCGCGGCCGGTAAGATGGTCACTCCCGGCGGCGCCGTGGAGATCTGCCACATTCTCGGCAAGGAAGAAACCCTACGCCGCCTGCGTCTGGGCCTTTCCAAGCTGGGCGGGTAAAATCGCAAAACACTGAAAAAGGAAGATCATTATGAGCAAACTCTATATTCCCGAAGGATATGTCGCTCCCCTGCCCAACTACGAGCTGCAGCGCGCCATCGCGTTTATCAAGGATTCCTTCCAGACCAACCTGAGCAACGCGCTGAACCTGCGCCGCGTGTCCGCCCCCCTGTTTGTGGCGGATGACTCCGGTCTGAACGACAACCTTAACGGCGTGGAGCGCCCCGTCAACTTCGATATCCCCGATGTGGGCCTCAACGGCGAAGTGGTGCACTCTCTGGCAAAGTGGAAGCGTCTGGCGCTGAAGCGCTACGGCTTCCATGAGGGCAAGGGCCTCTACACCGACATGAACGCCATCCGCCGCGACGAGGAAGTGGACAACATCCACTCCATCTACGTGGACCAGTGGGACTGGGAGAAGATCATCTCCCGCGAGGACCGGAACGTGAACTACCTGAAGTCCTCCGTCCGCGCTATCGTGGGTGCTGTGTGCGAGACCTCCGACGCGCTGAATGTGGCCTTCCCCAGCCTGCGGGGCAAGCTGGAGCGTGACGTATTCTTCATCACCTCTCAGGAGCTGGAGGACATGTACCCCGACCTGACTCCCAACGAGCGGGAGGACGCCATCTGCCGCGAGCACCACACCGTGTTCCTGATGCAGATCGGTAAGGTGCTGAAATCCGGCACCAAGCACGACGGCCGCGCCCCCGACTATGACGACTGGGAACTGAACGGCGACATCCTCATGTGGAACCCCGTGCTGGAACGCCGCTTTGAGATCTCCTCCATGGGCATCCGCGTGGATGAGGAATCCCTGGACCGTCAGCTGACCATCTCCGGCTGCAATGACCGCCGTGAGCTGCCCTTCCACAAGATGCTGTTGAATGGCGAGCTGCCCCTTACCATGGGCGGCGGTATCGGCCAGAGCCGTCTGTGCATGCTGATGCTGGGCACCTGCCACATCGGCGAGGTGCAGGCAAGCCTGTGGGATGCCGAGACTACCGAAGCCTGTGAAAAGGCTGGAATCACGCTTCTGTAAGGTCAAATTGCTATACAGTAAAGAGGACTGCTGCAACGCGCAGCAGTCCTCTTTTTATGTCGTTTTACCGGTTCCGGTAGTCCATCACGATCCCATAGATCTCATCGATATAGGGTTCCAGTGCGCTTTCGCCATAATAGGTAATGGTGATGACGGTGTCCCCTTCGCGGGCCACCAGATACTCCCACCCGAAGCGGTCACCACTGAACCACAAGTCATCAAAATCTGTATGGGATACACGCTCAACCTCCCGATGGAACGCCTCGCTCTCCGCCAGTTTGGCAGCCATGCCCTTTGTCCACAGGCGGTAATAAGCAAAGCGCAGTTCCGCGTCCATATGAAGGAGATCAATCTCCTGTTCTATCCACGCATCCAGATCGCCGGTGTTTTCATACAGGCCATAGCTATTGATGTGGATATCCTGCGGGATCGCCAGCCTCCGCTTGAAGCTGACATCGATGGATGGGCCGTAGGGCTCCGGTGCAAGGTAGATCTCCTCCTCCGTCACGTCCAGCGTCACCATGGGCAGCACCCTGTCCTGCCGCCAGATGGGGATGTAAGTACGTTTGGTGACGCCCATACCCGCAATGAACACCAGAAAGATCGCCAGCAAAGCGATCGGAATGATGCAGTATTCAACCCAGCGGAACACCTTCATCCCCTGCCACGACTCCGCGTCCTCTCCCCTGCGCACACATCTGCGCCAGATGCGCAGATCATAGCCCTTGGTAAAGCCGACCCAGAACTCCACCAGAAATGTCACCGCAGCCGGGATCACCAGCAGCCATGCGCCGGTGAGCAGCTCGTAATAGGAGGCATTGTACCGCTCAAAAACACCGATATGCTCAATCACCTGCCAGCTTGCAAGGCCGAGACTGACCATCCACACGATCAGCTCGATCCACAGATTCCGCCATTTCTTCCGCAGATGCTTCTCATCCGCCTGCCGGCGCTGGGGCTTCTGTGCCCATGGGTCCTCCGACGCATAGACCAGAAACATACCGGGTTCCTTGCACACAAACTCCCATCCCTCGCCCGGAGAGTCCGTTTCTTCGTCCGCTGTCCGGTACTGGCTGAAGTCCGGTTCCAGATAATACCGCCGTCTGGCGGGAGGTGCCACCTCCAGCTTGGCCAGCTTGCCGAGGTTGCTGAACTCCTCCAGCCGCAGGCCGTGGGCGGACAGGTCTTCCAGCCACTTCTCCACGCCCCGCAAATCGTACAAACTTCCGGGATAGGCTTTCTGCTTGATCATCTTGTGTCCCCCCTTCCGCTGCAAAATCATCTGCTTTTTCAACTTCAGCATAGCACAAAAGTGTACCTCTCACAAGCAACTTCATGTTGCAGGGCCGATTTTCCCGGGAAACCTGAAGTTTACACCCCCATTTTCCAACAAACTTTTCAGATTTCCCCCTTCCACCCTTGCTTTTCTGATGAAAATCAGGTAGATTAACAGAGTCGGCCATGTTCTGACCGGCTATTATAATGAAGTACAGGTCTTGCTATGAAATTATTGAAAGAGAAACGGTTTTACCGCTTTTTGATCCCCTCCCTCGTGGGTATCTTTTTGTTCGTGACGCCCATCAACATGAATGGCAGTATCACCATCCCCATTGCTGTGGCTGCCAACTGGCTG
>JAZRCP010000010.1:0-2650 GCA_045659825.1 Dysosmobacter sp. | reverse complement strand
GTTTACATTTGCAACACTAATAACAGTTTTGATAGTCTTTGCCTTTTGGGGTGTTTTGATTTATGGACTAATTAAATTGACACAGAGTAAACATCGTTCCTCTGAGAATACAAGAGAGAAAGAAAACAACGGCAATACAACTTGGAAAAACATAGCAAACATTATACTCGGAGCTGGTATTATCCTAACTCTATTTGGCGCATTGTATATTGCAATCGTGCAACAGGGATATGCAATTTCTGTTTGCTTTGTTTTAGCGTCTGCTTTGATGGGTTCTCTTTTGGCATCAAGCACAAAGAAAAATAGGTAAATCCCAATTTGACAAAATTTATATATTCAATCCCGCAGGGGCAAGGTTGAAATACACCTTGCCCCTTTTCATTTGCCAGCAGTGGAAACCTCGTTTTATGTCCCCTAATGAATAAATCTACATCGGGGTGGGGCGATTATACCTTAGCAACAGATAACTTAAATGGGAGTACGGTATAGTTCCAACTGTAAGCTTGCGACCGGTCCAGAGACAACTTTATTTTGTCAAACTTCGCCTCGTCTGACTGAGCTACATCTACAGGAAAATCAAAGCGCAGTTTTACATACAAACAGCCCGGATCGCCCACCGTCTGCAAAACCGTCATGCGGATGTCCTGATGCTCCGCCGTCTGCTCCACATTCTGTACGGCAGGACGCAGCGTTTCCTTCTGTACTGGGGTAACCTGCAATGCCTCCGCAATTTGTTCATCCAGTTCCGGCAGCACTGTTGGCTCCGCCGGTTGTTCCACAGGCTTCGGCAGTGGCTGCACCACGGAAGGTTTCTCCTCTGTTTCTTCGTCAAGCACGACTTCCGGTTCTGTCTCCACGATCTGCTGCGGCTGTTTTGGCACCATCAGCGAGCGAATCACGCGCCCCCCGCTGACATAGTCTGCGGCAGCAATCACACTGCCTAACAACACGCAGACTACGGCAGCAATCAACAACCCGCGAACCGGCAGTTTTCGCCTGCGCGGATGGACGGGTTCCCCCTCTGCATGGGCCAGTACGTTCCGTTTGACTGTCTCCGAATCAAACACAGGGGCATACTCCAGCAGCGCATCCAGTTCCTGCTCCGTGGGAAAATACTGTTCAGTCATGGGAGACCCCCCTTTCCAACAATTGTTCTTTTAATTTCATTCGTTCCCTTCGAAGCGTCCCCGCAGCGTGGAGGCATTCTGCCCCGTCACCGCTGCGATCTCATCCACCGTCTGGCCCAAATAATAGAAGCGGATGAACAGTTCTCTAATTTCCGCCGGCATTGTATCGATCAGCTGCCGCAGCTGGGCTGCTTGTTCCGCGGATTCCAGCTGCTGCTCGGGAAGCGGATCGCCATCCACCCACTCCATACCCTCCGGCAGGGCCTCTGTAGGATGGTATTCCCGCAGTCTCTGCCGCGCGGCATTGCGGGCAATGGCTGCCAAATAGGGTTTGACCTCCCCTTCTATCCGCGCACGGCTGTTCCATAGCTTAATAAACACATCCGAGAGAATTTCTTCCATATCCTCAGCAGGCAGCACACGATTCACATATACGGCTATGATCTTTGCCGCATAGGCTCCATAGCGGTCTATCACTTCTTCCAGCGCGCTGTGATCTCCCAGCCGCAGCCGGGCCGATATATCATCTCTCACGGCAAAACACCCCCTGTCTGTTGTACGGCCGTCACTTCCCTATACGGATTTTCCCGGGAAAAAGTTGCAGTTTTTGAAAAAAACATCCACGCGTTTCCGCGTGGATGTTTTGCGTTTTCAGAAATCTTACAGGTTGTAATAACGGTCGAACTCGGCAGGATGGGGAATCTTGGACAGTTCCGCACACTCAGCACGCTTGGAAGCGATGAAGTTCTTCAGCAGTTCCTCAGGGAACACGCCGCCGGCAGTCAGGTAGTCGTGATCGGCCTCCAGCGCATCCAGTGCATCCTCCAGACGAGTGGGCAGATGGGTCAGCTTGGCCTTCTCCTCATCGCTCAGGTGGTACAGGTTCACGTCATAGGGACCCCAGCCATTCTCGTGGGGATCGATCTGATTCTTGATGCCGTCCAGACCAGCCATCAGGATGGCAGCGTAGCAGAAATAGGGGTTGCAGGTGGCATCGGGATTACGCAGCTCGAAACGGCGCTTGTTGGGGGTCTTGGCGTATGCAGGGATGCGGATGACGGCGCTGCGGTTAGAAGTGGCGTAACCCACGGTGACGGGAGCCTCAAAACCGGGCACCAGACGCTTGAAGGAGTTGGTGCTGGGGTTGGTGATGGCGCACAGGGAGGCGATGTGCTTCAGCAGGCCGCCCATGAACCAGTGGGCTTCCTTACTCAGATGGGCATAGCCGGCGTCATCGGAGAACACGGGCTGGCCGTCCTTCAACAGCAGCATATGCACATGCATACCGCTGCCGGCCTCGCCGTAAACGGGCTTGGGCATGAAGGTGGCGCTCTTACCATACTTCAGGGCGGTGTTGTGGATGATATACTTGATCATCATGGTGGCATCCGCCATCTTGCTCATCTGGCCCAGCATAGGCTCGATCTCGAACTGACCGGCAGCACCCACCTCGGGATGGTGGTACTTGATGGCAACACCCATCTTCTCCAGCTCCAGGCACATTTCGCTGCGGCACTCGTAGG
>JAZRCP010000009.1:0-16120 GCA_045659825.1 Dysosmobacter sp. | reverse complement strand
AGGAAGGCAACGTGATCACCGTTACCCGTCCTTCCGACGCCAAGGAGCACCGCAGCCTCCACGGCCTGACCCGCACCCTGCTCAGCAACATGGTTATCGGCGTGACCGACGGCTATAAGAAGGAGCTGGAAGTGAACGGCGTTGGTTACCGTGTGGCTAAGGAAGGCACCAACCTGGTCATGAACCTGGGTTATTCTCATCAGGTGATCATGTCTGAGATCGAGGGCATCACCATTGAAGTCCCCGCTCCCAATAAAATCATCATCAACGGCTGCGACAAGCAGGCTGTCGGCCAGTTTGCTGCCGAGGTCCGCGAGAAGCGTCCTCCCGAGCCTTATAAGGGCAAGGGCATCAAGTACGTTGATGAAGTCATCCGTCGCAAGGTCGGTAAGACCGGCGGCAAGAAGTAAGGAGGTGTGCCGATATGATTAAGAGACCTAATACCAACGCTCAGCGTCTGAAGCGCCATAAGCGCGTTCGTGCCAAGATCTCCGGCACTCCCGAGATGCCCCGTCTGAACGTGTTCCGCAGCGAAGCCAACATCTACGCTCAGGTCATCGACGATGTCGCCGGCGTGACTCTGGTTTCCGCTTCTTCCCTGGACAAGGCCATCGAAGGTTACGGCGGCAACATTGCTGCTGCTACCGCTGTTGGCAAGCTGGTTGCCGAGCGTGCTCTGGCCAAGGGTATTGACACCGTGGTGTTCGACCGTGGTGGCTACCTGTATCACGGCCGTGTGCAGGCTCTGGCTGAGGGCGCCCGCGAAGGCGGCCTGAAATTCTAAGGAAGGAGGAACGATCAAATGCCTAGATTTGAAAGAGAGCAGAGCGAGTTCATCGAAAAGGACGTTTCCCTGAACCGCGTTTCCAAGACCGTCAAGGGCGGTCGTGTTATGAAGTTCTCCGCACTGGTCGTCGTTGGCGACGGCAAGGGCAAGGTTGGCTATGGCCTGGGCAAGGCCGCTGAAGTTCCCGAAGCAATCCGCAAGGGCATCGAAGCCGCCAAGAAGAACATGATCACCGTGACCCTCTCCGGAACCACCGTTCCTCATGAGATCATTGGTGAGGCCGGCGCCGGCCGCGTGCTGATGAAGCCCGCCGCCCCCGGTACCGGTGTTATCGCCGGCGGTGCTGTCCGTGCCGTCGTCGAAGCTGCAGGCATCAAGGACATTCGTACCAAGTGCCTGCGTTCCAACAACCCCAACAACGTCGTCGCCGCCACTTTCCAGGGCCTGAAGGCTATGCGTGGTCCTGAGGAAGTCGCCCGCATCCGCGGTAAGAGCGTCAAGGAAATCGTGGGTTTAGGAGGCGCTGAACATGGCAAACTTAAACATTAAGCTCGTCAAGAGCCTGAACGGCCGTCTGGAAAAGCAGATCGCCACCGCACATTCCCTGGGCCTGCGCAAGATCGGTGACATCACCGTGCAGCCCGACAACGATCAGACCCGCGGCAAGATCGCCAAGATCGGCTATCTGCTGCAGGTCACTGAAGTGAAGTAAGGAGGCACGGAATTATGAAACTGAGCGAACTGTCTCCCGCTGCCGGCTCCGTCCGCGAGGCTTACCGTAAGGGCCGTGGCGCTGGTTCCGGTAACGGCAAGACCGGTGGCCGTGGCCACAAGGGCCAGAAGGCCCGTTCCGGCGGCAAGGTCCGCGTGGGCTTCGAAGGCGGCCAGATGCCTCTGGCACGCCGTATCCCCAAGCGCGGCTTCAACAACATCTTTGCTAAGCCCCTGGAGATCATCAACCTGAGCGCCCTGAACGCCTTCGAGGATGGCGACGTCGTCACCGTCGAGGCTCTGCTGGCCAAGGGTATCCTCTCCAAGTGTGAGTATGGCTACAAGGTTCTTGGTAACGGCTCTGTTACCAAGAAGCTGACCGTGGAAGCTTCTGCTTTCTCCGCTTCTGCCAAGGAGGCTATCGAGGCAGCAGGCGGAAAGGCCGAGGTGAAGTAACGTGATCAATACGATTCGCAAGGCATGGGGTATCCCCGAGCTGCGAAAGAAGATCATCTTTACTCTCCTCATCCTGTTGATCTTCCGGATCGGCAATGCCATTACCGTTCCCTATATCAACGTTGACGCACTGAAGCTGCAGCTGGACACCATGGGTGCCACCTACTTCGGCCTGCTGAACGTGATGAGCGGTGGCGCCTTTGCAATGGCTACCGTCTTTGCACTGAGCATCCAGCCCTATATCAACAGCTCCATTATCATCCAGCTGCTGACCGTTGCCATTCCCGCTCTCGAGCGTCTGGCACGCGACGGCGGCGAGGAAGGTAAGAAGAAGATCCAGGCTATCACCCGTTACAGCACTATTGCGATCGCGGCTCTGCAGGCTCTGGGTTACTATTTCATGATCAAGCGTTACGGCCTGCTGGCTCCCGACGCCCCCGGCGTTTGGGCCGCTCTGGTCATCATCGTGTCCCTGATCGCCGGTTCCTCCTTCGTAATGTGGATGGGCGAGCAGGTCAACGAGTTCGGTATCGGCAACGGTATCTCCATGATCCTGTTTGCGGGTATCATCTCCCGCGTGCCCAACATGATCGGCAGTCTGATCGACGGTGTCCAGACCTGGTCCTCCGTGAAGAACGGTATGACCCTGGAGACACTGACCGCCGCCGGTTATCCCGAGGCACAGGCACAGCAGTTGCTGGATTCCGCCATGGCTCCCTGGGCAATCGTCCTGCTGCTGGTTGGTATTCTGGCCCTCATTGTGTTCATCGTGTTCATCAACGACGCTGAGCGCCGCATTCCCGTGCAGTATGCCAAGCGTCAGGTCGGCCGCAAGATGTATGGCGGCCAGAGCAGCAATCTGCCCATGAAGGTGAGCATGGCCGGCGTTCTGCCCGTCATCTTCGCCCAGAGCATTGCCACTCTGCCCATCACCGTCTGGAGCTTCGTCGGTATCCCCGAGGCAGGCACCGTGGGCCGCACTATTTATGATGCCATCGATACGAAGTCCATTGTCTACATGGTGGCCTATTTCATCATGATCATTGGATTCAGCTACTTCTATTCCAGCATCCAGTTCAACCCCGTCGAGATCGCCAACAACCTGAAGAAGCAGGGCGGCTTCATTCCGGGCTTCCGTCCCGGCAAGCCCACTGTGGACTTCATCAAGAAGGTTCTGAACAAGATCACTCTGTTCGGTGCTATCTATCTGGGTATCGTTGCCATCTGTCCCCTGATCGTAGGTAAGATCATCGGCAACCAGTCCATCGCGATCGGCGGCACCTCCGTCATCATCGTTGTGGGTGTTGCACTGGAGACTGTCAAGGCTCTGGAAAACCAGATGCTGATGCGTCAGTATAAGGGCTTCTTAGAGTAAGAGAGAAGGCAGTTCTATGAAACTGATCCTGTTAGGCGCCCCCGGCGCCGGTAAGGGTACACAGGCTGAAATCCTGTGCAAAGAGCTGGGGATTCCCACCATCTCTACCGGCAACATCCTCCGCGCCGCCATTAAAGCGGGTACACCGCTTGGCAAGCTGGCCGATTTCTATATTCAGGACGGCCATCTGGTTCCCGATGAGGTTATCATTGACATCATCAGCCAGCGCGTGGAAGAGGAGGACTGCCGCAACGGCTATATCCTGGATGGCGTGCCCCGCACGATCGCCCAGGCAGAGGCCCTTGAAAAAGCAGGTGGGTTTGACTTTGACACTGTGATCTCCATCGAGATTTCCGATGAGGAAATTATGGAGCGCATGAGCGGCCGCCGCGTCTGCGAGAAATGCGGAGCCAGCTATCATCTGGTGGCTGTGCCTCCCAAAAACGAAGGCGTGTGCGACAAGTGCGGCGGTGTCTTGGTCCAGCGAAAAGACGATGCTCCCGAGACCGTGAAGGAACGTCTCGTGGTGTATCATAAGGAGACCGAACCCTTGAAGGACTTCTATGCGAAGCGCGGTCTTCTGAAAATTGTGGAAAACCAACCGACTGTGGCGGAGACCTCTGAGGTTATCCTCCATGCACTGGGGAGAGATTGAGATGATTACATTAAAATCTTCCCACGAGATCGACTTGATGCGCCGAGCCGGAAAAATTACCGCGGCTGCCCGTGCGTTAGCAGGGGAAATGGTAAGACCCGGCGTGACAACCCGGGAGATTGACAGTGCAGTGGAGCATTTCATCCGCAAACAGGGTGCGGTCCCGTCCTTCCTCCATTACAACGGCTTTCCGGCCAGCGCTTGTATCAGCGTCAATGATGAAGTGATCCACGGCATTCCGGGCGACCGGGTACTGGTGGAGGGCGACATCGTCAGCGTGGATGTGGGCGCCGTGATCGGAGGATTCCACGGAGACTGCGCGGCAACCTTTGCCTGCGGTACGATCTCTCCGGAAGCGCAGCGTTTGATCGATGTGACCAGACAGAGCTTCTTTGAGGGCATCAAGCTGGCAAGACAGGGCGGCCGGGTGCAGGACATTTCCGCAGCTGTCCAAGCCTATGTGGAAGCCAACGGGTTTTCCGTGGTGCGGGAGTTTGTCGGTCACGGCATCGGTTCCGCGCTGCATGAATCTCCCGAGGTCCCCAACTACGGCATTGCCGGACGGGGTCCCAGACTTCTCAAAGGCATGACCCTTGCAATCGAACCCATGGTGAACGCAGGCGGCGCTGCCATTCGGCAGCTCAGCGACGGCTGGACCGTCAAGACGCTGGACGGCAAGCTCTCTGCCCACTATGAGAATACGATCCTGATTACCGACGGCGAGCCTGAGATCCTCACGGCTCCTGCCATCTGAGACGTAAGAAGAAGCGTATGGAAATTGCAAAATCAAACATTGTTCGATCCGACGCCGGCAGAGACCAGGGAAAGCTCTTCGCCGTACTTGCGGTGGAAGGGGAGTACCTTCTGCTGGCGGACGGAAAATCGAGAAAGGTGGAGCATCCGAAGCGGAAGAAGCGCAGACACGTTCTGTTTGTCTCCGCGGAGGAGAACCGCCTGACAGATAAAATTAAGAGCGGAGAGAAAATCACAAACAGTGAACTCCGCAGAGCCCTCGCGGCATTCCGTGAGGAAGTTCAACCCGACCAGGAGGGATAACGTTTGGCAAAATCCGATATGATCGAAGTGGAAGGCGTTGTGGTGGAAGCACTGCCCAACACGACTTTCCAGGTGGACATTGGAAATGGACACACGATTCTGGCACATATCTCCGGTAAACTCAGAATGAATTTCATCAGGATTCTGCCCGGCGACAAGGTCACGGTGGAGATGTCTCCCTACGACCTGACCCGCGGCCGGATCACCTGGCGCAGCAAGTAAGCCGCCGGGCGAAATATTAAATGACACAAAACGCTGAAAGGAAGGTTTCAAACTATGAAAGTAAGACCGTCCGTGAAGCCCATGTGCGAGAAGTGCAAGGTCATCCGTCGTAAAGGCCGTGTCATGGTCATTTGCGAGAATCCCAAGCACAAGCAGCGCCAGGGCTAAGACTGAATTGGAGGTTAACGAGTATGGCACGTATTGCCGGTATTGACCTGCCGAAGGATAAGCGCATTGAGATCGGCCTCACCTATATCTACGGCATTGGCAGAAAGACTGCTAAGGATATCCTGGCACAGACTGGTGTCGACCCCGACATCCGCGTGAAGGATCTGAGCGACGCCGACGAGCAGAAGCTGCGTGACGCTATCGACGCTTACGTCGTCGAGGGCGATCTGCGCCGCCAGACCGCTCTGGACATCAAGCGTCTGACTGAAATTGGCTGCTATCGCGGTGTTCGTCATCGCAAGGGGCTGCCCGTTCGCGGCCAGCGCAGCAAGACCAACGCAAGAACTCGCAAGGGTCCCAAGAAGACCATTGCTAACAAGAAGAAGTAAGGGAGGGAGAACGTAATGGCAACTGCAAAGAACGGCAAGAAGGTTATTCGCCGCCGTCGTGAAAAGAAGAACATTGAGCGTGGCCAGGTCCATATCCGCTCTTCTTTCAACAACACCATGGTGACTGTCACCGATTCCCAGGGCAACGCCCTGTCTTGGGCTTCTTCCGGCGGCCTCGGCTTCCGCGGCAGCAAGAAGTCCACTCCCTTTGCTGCTCAGACTGCGGCTGAGACCGCTGCCCGCGCAGCTATGGAGCACGGCCTGAAGACCGTTGAGGTCTTCGTCAAGGGCCCCGGCCAGGGCCGTGAAGCCGCGATCCGCGCACTGCAGGCTGTTGGTCTGGAAGTGACCATGATCAAGGACGTCACTCCCATTCCTCACAACGGCTGCCGTCCCCCCAAGCGTCGTCGCGTGTAATCGAAAGAGGAGGTAACAAGCAATATGGCTAAGAATATGCAGCCCATTGCCAAGCGCTGCAAGGCTCTGGGCATCTCCCCTGCCGTCATGGGTTATGCGAAGAAGGAAACCAATCGCAATCCCGGCGGCCAGATGCGTAAGAAGAAGAGCGAGTACGGCATTCAGCTGAACGAGAAGCAGAAGGTCAAGTTCATCTATGGCATTCTCGAGAAGCAGTTCCGTGAGTACTATGAGCACGCTGCTGTTGCTCCCGGCAAGACCGGTGACAACCTGCTGATCTATGTCGAGCGCCGTCTGGACAACGTCGCTTACCGCATGGGCTTTGCCATGACCCGCCGTCAGGCTCGTCAGCTGGTGAACCATGGTCACTTCACCGTCAACGGCAAGAAGGTCAACATTCCTTCCTACCTGGTGAAGGCCGGCGACGTGATCGAAGTGGCTGAGAAGAGCCGCTCCTGCGAGTGCTTCAAGCGCCTCATGGGTCAGGACGCTCCCGTGTTCCTGCAGCCCGCATGGATGGAGCGCGAGAAGAACGCTCTGAAGGGTACCATCACCCGCCTTCCCGTTCGCGAGGACATTGATGTTCCCGTTGAGGAGCACCTCATCGTTGAGTTGTACTCCAAGTAATCGGAGGATACCCTCAATAATGATTGTAACTGCCTGCGGCGTGTGGTTTGAATACGCCGTAATGAGAAGATGAAGGAGGGTAACTGCATGATCGAAATTGAAAAGCCCCAGATCGAATGTATCGAGCTGCCCGGTGACGTGACCTACGGCAAGTATGTCGTGGAGCCACTGGAGCGCGGATACGGTACGACGCTGGACAATGCGCTCCGCCGCATTATGCTTTCCTCTCTGCCCGGCACTGCACCGACGACCATCAAGATCGCCGGCGTCCAGCATGAGTTTTCCACCGTCCCCGGTGTGAAGGAAGACGTGACGGAGATCGTCCTGAACGTGAAGGGCCTCCTGACCAAGCTGCACTGCGACACCGTGAAGACGGTCTATATCGAAGCGGTCGGTCCCTGCGAAGTGACCGCCGGCGACATCAAGGCTGACGGTGAGGTAGAGGTTCTCAACCCCGAGATGCACATTGCCACTCTGGACAACGGTGCGACCCTCAACATGGAGATCACCCTGTCCCACGGCCGCGGCTATGTGCCCGCCGACCGCAACAAGCCTCAGCAGAACATCATCGGCACCATCGCGGTGGATTCCATCTATACCCCCGTGTATAAGGTGAACTACACCGTGGAGCCCACCCGCGTGGGCGCTTCCAGCGACTTCGACAAGCTGACGCTGGAAGTCTGGACAGACGGCACCATCTCTGCCCGTGACGCTGTGTCTCTGGGCGCCAAGATCCTGTGCGACCATTTCACCCTCTTTACCGATCTCTCTGAGAACGTGGGCAGCAAGCCCACCGTGGTGGAGAAGGCTGAGACCCAGCGCGACAAGGTTCTGGAGATGACCATCGAGGAGCTGGATCTCTCTGTCCGCAGCTTCAACTGCCTCAAGCGCGCCAACATCAACACCGTCGAGGACTTGATCTCCAAGACCGAAGAGGAAATGATGAAGGTCCGCAACTTGGGCCGCAAGTCCCTGGAGGAAGTTATCAACAAGCTGGCTATGATGGGTCTGCATCTGGCTGACGAAGAAAACAACTGATTCTATGCCGTGGAATAATCCCGGCTCACCAAAATCCTATTAAGGAGGAAACCGAAATGCCCGGAACTCGTAAGCTCGGCAAGACTTCTGACGCCCGTATGGCTATGCTGCGTCAGCAGGTCACCGATTTCCTGGACAACGGCAAGATGGAGACTACCGTCACCCGTGCCAAGGAAATCAAGCCCCTGGCTGAGAAGATGATCACCCTCGGCAAGAAGAACGACCTGGCTGCCTATCGTCAGGCTATGGGCTTCATCACCCGCGAGGATGTCTGCAAGAAGCTGTTCAAGGAGATCGCTCCCAGCTATGCAGAGCGCAACGGTGGCTACACCCGCATCGTCCGCACCGGCGTTCGCCGCGGCGACGCTGCTGAGACCGCTATCATCGAACTGGTCTAATCAGTACTAACAAGAAAAAGCCCTTTGTCATGGGAACATAGGTCCATGACAAAGGGCTTTTTTTGCGGCAGACGGCATGGAAATGAAAAGTTGCCTGCGTGAAATGGGAGATGACAACCTGAAGTTGCTTGTCTCAAATGGACCTCTGTGCTATGATAAGGACATAAAAGGAGGCGATACGATGCGGATTGTGAAGTGCCACGAATGCGGAAAACGGTATAACTACGATGAGGACGGCTTCTGCCCCGGCTGCGGTGCATTCAATCAGCCCAAGGCTCTCAGTCGCATCGGCGCCGATGGCTCTGTGGTCCGGGTGGAGGGGATCAACCGCCAAAACCACGAAGGGTCTTTCGTCCATCAGGAATACCACGAGGAGAATCGGGAGCGAAAGGGTTCTTTGTTGGAGCGTGATATGCCGAAGCGGAAAGCCGTGAAACAAGCGCCGCCCCGTCCCGCAGCGACGCAGACCGTCATCCGCCAGCCGCTGAGAGGAAGAGACGGCCTGCCGGTTCATCAGGCAACAACAAAGAAACAGCAGGATGGGAAAGGTGCGCTGACCTGGATCATTATCATTCTGGCCTTTCTGTTGCAATTTTTGAGCCGTTTGTGAGCGTTCTGGCGGGATATTCGAAAGAGTAAAAATGAATGATTACAGATTTTAAGCTCCGTGCTATGCACGGAGCTTTTCTCTTTGCACTTTTTCAGCATGAATTTCGATTCGATGTGCAAACTATCCGTGAATGACGGGAGAGGAACGGATGAACATGCAAAAGCGTCGCGTGACAGGATGGATATTGAGTGCTTTGCTGCTGGTGGGCTGCAGCGGTCCGTCTGTGGCTGTGGACAGCGCGGCGGGCATTCCCCAAACGAAATATATTGCCCTCACCTTTGATGACGGCCCCAAGGCCGGAACGACGGACGTGCTGCTGGACGGACTGAAAGAGCGTGGTGCAAATGCCACCTTTTTCGTGGTGGGGGAGCAGGCGCAGCGTTATCCGGAATTGGTGCGGCGCATGAGTGCGGAGGGCCATCAGGTGGGCAATCACACATGGAGTCATGTGCGATTGGAGGGCGCGAAACCGGAGGTCGTCCGGGAAGAGATCGGCCTGACGGAAACACTGCTGCGGGAACTGCTGGGCGGGCAAGGGTACTGGCTTCGTCCGCCCTACGGTCAGATCACAGCGGGTACAGAAGCGCAGATCACTGTGCCTATGGTGAAGTGGTCCGTAGACCCGCGGGACTGGGAGAGCCGGAACGCGGACAAGGTGGTAGAGGCAATCGTAAATACCGCGTCGCCCAATGCCATTATCTTGCTCCACGATATCTACCCCAGCTCCGTAGAGGCTGCCCTACGGGCAGTGGATGTGCTGTCGGCGCAGGGATACTGGTTTGTCACTGTGGAGGAACTGCTGCGGTTAAACGGCATCGAGGCGCAAAATGGTGTGCTGTACCGCACTGGCCGGGGATAAAATATAAAAAGGCCGTCTGCTTTTGCAGACGGCCTTTCTCGTTGTGATTATCCCAGAATCAGCAGGATCATGGTCAGCACCAGGAAAGCAGCGCCGATCCACTTGGTGGCACGAGCCAGCTTGGCATCCATGGTCTTGGCCTTGTTCTTGGCCAGGAAGGAATCGGCCACGCCGCCCACAACGCCGGACAGGCCTGCGTTCTTGCCGGACTGGAACAGAACGGCCAGAATGATGAACAGGCCGCACACCAACTGCAGAATGGTAACGATCAGTTTCAAAGCATCCATGTCGGAAAACCTCCAAAAATTTACCCACGTCTGTGCGTGAGAGCTTGTTTCACAGAAAATCATGTTACCACAGTTTGGCGTTATTTTCAAGTCCCATTTCCAAAATAAATGGGCTATTTCGCGGGAACTTCTCAAAAAAAGTTGCAGAAAAATGGAACAAATGTTTGCTTTTTTCGGCAGGGTATGGTAAAATAAAGACAGAATCAGATGCCGCCGCGGCCGCGGCGGGAACAGGAGGCGTACATGGCGGAGCTTTCCGGTATGCAGAAGAAGATTTACGATTATATCGCAGCCTGCATCAAAGAGCAGGGATATCCCCCCTCTGTGCGGGAGATCGGCGACGCTGTGGGGCTGAAGTCGCCCTCCACGGTGCATTTCCACCTGAAGCATCTGGAGGAGGCGGGCCTGATCGAAAAGGGTGCGGGCAAGGGTCGCGCCATTACGCTGACGGCGCCTGAAGTGGAGAAGGACCGCGTGCCCATCGTGGGCAATGTGGCCGCAGGCAGCCCCATTTTAGCGGAGGAGTGCATTGAGGATTACCTCACCTTTGATACCGAAGGACGTGACGGCGAGTTCTTTGCCCTGCGGGTACGGGGCGAGTCCATGCTGAACGCGGGCATCCTGCCCGGAGATCTGGTGGTGGTGCGCCAGACCCAGTCCGTCCGCAACGGCGAGATCGTGGTGGCACTGATCGAGGATGAGGCCACCGTCAAAACCTATTCTAAGCTGAATGGCCATGTGTGGCTCCTGCCGGAAAACGACGCCTACGAGCCTATTGACGGCACCTACGCGCAGATTCTGGGTAAGGTGGCAGCAGTAGTGCGCCGGTATTGATGCCCACAGCAGGCCTGAAAACGCGAAAGGAAGGGATCGGGTTATTATCCGATCCCTTTTTGTATGATGTCCGCTGCTGTTACCGTGACGGTGCCTGCGGGGCCTCCAGCGCGCGGCGCAGCTTTTCCAGCGCCCGCTTTTCAATGCGCGATACATAGCTGCGGGAGATATCGAAGGTGGCGGCTACCTCCCGCTGGGTCAGGGGCATGGTGCCGCCCAGTCCGTAGCGCAGGCGGATGATCTCCGCTTCCCGGGGGGAAAGCAGCTCCCCCACCAGCTGCCGCACCCGCAGGGCGTTGTCACGGTCGTGGAGATCGTCCAGCATGGTGTCCTCCACGCCCACTACGTCCATCAGCTCCAGCGCGTTGCCCTCCTTGTCGGTGTCGATGGTGTCGGAGAGGGATACCTCGCCCTGCAGCTTTTTCTGGGCGCGGAAGTGCATCAGGATCTCGTTCTCAATGCACCGTGCGGCGTAGGTGGCAAGTCGGGCCCCTTTGGTGGGGTCAAAGCTGGAAATGCCTTTGATCAGGCCGATGGTGCCGATGGAGATCAGGTCATCCTGCTCCGCACCCTGTGTGTAATACTTCTTGATGATGTGGGCCACGAGACGCAGATTCCGTTCGATCAGCACGTTCCGTGCCTGTGGATCTCCGGCGGCATAGCGCTCCAGCCAGTGCCGCTCCTCGGCGGCCGACAGCGGGCGGGGAAAGGAGCCGTTTCCCGTCAGTCGCAGGGAAAACAGCAGGGTATTGGCAAATAAAAGCAGTGCGGCAGACAGCATAACATCCCTCCTACGCTACTCTATGCGCCGGAGGGATGTCTGTATGCGGCTTTGCCTTTTGGAAGGAATTGTGCTATACTGTGAAAAAACAGGAGGGATGGCCCATGGGCTGGTATGTCTATGTGCTGCGCTGCGGCGACGGGTCGCTGTATACGGGCTATACCGACGATGTGGAGCGGCGGTTGGCGGTGCATCAGAGCGGCAAAGGCGGAAAATACACCCGCAGCCACCTGCCGGTGGAACTGGTTTACCGGGAGGATCTGCCCGACAAGTCCGCGGCGCTGCGTCGGGAGGCGGCAGTGAAGCGGCTTTCCCGGCAGGAGAAGTTGGCGCTGATTGCAAGTGCACAAAAGACGGAATAAAAAGACGAGGAACGCAGGCGCGTTCCTCGTTTCCTTATGTTGCAGCAAAGTAAGCGCGGGTAGCTTCTGCATCGGCGGCAATCTGGGCTTTCAGCGCGTCCAGCGAGTCAAAGCGAATCTCATCCCGCAGGCGGTGGTGGAACTCCACACGGACATTCTGCCCGTACAGGTCGCCCTCGAAGTCCAGCAGCCATGCTTCCACGGTCACATTGGTGCCGTTGTTCACGGTGGGACGGGTGCCCACATTGGTGACGGCGGCGTAGCTGCTGCCGTCCGGCAGCACCACCTGCGTGGCATAGACACCGTGGCAGGGCACCAGCACATGGGGCGGGGCCATCAGGTTCACGGTGGGGATACCGATAGTGCGGCCGATGCGGTGGCCGTGGCGCACTTCCTGCGTCAGAACGTGGGGGTGGCCCAGATACTGGGTGGCCCGTTCCATCTGTCCCAACTCCACCAGTCGGCGGATATAGGTGGAGCTGACAGTGATGCCGCCGATCTCTACCGCCGGAATGATGTCGCAACCAAGGCCCAGTTCGGCACATTTGGCCTTCAAAAGCTCCGGGCTGCCCTGATTCTTGTGGCCGAAATGGTGGTCATGGCCTGCCACCAGATGGACGGCGCGGTAGCGCTTCACCAGCAGTTCCGTCACGAAATCCTCCCACGAGGTGGTCATCATTTCCTTGTCGAAGGGGACCATGATCACATCGCGGATGCCGTACAGCCGGCGGGCAAGGTCGCGCCGGTCGTCAGGGGAGTTGATAAGGGGACAGGGAATGCCGGTGACCACCTCTTTCGGCGGCTGGGCAAAGGTAAAGATGGCGGGCGTAACGCCGCGGGCAGCCGCCTCCTCCACGGTGCGGCGCAGCAGGGCGGCGTGGCCCAGATGGACTCCGTCGAAGAAGCCCAGCGCGATGACTCGTTCCTTACTGGACATATTGTTTACGCTCCAAAGAAATTCTTGATGGAAGTGAGTACGCCGTGTTCGGCGCGGGAGAGACAGAGGAAGGTGCCGTCGCGTCCGTAGACGCGGTAGGTGCCGTCTGCAAGGGTTTCGTTGGTAATGGGATTGCCGTTGCGTACCCGCTTTTCCCGTCCCGCAGAGGGCAGGCGGTAGGCGGGGAACTCCATGAACATGGTTTCCGCAGGCTTCAGCAGGGCCTCGCCCTGTTCCTGCACATCTTCGAGGCTGACGGCGTCGGCGAGGGTGTAGCCTGCCGCCATGGTGCGGCGCAGGGAATACAGTGTGCCGCCGCAGCCTAAGTGCTGCCCGATGTCATGGCAGAGGGTGCGGATGTAGGTGCCCTTGGAACAGACGCAGCGAAGGAGATAATCCGTCTCGCTGACCTGCTCCACCAGTTCCAGCTCGTAGATGGTGATGCTGCGGGGGGTGCGCTCTACTTCCTTGCCTTTACGAGCCAGATCGTACAGCTTCTGGCCGTTAATTTTGATAGCGGAGTACATGGGCGGGATCTGCTGGATATCTCCCATGAAGCGGAGCAAGGCAGCTTCCACTTCGGCGCGGGAGGCGGTGACGGGATGCGTTTCCAGTGTCTCGCCGCTGATGTCCTGTGTGTCGGTCACCTGACCGAGGCGCAGGCCCGCTACATATTCCTTGCGGCTGTTTTCCGCAAATTCCACGGCGCGGGTGGCCTGTCCCACAAAGACGGGCAGCACGCCGGTGGCCATGGGGTCCAGTGTTCCGCCGTGGCCCACCCGCTTTTCATGCAGGATGCCGCGGATTTTCGCGCACACATCCATGCTTGTCCAGTCCGCGGGTTTATCAATAATTACAATTCCATTTGGCATAGTTCACCTCATGGTGAAAGTTTCGTATTATTCAGCAAAATCAAGGGCGTTTGCCGCGATGGATTCCAGAATGGCCCGCTTCACGTCCTCCAGCGGGGCCTCCACGGTACAGCCTGCCGCCGCGGCGTGGCCGCCGCCGCCCAAAGAGGCGCAGACCTTTGTAGCGTTGATGCGCTTTCCGGTGCGGACCGACAGCTTCCATACATCGGGATGCAGTTCCCGGAAGGTGACGGCACAGTCCGTGCCCTCGATCTGGGCACCGAGGGAGGAGAGGTCCTCCGCGTCGGTCTCCGTGGCTTCCAGCCGCTCCATGAGGCTGATGGGCACGAACAGCAGCACCACGCGGCCGCGGTCGTAGAACTCCATGTGGCTCAGCATATCCGCCTCCAGCGCCAGACGCTTGCGGGTCTTGGTGCGGAAGAAGACCTTGTTGATGGTTTTGTAGTCGATGCCGGTGGACATCAGTGCCGCCGCTACGGTGTGGGTGTAGGCGGAGGTGTTGTCATAGACAAAGCCGCCGGTGTCGGTGGAGACAGCCAGATACAGCGGCAGCGCCGTCTCCGGCGTGATGCAGCTTAGCTCACAGAGAATGTCGTACATTAACTCGCCGCAGGCGGCCGCCTCGGGACGGACGATGTTGGCGGCGGCGAAATGCTCGAAGGAGGGGTGGTGGTCAATGGCCAGATCCACCTTGCCGATGTAGGGCTTTGCGTTCTCGGGGAACAGACCCACGGTGGCAATGTCGGTGGCAACCACCTTCTCCGGCACAAAGCCGTCGGGGGCGGCATAGGGGGTGAAATAGGGGGCGTTGGTGTCCGTCAGACCGGCGTTGGGCAGGAGATAGGCCGTCTTGCCCAGTGCCCGCAACGCGGCGCACAGGGCAGCCGCGCAGCCTACGGTGTCGCCGTCGGGGCGCACATGGGTCAGCAGCAGCACATTGTCAAAAGAACGCAGCAGCGCCGCGGTCTCCGATACGGTCAGCATGGGTTATTCCTCCTCGTCCAAAACGGCGGGGTTGTCGGGGTTCTCGGGTTTCACACGGGTGGGGTCACGCAGGACCTCTAAAATGTGGGCGCCCTGCAGGATGGAGTCGTCTGCGATGAACTGCAGTTCCGGCGTGTAGCGCAGCTGCAGCGCGCGGCCCAGCTCGCGGCGCAGGAAGCCGGAGGCGGATTTCAGTCCCTTCAGAACGTCCTTTTCCTGCTCCTTGTTCAGAACGCTGACCCACACGCGGGCGTAGCGCAGGTCGCCGGTGGTATCCACGCGGATGATGGAGACCATGCCCACGCCGGACACGCGGGGGTCCTTCAGGCGGCGGATCTGGTCTGCCAGTTCCCGCTGGATCTCTTCGTTGATGCGGCCAATTCGATTGCTTGCCATATTTGTTACCTCCAATTCGGGGGATTGTTGACGTGGTTGGGGTGCCGCTGACAGCGGCAGAGAACGATGGAACTCCCAAAGGGATTCGACGCTTGCCCCCCATTTCTCTTTTTTCAAAAGAGGGGGAGTTTTAACCCCCATTTTCTTTTCGTCTTGCCGAAAAGAAAACGGCCGTTCACGGTCAAAAGAAAAGGCGCTTTTGTGTTCGTTTGCTGCGCAAACGAACGAACGGGAGTTGTGCGAATCGGTGCGGTGCGGATCTTCGGCCTTCTGCCGGCTGCGTCATACCGTTTCCTTGCGGCAGTGAAACGCCGCATTTGCTGGCTGGCTGCTGATTCGGGATGGCCGATGAAAGGCCTGTCCCGCTGGTTCCGCTGCCGCTGCTTGTCAGCGCGTAGCGTAGCACCCGCAAGGGGTATGCCGCATCCGTAAGGCAGTAGAACTGCCAACGGCTGCGCTACGGAACGCGCGGAAGGAGGAACCAGTGAAAAGTTTTTCACTGGTGACGGAAATACTGGGAGGCCCGCAGGCCGAGACAGTAAAAGAGAAGCAGGTCAAATTCGTCGCTTGCCCGATCAAGCAATTTGGGTTCGCGGGGCAATAGGATGGATACGCATGTGGTTTGCCCGCGCCAAGCGCAGAAAGTTGGAGATTTTCCTGGCAGTTTCTTGCCCGGTCCAAAATTTTCTCTTTGGACCGTGCACGGCCCGTTTCTCTTTTCCAAAAAGAGAAATGGGGGGCAAGAAGTTCTTTCAGATTCAGATAAAACAAGGGACGGCGACGCGGTCGCCGCCCCTTGTAGCTTTTGCATTACGGAAAGAAACTTATCTGGGAATCTCCTCCATGGTGAAGCCCTCGATAATATCGCCTTCCTTGATGTCGTTGAACTTCTCGATGGT
>JAZRCP010000008.1:0-4428 GCA_045659825.1 Dysosmobacter sp. | reverse complement strand
GCAAACGCGGAAGGTGAAGGTACGCTCGGGCTCCACCATGCGACCCAACAGGTCTACCTTTTCATACTCGGGATGCTGGTCGATGACCGGCTCCAGAGAGGACAGCACTTCTTCCACGGTCTGAACGAATTCAGGCTCGTTAGCGTGCTTTACTCTTACATTTTCAATGACACTTGCAAGATAAGTATTCATATGACAAAACCTCCATTTCACTTTCCCGCTCGTTCAAAAATTTGTCTGCTTGTTTTGCGAGGCCTGAAATTCATATATCTAATTTAAAGCCTTGCTATTTTATCATTTAATTACTGCTTAGTAAGGACCTTACCGGACAGAACGTGGGTCAGCTTACCTTCTTCCAGTGCAACCGAACCGTTGACGAAGACATAGCGGATGCCCTCAGGCTGCTTGGAGGGATCGTTGAAATCGATAACATAGTTCAGCTTCTCCCAGTCCATCAGCACCAGGTCTGCTTTCATGCCCTCGGCAATGCAGCCGCGATCCGTGATTCCCACCATTTCCGCCGCAGCAGTGGTCATTCTACGAATGGCCTCTTCCATGCTCATGACACCGCCCTCGCGGCACACATCCACCAGATAACGCACCATGGTGGTGTAAGACAGAGGCGGGTTTCCGTAACCCATGGTATTGATCCACTTGTCGGACTTTTCGGAGAAGGCAGGAGAATCGCTCATGGGCATACCGCGGGGGTTTGCCAACAGGCGGTTGGTCCCCATGTATTCACGCTTGTCTCGGGTCAGCGCCCATTCCAGTTCGGGGTCTTCCAACAGCAGATCAAACAGCACTTCCAGACAGTTGTTGTAAATCACTTCCGACTCGATGCCGGGCATCCGATCAAGCGTGATCTCCATCAAAGTCTTGTCCAGCAGGGAAGTATCCTTTGCGGTGAAGAAGGTAAAGCAATCCGCCCAGTAAGGATCCGTAGCAGGAGAAATCATGTTCATCTTGAACTTGCCGCTCTTGACGTAGGTCTTTACCTGTTCACGGAACGCACGATCTTTCAGCCCGGCAATCAGCACATCCCTGTCCATGTAATCTTTCAGTTCCTTGTCATAGGCAAAGCTGCAAGTCAGATCATAAGTCACTTTGCGAATTCCGGAAAGGCTGTTCTGATGAACCAGCACGTTGAAGTAGACCTTATAGCCCTCTGCAGCAGGCTCATCCACAAACTTGCGCAGGGTCTCATCAATCATAGCGTCCTCCAACTCCTGAGAGTGGGGCATGGGTGCCAGGAAGGCATTGGTCAGGTGAGAATAAGCAGCCGTCAGCTTGGGAGTCTCCTTAAAGAGCTCCATGAACTCCAAGAGGCCTAAGTATCTGCCACAAATCACATCACCCGGTTCGCCTACATAGACGCCGTAATAGTTGCGGCCATCGTCGCTGGGCCACTGATTCTGATGGTGTCGGGTATGTGCAGTGACATAGGAATCCCGCTCTTCCAGTTTCTTGAACAAGGCCAGCATTTCGTTTCTATCCGCGCAATGGCCCGCCTGGCCGGGATCCATGAAGTAGGACATACCGAATGCACCGGCATCCAGTGCCTCTTCCAGCTGACCCACGATCTGCTCCACTTCCTCTGGCGTAGACGGACGCTGATAATCCATACCCAGCACGCTACCTCGCAAAGCATTATGGCCCACAACGGGGGCATAGTTAACGCCAATGGGGAAGGAACGAATATAGTCCAGCCATTCGCCGTAGCTTTTCCAACAGGGTTTGATCTCCGTCAGCATCAGCTTTTTCAGATAGTTGTCAATAAACTCTTCATTTTGTGCCGGAGCAAGAGCCATACCGCAGTTACCTGCAACGGCAGTTGTGATTCCCTGCATAATATTGTTGTCCACTCCAGGCACAAGAGGAAGGGTAACATCCATATGGCTATGAACATCGATAAAACCGGGAGTCAGCAGCTGACCCTCTGCGTCGATGACCTTCTTTGCCTCCGGCAGCTCGCCCTCCGTGATGATGGCGGCGATCCGGTCGCCCTCTACGCCCACGCTGGCCTTGTACGCTGCCTTGCCCGTGCCGTCTACAACCGTCGCATTTCGAATCAGATAGTCTAACATGGTTCTACCTCTGTCTTACTTCTTCATTTCCTTCAGGGTATCCTCTGCCACCTGGAACAGGCCGTCGATGTCTTCCTTGGTGTGAGAATACATCAGGCACAGGCGCTTCACGTCGCCGGGCACCAGATAGTAGCCGCGCTTCACCAGACCCTTGCGGAACTCCACGACCTTGGCCATGTCGGAGCGCATCAGGTCATCCTGGCAGTTGAAGGGGCCCTTGGCGAACAGGGGGATGGAGATGGAGCCGTAGCCCACCATCTCGGCTTCCACGCCCTGACGCTGGAAGATCTCGTTCATGCCGGCGCGCAGATAATCGCCCAGATTGAACAGGTACTCATGCACCTTGTCGCGCTCCAGGATCTCCATGGTCTTCAGGCAGGCTGCCATGACGAAGGGGCCGCCGTTGAAGGTGCCGCCGTAGGCAACGTTGCCGTTGGGAGCGGTGTTGAACATATCCATGTACTTGGCCTTACCGGCGACGATGGCGATGGGATAGGTGTTGCCGATGGCCTTGCCAATGGTGCACAGATCGGGGGTCACGCCGCAGATGCCCTGATAGCCGTGCATGCCGACGCGCAGACCGGTGATAACTTCGTCGAAGATCAGCAGGATGCCGTTCTCATCGCACAGCTTCCGCAGACCCTTCAGGAACTCGTTCTGCAGCTGCACACAGCCCAGGTTGTGAGCGACGGGCTCGGTGATGATGGCAGCGATCTGATCGGGATAGGCCTTGATCTTGGCTTCCACGTCCTCCAGATCGTTGAAGCGGCAGATGATGGTCTCGTCAGCGGCAGAGTCCAGCATACCCTTGGAGCCCAGGTCGCGGGTGTACATCAGCTCTTCCTTGTTGTACAGATTTCTCAGCACGAAATCATGCCAGCCGTGATAGCCGCCCTGGAACTTGATGATCTTGTTGCGGCCGGTGGCAGCACGGGAGAGGCGGATGGCGTGGTAGGTAGCCTCGGAGCCGCAGGTGGAGAACAGGGCTCTTTCGGCGCAGGGGAAGTTCTCCACGATCTTCTCAGCCAGCTTCACCTCGTACTCGGTGGTGCCCAGACCGATCAGGTCACAGTCGCGGATGGCATCGATGACGGCGTTGTCCACTTCGTCATAGCGATGGCCCAGAATACAGGCGGCCCATGCGGCGTTCAGGTCCACATACTTGTTGCCGTCCATGTCCCACAGATAGGCGCCCTTGGCGGTCTTCCAGCCGAAACAAGGCTCGATCTTACGCACGGAGGAGTTTACGCCGCCGGGAATGACTTTCCGGGCTCTTTCCATAAGTTCTGTGCTTAAAGACATAGTTTTTACCTCTTTCACGTTATTGGTTTCCTTCTTTTCCATCTTTCTCATTTCCTTTCATCTCTGTTAGTCGTTTCTTGCTCCTTCGCGGAACCTAACAGGCGCATAACCTGTTGCTTCAACTTCTGCCGTAAATACACCGCCCGCAAATTCGCCGTTACCCGCCGCAGTGGTGATATACAGTGTTTTGTAATCCTTCCCGCCGAAGGCACAGCAGGAGACCTTTTCCACGGGAACGGAAATGCGGGCAATGCGCTTGCCCGTGCGGGGGTCCCAGCAGCTGACGCCGTAGCCGCCCCAGTCAGCCAGCCACAGATTGCCGTCGCGGTCGATAGTCATGCCGTCGGCAAGGCAACCCTGTTCGGCCAGAGCCAAGTAGTCGATCACCTCGCGGCGGTTGGTTGCCGCGCCGGTTTCAGGATCATAGTCAAAGGCATAAATGCGGCTGGGAGTCTTTACCAATGTATCTACATGGTACATGGTTTTGCCGTCCGCCGTCCATGCAAGGCCGTTGGAACAGCCAAGGCCGGGGTTCAGTATTTGATAGGCATCCTTTCCGCTGACGGAGAACAGGTTGCCCAACTCCGCGTCGTTGGGGTTGGCCTGTGTCCCTACCACAAAACGGCCGACAGGGTCGCACTTGCCGTCATTAAAGCGGATGTTCTCATCGGCAGCCTCTGCCATCAGGCAGTAAGGAGTAATGCGCAGATCTTCGATCATATAAACCCCATCATCCATGCCTGCCAGGATCCGGCCGCCGTCCGTCAGGACCATGGAGCCAATGGGGCGATCCATCTGCATATACAGGCTCCGTCCGGAGGCGAAGTCCAGATAGTGAATGCGGTTTTTCTCAATGTCCAGCCAGTACAGGCCATCTCTTGTTTCATCATAGACAGGGCCCTCACCGAGAGCGCAGCCTGCATCTACCAGAAGTTTTGCTTGAAATTCTTTCACAGTGCCACCTCATTGCAGCATAAGTTTGTTCTTCCTGAAACTTTCGTTTCCAGAAAGATACAGATGATATTTTCCCGACCAGCACCCC
>JAZRCP010000007.1:0-2362 GCA_045659825.1 Dysosmobacter sp. | reverse complement strand
GGTCTTGCTATGAAATTATTGAAAGAGAAACGGTTTTACCGCTTTTTGATCCCCTCCCTCGTGGGTATCTTTTTGTTCGTGACGCCCATCAACATGAATGGCAGTATCACCATCCCCATTGCTGTGGCTGCCAACTGGCTGCTGAATCTGATGGGCGACTACACCCTCACCATCATCTGGCTGCTGATCTCTCTCAGCGCCATTCTCACCATTCTCCACAAGTGGGTCGGCCTCGACTTTTTGAAGCGGAATGAAAAACTGGATAATCTGTTCAGCGTCAAGGGCTTCTGGTTTGTGGTGCGCATGATCGGTTTCGTGTTCGCCAATATGATCTTTTTTGACTTCGGCCCCGATTTCATCATTGGTGATGTGACCGGCGGCGTGGTCATCAACGACCTGATCCCCATTCTGGTGTGCGTATTCCTGTTAGCCGGTGTACTGCTGGCCCTGCTGTTGAACTACGGCCTGTTGGACTTTTTCGGCGCACTGCTAATCCGGCTGATGCGCCCCGTGTTTAATCTCCCCGGCCGCAGCGCACTGGACTGCGTGGCGTCCTGGCTGGGCGACGGCTCCATCGGCGTGCTGCTGACCAGCAAGCAGTATGAGGAAGGCTTCTACTCCAAGCGGGAAGCTACCGTCATCGCCACCACCTTCTCCGCTGTCAGTATCACCTTCGCGTTGGTGGTCATTACGCAGGTCCATCTGGAGCATCTGTTTGTTCCCTTTTATCTGATCGTTTCCGCGGCAGGTATCGTGGCGGCCATCATTGTACCCAAGCTGCCTCCCCTGTCCCGTGTTCCCGAGACCTATTACACCAATGTCCCCCACCGCGAGGACATTCCCGAAGGCATGACGCCCGCTCGCTACGGTCTGAAGCTGGCGCTGGACAAGGCGGAACACTCCCCCAGTCTGAAAGCTTTCTTCAAGGAAGGCATGGAAAATGTGTTTGAGATGTGGTTCGGCACCCTGCCGGTCATCCTCTCCATGGGCACCATTGCTCTAATTATCGCAGAGTTTACGCCCGTGTTCCGCATTCTCGGCATTCCCTTTATTCCCGTTTACAACCTGCTGCAGCTGCCTGAGACAGAACTGGCCAGTCAGACCATCATCGTGGGCTTTGCAGACATGTTCCTGCCCAGCGTCATTGCCAGCTCCATCGAAAGTGAGATCACCCGCTTTGTGGTGGCCGCCACCAGCGTGACACAGCTCATCTACATGTCTGAGATCGGCAGCATCATCATGGGCAGCAAGATCCCCGTTTCTCTGAAAGACCTCTTCATCATCTTTCTGGAGCGTACCATTATCACCCTGCCGGTGATTGCCCTGTTCGCCCACCTACTGTTCTGAGTTTTCCTCAGAAATTCATAAAAGACATAAAAAACGGTACTGTCCCTCGGACAGTACCGTTTTTTTATAATAATAATGAAGCAATATGCTTATTTGTTCTGGTACACATTCTGTCGGATCAGTGCACGCTTCAACTTGGCTTCACTCAGAGCAATTTCCTGATCAGTCACCTTATCGCGCTTTGCCAGAATTTCCTCTGCCTTTTTAGCCGCTGCCTGCGCACGGGCCAGATCAATATCATCTGCCCATTCAAAGGTAGTGGGAACCAGCGTTGCAGCGCCATCAAACACATTCAGCATACCGCCAATGCAGGCGGCAGTTTTCCGTTCGCCGCCGCTTTCAATGACCGCACGTCCCATGCCCAGAGGGCATACACAGTTGATGTGGCGCGCCAGAACTGCCATATCGCCGTTCACTGTACGGACGATCAATTTCTCGGCCATGCCGTCAAAAATCAGACCATCTGCCGTCACGATCTTCAGAGGAAAGCTTGCCATGCTTATGCCTCCTTGTTATACGCCTCTACGACTTCGTCGATGCTGCCCTTATACAGGAAGTAAGATTCGGGGATATGATCATACTTACCGGAGATGATCTCCTTGAAGGAACGAATGGTCTCCTTCAGAGGAACATACTTGCCCTTATAGCCGGTGAACTGCCCTGCAACCTCGAAGGGCTGAGACAGGAAACGCTGCACCTTACGGGCACGGTTGACGGTGATCTTATCCTCTTCGCTCAGTTCGTCCATACCCATGATGGCGATGATGTCCTGCAGTTCCTTATAGCGCTGGAGGATCTGCTGCACGGCACGGGCCGTCTCATAGTGATCCTGACCCACGACCTCGGGAGCGAGGATACGGGAGGTGGAGTCCAGCGGGTCAACTGCGGGATAAATACCCAGAGATGCGATACCACGGTCCAGAACGGTGGTTGCATCCAAATGGGAGAACGTGGTGGCGGGTGCGGGGTCGGTCAGGTCGTCCGCGGGGACGTAAACTGCCTGAACGGAAGTGAT
>JAZRCP010000006.1:0-20640 GCA_045659825.1 Dysosmobacter sp. | reverse complement strand
CCGCCGCCAGCAGGGAAATGGTCAAAAACTGCATGCTGCCTGCAAAGACAACGAGGCTCATGGCCGCAGACCACAGCGCCCCGTAGCCGCCCGCTTTCATCAGCACGCCGAAGGCCATGCCGAGACAGAGGTATCCCGTCATCACCGGAACGGTGACGGGGAAGGCGGCTCTCAGCGCAGTCGAGTGGGATTTCTTCCGTGTTTCCATAGGCTTCTCCTGAAAAGGGCAGAGGCTGTCGCCTCTGCCCTTTTGGTATTACATCTTTTCGGGGGCGACCACGCCGATCAGCTTCAGGCCGTTCTTCAGCACGGTGCGGGGGTTGTCCGCCAGCTTCAGGCGGGCACCGCCCAGCGCAGGCGCTTCGCCGCCGATGCGGCAGGCATTGTAGAAGCGGTGGAAGCAGGCAGCCAGCTCCTGCAGGCAGCGGTTAATGTGGCTGGGGTCGTAGTCACGGGCAGCCAGCTTCACTTCCTCGCAGAACTGGGCGATCTGCTTGATCAGGGCGCGCTCGGCCTCGGCGGTCAGCAGGGAGGCGTCGGCAGAGGCGGGCATGGCCAGACCCTCGGCGGTAAGGCGGCCGATCAGGGAGCAGATACGGGCGTGAGCGTACTCCACATAGTAGATGGGGTTCTCGCTGTCCTCGCGGACGGCCAGACCCAGATCAAACTCCATCTGGGTGTCGGGCTTGGCGTTGAAGTACCAGCGGGCGGCATCCACGGGGATCTCGTCCAGCAGGTCGGAGAGGCTGATGGCCTTGCCGGTACGCTTGGACATACGGACCAGCTCGCCGTCGCGCAGCAGCTTTACCAGCTGCATCAGCACGATGTCCAGCTTTTCGGTACCGTTGAGGCCCAGTGCATCCAGCGCACCCTTCAAACGGGCCACATGGCCGTGGTGGTCGGCACCCCAGATGTTGATGACCTTATCATAGCCACGGACAGCAAACTTGTTGCGGTGGTAGGCAATGTCGGCGGCAAAGTAGGTATAGAAGCCGTTGGCACGGCGCAGCACGTCGTCCTTCAGTTCCAGCTTCTCGATGTCCTTTTCTTTCTTGCCGGCCTTCAGCATGTTCTCGCGCATGATCTCGGCAGTCTTCAGCCACAGGGCGCCGTCCTTTTCATAGGTCCAGCCACGCTCCGTCAGCAGGTCCACCGTTTCGGCCACATAGCCGCTGTTGTGCAGGTCGGACTCGTAGAACCACTTGTCATAGTCGATCTTATAGCGCTGCAGGTCGGTCTTCATCTTGGGCAGGTTCACGCTGAGGCCGAACTGGGCCAGAGTCTCCTGACGCTCCTCGGCAGGGACGTTTACCAGCTTGTCGCCGTTTTCGTCATAGTAAGCCTGTGCCAGCTCGCGGATGTCGCCGCCCTGATAGCCGTCCTCGGGGGAGGGAATGGCATCCTCGCCGTGGATGATCTGCAGGTAGCGGGCCTCGATGGAGTGGGCGAACTTGTCGATCTGGTGACCGGCGTCGTTGACATAGAACTCGCGGGTCACTTCTGCTCCGCTGTGGGCCAGCACGGCTGCCAGCGTATCACCCAGCACGCCGCCGCGGGCGTTGCCCATATGCATGGGGCCGGTGGGGTTGGCAGAGACGAACTCCACCATGTACTTCTTGCCCTTCAGGGCGTCATTGGTGCCGTAGTCAGCACCCTCGGTCTCCACGGCACTCACGACACCCTGATACCAGCTGTCATTGAGGCGGAAGTTCAAAAAGCCGGGGCCTGCGATCTCCGCGGATGCGAAGTAGGTGCCCTTTAGATCCATGTGATCCAGCAGGGTCTGGGCAATGACGCGGGGGTTCTGGCGCAGAGCCTTGGAGGCGGCCAGCGCAAAGGTGGTGGTGAAATCGCCGTTGGCGGTGTCCTTGGGGATCTCAACGGGGGCGGTCTTTACCTCTGCCTCGGGCAGAGAACCATTGGCTACGGCGGCACGGTAGGCGCTCATGGCCAAAAAGGCCGCCTGATCTTTCGCATTCTGGATCATGTTGATCATGGAATCTATCTCCTCATTCGTAAATGTATTATCCGTGTTTCCGCTTCACCTGAATTTTGAAGCAGTTCTGTCCCGTGGCGGTGTTGGCAACGGCAATGGAATACCGGATGTCCATCACGCCGCCCCGTTCCGACAGGTTGTGGCGCAGGCTGCTGGTGCGGATGTCCACCGACAGCTCACCGAAAGGCGTTTCATACAGGGAAGTGTGCTGCTTTCCCTCTTCAAATACCATCTGGGAATTGACGGTACCGCTGCGGGTCAGGATGACCTGCTTCTCCTTCACCTCGAAGGTGGTGGTCGTGCCCTCCATGCCGGTCAGCTCCGTCTCCTCATAGGTCAGGCGCATGCCCGCTTCTGTCAATTCCATGGTTCCATCGGTCATCAGCTGGGTCTCATTGGGGTCCACATCGTCAAAATACTGCTCGCCCCGGATGGTCAGCAGGACCGGAATTTTCTCAATACTGTTCAATGTCGATCCTCCGCGCCGCCTGCCGCAGATCCTCCTGCAGGAAAACCGAGGCAATGCGCTCAAAATCCTCCGTCTGGTCGCTGACATAGAACTCCGATGTACCGCTACGGCTTTCGTCAGCCCGCAGGTTCTCGGCTTTCAGCAGACGCTTCAACTCAAAGGCGGACTCCTCACCGGCGGAGACCAGCGTCACATCCGGCCCCATTACATCCGCGATGACATCCGTCAGCAGCGGGTAATGAGTGCAGCCAAGGATCAGGGTGTCCACGCCCTGTGCCTTCAGCGGCTCCAGATATTCCCGGGCCATGGTCTCAATGACGATGTCGCCGCGCCGGAACCGTCCGTTTTCCACCAGCGGCACAAACAGCGGGCAGGGCTTTCCGATCACTTCCACCTCGCTGTCCAGCCGTTTCAGCGTTGCTTCATACGCACCGGAACGGATGGATGCCAGTGTGGCGATAATGCCCACCTTCTTCGTCTTTGTCACCAGCAACGCCCGCCGGCAGGTAGGCTCCACCACGCCGACGATGGGCAGGTCGTTTTCCGCCTGCAGTGTACTGAGAGAAGTGGCAGTCACTGTGCCGCAGGCGATCAGGATGGCTTTCAGGTCAAAGGAGCGCAGAAAGCGGACATCCTGCCGCGCGTACTTCAGCAGCGTCTCCTTGGACCGCCCACCGTAGGGCACCCGCGCCGTGTCGCCGAAATATATGAGATTTTCCTCCGGCAGAATGTTCCACAGCGCACGCACCGCAGTCAGTCCGCCGAGACCCGAGTCAAACACACCGATCGGCCGCATATCCATAGGCTCAAACTCCTTGTGATCAAAACAAACATCAGGACTATATATTATACTATGCATGAAGATTTGCCGCAAGACAGTTTTTAGTGTTTTTCCCTGTTTTTTATGTGGAATTTTGTTCATAGCTTTGCTATAATGTTTGCAGAAAGCGCCCTGTGCGCTTTCGCGCAGACCCCTGGGAGGTGTGACCCGTGAAAATCGAATTGACACAGCAGCAGTTTCGCTATCTGCTGGATTTAGTATACATAGGCAACTGGGTGATCAACTCCACCCGTGAAAACGACCGCATCCGCGAATACGATCAGGTGGAGAGCCTGATCTTCTCCCACTGTCTTTCCAACAAAATGGGCAAACTGGTGGATCTGTATCAGGGGGAACTCATTCCCTCCCGCCGCTTTGCCGACGGCGGCATCCACGAGGCCATTGAGCAATACGAGGACATTGTCTTTTATGAAATTTTGGCCGAGGAGCTGGCCCTGCGGGACATGGACGGCGAGCCCCTGACCCGTGAAAACTACGGCGCGCTGATGGAGCGGATTGACGCCTATCTGTCTGAGTTTGACCGCAACGGCACAGACAACATCAGCGTGGATCTGGACGAGTAATGTTCGGGCGCCGCCCGATTCAAAAGGATATAAGAAAGAGGAGATTACAAATGGCTGAGAAATCGAAAGTCTATTTTGCAGACTTCCGCTGCCCCACCTTCCGCGAAAACCTGCCCCAGAAGCTGGCCCGTCTGATCATGACCGCCGGTTTTGACGAGATCGACATGGACGGCAAGTTTGTCGCCATTAAGCTGCATTTCGGCGAGCCGGGCAATCTGGCTTTCCTACGCCCCAACTGGGCCAAGGTGGTGGTCAATCTGGTGAAAGATAAGGGCGGCAAGCCCTTCCTGACCGACTGCAACACCCTGTATGTCGGCGGCCGCAAAAACGCACTGGACCACATCGAATCCGCCTATCAGAACGGCTTCAACCCGTACAACACCGGCTGCCACATCATCATTGCCGACGGTCTGAAAGGCAATGACGAGGTGGAGGTGCCTGTGGAAGGCGGCGAATATGTGAAGTCCGCCAAAATCGGCCGCGCCGTCATGGACGCCGATGTGTTCATCTCCCTGTCCCACTTCAAGGGCCACGAGCAGGCCGGCATGGGCGGCACCCTGAAAAACATCGGTATGGGCTGCGGCAGCCGCGCCGGCAAGATGGAGCAGCACAACGCAGGCAAGCCCTTTGTCAAGGCCAAAAAGTGCATCGGCTGCGGTAACTGCGCCAAGATCTGCGCCCATGGCGCTCCCACCAAGGGCGAGGATGGCAAGTATTCCATCGATGAAGCCAAGTGTGTGGGCTGTGCCCGCTGCATCGCCGTGTGTCCCAGGGATGCGGTAGCGACCCGCTTCGACGAGGCTCCCGTTGTGCTGAACCGAAAGATCGCTGAGTACACCAAAGCCGTGGTGGATGGACGCCCCTGCTTCCACATCTCTTTGGTGATGGATGTCTCCCCCAATTGCGACTGCCACAGTGAGAATGATACCCCCATTTCTCCCAACGTAGGCATGTTCGCCTCCTTTGACCCCGTGGCACTGGATCAGGCCTGCGCCGACGCCGTGCTGGCCCAGCAGCCGCTCCCCAACTCCGTGCTGTTTGATGACGGCGCCGTCTGCGACTGCAAGGACCCCTTCCTCGCCGCACATCCCGACACCAACTGGCAATCCTGTCTGGAACATGCGGAAAAGTTGGGCTTAGGCAGCCGGGAATACGAGCTGGTCAAGATTTGAAACGGATCATAAAAAAGGACTTCCGGAAATCCGGAAGTCCTTTTTCTTTGCAAATCAGGCGAACAGGCCGTTGAATGCGTCCACAACAGCGTCGCACTCGGAATAGGCGATCATCATCACGCAATTGCCGTTTGCGACCACGCGGGAGTTAGTCTTCCAGCCCTCAATGCTCTCAGGATACCAGGCACCGCCATCCACCTGCGCATCAATGCGGCTCTGGAAAATGGCTTTGACGGCGTCCACATCAGCGGCATTGTTGACCTCTGCCAGAGCGATCTCGCAGACCACAGCGCCCATCATGGGCTGATAGATCATCAGCTGCTTGGTGCCGATGGCGGACAGGCCGGGATAAAAGCTGTCCTGAACATCCTGCATCTCGCACATGTTCATATTAGCGGGGAAGTTCTCACCATAGGTAGTCAGCAGAGATTCATAGAAGGCCTGCAGGTCGGCGCTCTGGCCGGCAGCAGGAGCAGAGGGTTCCTCGGGCTTGGGCGCTTCCACGGGCTTGTCGGCGGGCTTCTCCTCAGGCTTTGCTTCGGGCTCAACTTCGGGGGTCACTTCGGGAGTTTCCTCGCCCACGGTGGGCATCTCAGGAGCAACATCGGGCTCTTCGGTGGGTTCGGCGGGCACATCAGCCTCAGGATCAGCCACTTCCGGCTCGATGACAACATCTTCAGCAGGAGCCTTCTCCTCTTCGGGAGCGGGCTCTTTTTCGCCGCCGCAGGCGGTCAGGGCAAGCAGCATGGCCAGAGCCAGCAGGATGGTCAGCAGATTCTTCTTCATGGTATGTATTCTCCTTTATATTCTTCTCTTCGGGAACGCATATGCGCTCCGTATTCTTTCCGGATACTATGACGGTAGCCGCCGCAAAAAAGTTCCCGCTTTTCAAAACTTTTTTCTGCCAGTTTTTATTTTGGCGTTCCACAACATATTATGTGCCTTTTCGGGCAAAATCAAGAGGTATTTACAAACATTTTGCGAAATTTACGGCAGTCACCACGAACTCGGGCACTGTCGATCGGGGGGATGAAATGAAGCACTGGTACCGGGACAGTTTGATTTTAGGCTTCGCACTGTTTTCCATGTTCTTCGGCGCAGGCAATGTGATCTTCCCACCTTATTTAGGGCTGCAGTGCGGCTCCCGCTGGCTCCTTGGCTTTGCCTGTTATTATCTGGCGGATATCGGCCTTGCCCTGCCCGCCCTGTTTGCCATTTTGCGCCGCGGCAGTCCCGAGGCGGTATTTCTTCGGGCGGGTCCGCTGGCTTCCCGTATTCTGATGGCGGGCATCGTCCTGTGTATCGGCCCGCTGCTGGCCATTCCCCGCACCGCGGCCACCACCTATGAAATGGCGCCCTTTCTCTCTCCGCTCCATCCCACTCTGTTCTCCGCGCTGTTTTTTGCCGTGATTCTGTTTTTATGCCTCAAGTCCTCCGCGGTAGTGGATATTGTAGGCCGTTTTCTAACGCCTGCCCTGCTAATTGGACTGCTGATTCTTATTGTAAAAGGCATCCTCACGCCCATCGGTCCGGTTTCCGGTGGAATTCCAGCCGCCGACGCTGCCGTCACTGGAATCGAAGCCGGCTATCAGACCATGGATGTGCTGGCCGCCGTGGTGTTCGGCATTCTGATCCTGAAAAGCATTCAGTCCAGAGGCTACACCGACCGTGACCGCAGCCGGATTACGGTGACCGGCGCCACCGTGGCTGCAGCTGCACTGTTCATCGTCTATCTGGGCCTTGCCTATCTCGGTGCCTTTGCAGGGACTGTCTTCCCGCCCGATTTTTCCCGCACGCAGCTGCTTCTTTCCATCGTGCGGCAGTTGCTGGGGCCGCACGGCATCACGCTGTTGGCCATCATTGTAGCGCTGGCCTGCGTGACTACCGCAGCCGCGCTGGCATCCTCCACCGCCGCCTATTTTTCAGACCTGCTTTCGATCTCTTACCGCACCGCGCTGGTACTCATCTGCGGCTTCAGTGCCGTTGTCTCCGCCTTTGGGCTGGAGCAGATCGTGGCGCTGGCATCTCCCATTCTAAGCATTCTCTATCCTCCCACACTGGTGCTGATCCTGCTCTCCTTCTTTGACCGCCACATTCCCGGCGATCGGCCCGTTCGGTTGGCAGCTCTGGGCGCCCTGCTCATTAGCTGCCTCACGACAGCGGAATCGCTGGGCCTGCCGCTGGAGATCCAGACCCACTTTCCACTGGGTACGCTGGGTTTCGGGTGGCTGCTTCCCGCCACGCTCTGCGGCCTGCTGGGCGTTTGGCTCGAAAGTCGTCTGAAAAACGGTGCGTAAGCGTATATTCTGTCGAAGGCGGCACATACTGTATGCAGGCCGAAAAAGGAGTGACTGCACATGAAAATGAGTACCGGATTTTTCATCGGTATGGGTGCCGGTTTGATGGCCGGCGCCATGGCGGGAATCATGCTGCCCTGCGGGCGGGACCCCATGAAAACGCAGGTTGGGAAAAGCATCCACAAACTGGGCGTTGCCATTGATCACGCCGTGGACAGCATTGTTTCCGAGATGCGCTGATGCGCAGGCAGGCGGAGAGACTTCCTCTCCGCCTGTTTTTTAGGAAAAGCAAAAAAAGTACTTGACTTTTCCTTTTCCTTTGCTATAATAATAACGCTGTCTGTTTTGGGCGGAAAATTGCATATGGAGAAGTCGCCTAGTTGGTCGAGGGCGCATGATTGGAAATCATGTAGGCTCCTAAAGGGTCTCGAGGGTTCGAATCCCTCCTTCTCCGCCAGAAAAACCACACCACACGGTGTGGTTTTTTGTTTGTCCTGTCTATCGCAATCAGACTTTCTTTTTTCAATTCCTGTGCTATAATGAGGAAAACAACGCAAGGATGTGAGGGATATGAAAACCGGTCTGGTTCTGGAGGGCGGCGCCCTGCGGACGATTTTTTCCTGTGGCGTCTGTGACGCATTTTTAGAGGCGGGTCTGCCTCTTCCCGATTATACCGTTGGCACATCCGCCGGCATTGCCTACGGCGTCAGCTATCTGTCCCGTCAGTGCCGCCGCAACCTGAAGCTGGTGACAACTTACGCCGGCGACCCCCGCTACATGAGCATGCGGAATCTGCTTAATCCAAAAAACCGCAGCTACTTCGGCCTGAAATTTACTTACGAGACCATCCCCACCCAACTGCTTCCCTTTGACTACGACACCTTTGACTCCTATCCCGGCACCGTGGAGGCCGCCGTCACCAATCTTGCTACCGGCCACGCGGAATATCTGGAAGTACCCCGCCGGGACGTACCCAATCTGGTGCTGGAGGCCTCCTGTGCGATCCCCATGATGTTCCCCATCATTGAGATCGGCGGCAAATCCTATCTGGACGGCGGCTGTGCTGACGCCATTCCCTGGCAGCGCGCCTTTGACGCCGGCTGCGACCGCGTGGTGGTGGTGCTGACCCGGGAGCGGAGCTACCGCAAAGATGCGGATGCTTCTCTGTCCCTGCTGGAAAAGACCTATCGCAAGTATCCTGCCTTTCTGGAGACCATGCGCCAGCGCACAGAGCGCTACAACGCCTCCCGGGATGCGCTCTTTGCCTTGGAGGCAGAGGGAAACGTGCTGGTCATTGCCCCGGAGGATACCTACGGCTGCTCCCGCACAGAGAAAGACCCCGAAATTCTGCGGGCCTTGTGGCAGGCAGGCTATTTTGCCGGACGCCGCTGCGCCGGACAGGTGCAGAATCTTTGGTTCGGCTGAATTTTCCACTTTTTAAAACGGCGGCATCCGGAGAAGATGCCGCCGTTTTGGTGTCTTTCTGCACAACTCTCGCTTTTTTGACAAAAAGTATTCGTGTTTTTAATACTTTCCGCCAAAAATTTCATATAAAACCCGTTTTGGTCATTCCGCCTATTTCTTGCCGCATATATTCCTTATATAATAAAATGGCAAAATCATGCAGACCATCCCCTATTCACAGGGGAGCGAAAAGGAGTATCTTGTTATGGATATTTTTTCTCTCTTCACACTCTGCGGCGGACTGGCGTTCTTCCTGTACGGCATGAACACCATGTCCAAGAGTTTGGAAAAAATGGCCGGCGGCAAGCTGGAACGGCTGCTGAAGGTCATGACATCCAATCCATTGAAGAGCCTTTTGCTGGGTGCCGGCATTACGATTGCCATTCAGTCCTCCTCCGCCATGACAGTGATGCTGGTTGGCCTTGTCAACTCCGGCGTGATGGAGCTGGGACAGACCATTGGCGTAATTATGGGTTCCAACATCGGCACCACGCTGACAGCATGGATCCTCTCTCTGGCCGGCATCGAGAGTGAAAATCTGTTCCTCAATCTGCTCAAGCCGGAGAATTTCTCCCCCGTGATTGCGCTGATTGGCGTGATCCTCATCATGGGCTCCAAAAAACAGCGCCGCCGCGACATCGGCCGCATCATGGTGGGTTTTGCGATCCTGATGTATGGTATGGAACTGATGAAGGACTCCGTCAGCCCTCTGGCTGATATGCCTGAGTTCTCCAGCATCCTGACCGCTTTCAACAATCCCCTGCTGGGCGTTCTGGTAGGTGCGGTGTTCACCGGCATCATCCAGTCCTCCGCTGCTTCTGTCGGTATTCTGCAGGCGCTGGCACTGACCGGCTCCATTACCTATGGTATGGCCATCCCCATTATCATGGGCCAGAATATCGGCACCTGCGTGACGGCGCTGATCAGTTCCATCGGTGTCAACCGTAACGCCAAGCGCGTGGCGATCATCCACATTTCCTTTAACCTGATCGGTACGTTGATCTGCCTGATGCTGTTCTACGGTGGAGACCTGCTGTTTGGCTTCGATTTCCTGCACTATACCGTCGGCGCCGTCGGAATCGCTCTTTGCCACACCGTCTTCAACGTATTTACCACCATTATGCTGCTGCCCTTCTCCCGCCAGCTGGAAAAGCTGGCGCGGAAGGCTGTCAAGGACGACGACGCTTCCGAGCAGTTTGCTTTCCTGGATCCCCTGCTGCTGCGCACCCCCGGTGTTGCCATCAGCGAGTGCGTGTCTATGACCATCCGCATGGGCCAGCTGGCACACGAGAGCGTGCTGCTTGCTCTGCAGCAGATCTATGACTATCGGGAAGACCGGGCTTCTGAAATTGAAGAGAACGAGGACAAGCTGGACATTTATGAAGACCGCCTCGGCAGCTATCTGATCCAGCTTTCCCAGCACGGCGTTTCGATGAAGGATATTCACACGGTTTCCCGCCTGCTCCACGCCATCGGTGACTTTGAGCGTGTGGGCGACCATGCATTGAACATTCAGGAATCCGCACAGGAACTGCACGAAAAGGACCTCTCCTTCTCCGAAAAAGCCAATCAGGAGATCAAGATCCTGATCGAGGCATTGGAAGATACGCTGGACAAGGCCTTCTCCTGCTTCGCCGCAGACGATCCCAAGCTGGCGTTGGAAGTCGAACCCCTGGAGGAGACCATCGACGTGTTGATCGAAGAGATTCGCGTCCGCCACATTGCCCGTCTGCAGCGCGGCGAATGCACCGTGCAGCTGGGCTTCGTCCTCTCCGACCTGCTGACCAACATGGAGCGCGTGTCTGACCACTGCTCCAACATCGCCATGACCATCGTCGAGGAGCAGGGCGAAAACGTCAACCGCCATGCCTATCTCAGCAATCTGCATGTGGCCGGTGAGTTCGCCTCCACCCTCAACCGCGATCTGGAAAAGTATCGTCTGCCCTGATTTCTCACCAGACAAGCCGTCCCCGCAAACGCGGGGGCGGCTTTTTCATCCAAAAGGGCAGACATTTCTGCCGTTTTATGATATGCTGTAGCTATCTGACAGGAGGTGGCCTTTCATGCGGCTTGCAATCAAAACCTGCACTTTGGATATGCCCTACACGGATATGCTGGACTTCTGCGTACAGCAGGGCGTACGCGCTGTAGAAATTGGAACAGGCAACTGGTCCGGTGCACCCCACGTTGACCTGAATGAGATGGTCTCCTCTGCTGCCGCACGGGCCCGCTGGCAGGACGAGCTGCGCCGCCGGGACATCGAACTGTGCGCTCTGAACTGTTCCGGAAATCCGCTGGCCTATGAACAGGAAATGCTGGTGACGGAAAAGACCTTCCACCTCGCCGAACAACTGGGCGTGAAAAAGATCGTGATGATGAGCGGCCTCCCCGCTGGCTGCGCCGGTGACCGGACGCCGGTCTGGATTACCACCTCCTGGCCCCCGGAAACGCAGGACATTCTGGAATACCAGTGGAACGAGGTTTGTATTCCCGCATGGGAACGGCTTGTAAAATTGGCAGAAAACTGCGGCATCGAACGCATTGCACTGGAAAACCACGGTATGCAGCTGGTCTACAATCCGGAGACATTGCTGCGTCTGCGGAACGCCGTGGGCCCCATGGTGGGCATGAACCTCGACCCCTCCCACCTGTTCTGGATGGGCGGTGACCCCATGGAAGCCGCTCGCGTATTGGGCGAGCACGGTGCGATTTACCACCTCCACGGCAAGGACTCCCGCCCAGAGCGGCGTCTCTCCGGCCCCAACGGTTTGCTGGACACCAAACCTATCGATGCCTTCCGCAGCCGCGCATGGAACTATGTGGCTGTCGGCGCGGGCCACGGTCTGCAATGGTGGCAGGAATTTTTCTCCGTGGTGCGGATGTCCGGCTATGACGGCGATGTATCTCTCGAAATGGAGGACCTGACGCTGCCCATGCTGGAAGGCCATCTGGCCTCCCTGCGCACGCTGAAGGACGCACTGGTTTTAAATTGAATATAACAAGGCGGGTGGCAAAAGCCACCGGCCTTGTTATCTTTTCTTATTCGCCCATCAGCACACGGACCACATCGGTCAGTGTTCTGACCTCGCCCACATTGCCCGGGAAAATGACATAGGGCATGTCGGGGAACTTGCTCTCTGCGCCGGTCATCCACACCGGGATGCCGGGCATGATCTGACCCATGACCTTGGCTTTCCTGACCTGCAGAGCTTTCACGCCCACATCGCTGGAGGTAATGCCGCCCTTGGCCACGATAAAGGCCGGACGCACGGTCAGTTTACCGATGATGCTGGTGACGGCATCAGAGATGTCCACCGACATCTGCAGCCGCTGCTCGCCGTTGAGGTGGGCAGGATCGATGCGCTTGCGGGTGGTGTAAACACCTACGCTCTCACCCTTCCGGATTCGCTCCTCTGCAATAGCAATGACGCGGGCCACTTCCCGCTCCAGACCGCCGTCCTCTGTCACCAGCGTGGCGTCAAACTCCTCGAAATGGATCGGCAAGCCGCTTTCACGCAGATGCTGCAGCTGCAGCGTGGTCTTATTGACATGGGAACCTACTATCACAATGCCGCCGTAGGCGGAGCCGGAGATTAGCTCCTCACGCGTCAGCAGGGGCTTGTCGGAAATGCCGCCGAGGATCTTAGTCCATCCGGCAGCGGTGCGGAACAGAAATTCCTTCCCTGCCGCCAGCGCCTTCACATAGGCGGCGCAGAAGACCTTGAGGTCCTCATAGCACACGGCGTTGACGATCACCTTGGCAAAATCCTTTGCCGCCAGCAGCTGCGCCGTGATCTTCGCCACATCCAGCGCGCGGATATCCTCCAGCGCGATGCAGATACAGTCCTCCGCACGGCAGATTCCGGCGGTTTTTTCCTCGCACCAGTCATCTAAACCGGAGGCGGAATAGCCGAAGGTAGCATCCTTTGCAAACTCCGTCTCACCGGCGGGAACCAGCGTTTCGCCGTCCTTCACATAGTGGACGTTGCCGAAGGTAAACCGGCCACCCTCCTTGAAAAACGGGAGGATCACCTCACCGTCAAAGCGGCGGCCGCTCTCCTGTGCAATTCTCTCTGCCAGCGTCTGGGTCTCCAGCGGCCAGTGGCCCCGCATGGTGGAATCGCCACGGCTGATGAGAACATAATCCCGTCCCGTTTCCGCCGCGGCACGGCAGACGCGCTCAGCAATGTCCCGATGGATGGTCTCCGTCTGTCCCGCCGTAAAGCTGCGGGAATTGGTGAGAATAAAGCTGATGCTGTCGCTGTCACGGAAGCAGTCCAGCAGGCGTTCCTGCGACCAGTCCGTATAGACGTTCACGCCGTGGACCGTCTGGATGCCGGTAGGATCGTCGTCCAACGCGATGATCTTGCGGTCAAAGGCCGCCAACGCCTCACGGTACATGGCCTCTACCGCGGCAGGCACATCCTGCCAGAGGGGCAGGTCTGCCAGCGGCAGCGTGGGGTAAGTTTTCATCATTCCACCGCCTGTCGGTTCCAAATCAAATACCGAGAACTTCCTTCACGCGCTCGACGCCCAGTCGGGGGCTGGTGAGCACAGGCTTCTGGATGTGGCCCAGCAGAGGCAGCAGTACGGTCATGCTGCCCTGTGCCAGCACCACCACGTCGCAGGTCTCGGCAGCGGCTTCCACCTCGCCCAAAACCATCTTGTTGTGGGTCTCCACGTCGCCCTTTTCAATAAGGATCATCATGGCGTCCTTCACCAGATGGGTCTCGATCTCAATGTCCTTGCCCAGTTCTTTGGCCTTCTGCTCCACCAGACGGACGCTGGGGCCCACGGTGGTAGGCACGGTAGCGACCACAGCAATCTTCTTGCCCAGAGACACAGCCTTTTCCGCCATGGCCTCGTCCACCTTTACCACGGGCACGCTGATGAAAGGCTTGATGGCATCCGCCACTTCGCCCACGCTGGAGCACTGGTTCAAGATGGCATCCACACCCAGAGACTCGGCCTGCTGGAAATAGTTATACATTCTGCGCTTGACGCCGTAGGTGGGTCCGCCGTTGGCATTGACTTCCTTAATGAGGCTGTCGTCAATGATCTGATAGACGGTCACTTCGGGCATGATCTCCTCGCAGAGCGCCTTCAGCTCGGCAGAGGAAACAGCGCTGGTCTGAACGATGGCAATGGACTTTTTCATTGGGTGTCTCTCCTTTATGTCTGATTTGGCCTGCAGGTGCAGGCGGTGTGCTTTCCTTTCCATTATAGTGGAAGGAGAAAGCGTTTGCAAGGCACAGAAAAAGCGATTTTTTCAAGGGGTTTTGTGAAAAGAGGATAAAAAAAGCAAGTGTTGCACGTTTGCGTGCAATCCTGCTGTTGCGGCCACCTTAATATATTAGTTTCTGTGCTACATTTTAGTAAGGTTAAATTACTTAATGACGTTGACCACGGGCACGGTATCCAGCGCAGTGCCGTCCAGAGTGTAGTGGATGGTATTGTTACTATCAGTCTTCACATAGTCAGCACCCTCACTCACGGTCACGGACTCCAGCGTCACGGCATCAACCTTGTACTCCATGTTCACTGCGCTTCCTCCTTCTTGTCATATATGTTTGCGGGTGAAGCCGCCGCAGCAGCTTCACCCGCAGATATTTTTACTTGATCAGGTTCTTGCCCTCTGCATCAAAGAGGTGGCAGACATTGCCGCCAAAGGTCAGGTTGACCTTTGTACCCAGTGCGAACACGTCATTGTGATGCCCCTGAATATCTACGGTAGGTACGATCACGATCACGTCACGGCCCAGTGCACTGACATGCAGGTGGACCTCGCTGCCCATCATCTCGCACACATCCACCGTGCCGCTGACGGCATTGGTGCCATCGTTGAGAGTGATGTGGTTGGGACGCACGCCCAGCGTAATATCCTGTGCGGGGACATCAGCGGCGCTCAGGGCAGCCTGCTTATCCTCCGTCAGCTTGACCTTCAGGGTGTCCAGCACCACATAATAGGCGCCGTCTTCCTTGGCCAGCTTAGCCTGGAAGAAGTTCATCTGCGGCATGCCGATGAAGCCGGCGACGAACAGGTTCTGGGGATGATCGAACACTTCCTGAGGTGTACCGATCTGCTGGATGAAGCCATCCTTCATAATGACAATGCGATCGCCCAGAGTCATGGCTTCCGTCTGGTCATGGGTAACATAGATGAAGGTGGTGTTGATCTTCTGGCGCAGCTTGATGATCTCAGAACGCATCTGGTTGCGCAGCTTGGCGTCCAGGTTGCTGAGGGGCTCATCCATCAGCAGGACCTTGGGCTCACGCACGATAGCACGGCCGATGGCAACACGCTGGCGCTGGCCGCCGGACAGAGCCTTGGGCTTGCGCTCCAGATACTGGGTAATGTCCAGAATCTCGGCTGCTTCGCGTACGCGGCGATCCACTTCTTCCTTAGGATACTTGCGGAGCTTCAGGGGGAAGGCCATGTTTTCATAGACGGTCATGTGGGGATACAGTGCATAGCTCTGGAAGACCATGGCGATATCACGGTCCTTGGGAGCCACGTCATTGACCAGCTTTTCGCCGATATACATCTCACCGGAAGAAATCTCTTCCAGGCCGGCAATCATACGCAGCGTGGTAGACTTGCCGCAGCCGGAAGGTCCAACCAGAACGATGAACTCCTTGTCCTCGACCTCCAGATTGAACTCCTGAACGGCGACAACGCCTTCTTCCGTGATCTGCAGATTGACTTTGTTCTCCTCGTCTGCAACCTCTGCCTTCTTTTTCTTCTTTTTCTGGTCATTACTGTTGGGATAGATCTTCTTGATGTCCTTCAGAATGAGCTTTGCCATACTTTCCCGGCTTTGATGACAGAACCTCCGTTCTCGTCACCTCGCCTCTGGAGAGCGATACTCCAGAAGCCTTTACGACAGGTCTCCACACTGCCGCACCGCAAGCCGAAGCGGTATTCTCCTCCTTTTTGTCTCCGGCTGCTATAAAAATGGAGTAGTCAGCCAAAGAATCAAAATATATTCCATCGATTACTCGATGTGCGAGGGGTATCAGCTTAATTATACGCTTTGTTTTTGGGCGGCGCAATGCTTTTCTGCAGAAAAAGCACACCTTGGGCACAAAAGGAAGTGCACCTGCATCAGCAGGTGCGTTTTTTAGGACTTTCAAAAAATATAGTTTCCTCCTGCCCCCACTCTTAGGTGGAGGCAGTGAGTTTCCTCTGCGAAACAAAAAAAGAAACGCACCTGCCAAAGCAGATGCGTTTATGGAGCGGGCTACGAGGCTCGAACTCGCTACCTCCACCTTGGCAAGGTGGCGCTCTACCAGATGAGCTAAGCCCGCGAGAACAAAAGTTACTATAGCAGACGTTTTTCACTCTGTCAAGGCTTTTGTTCTGAATTTTCTAAATTTTTTCCGTTTCCTCTTCCGGGGTGGATGGTTCCTCTGCACCTTCCGCCTTTTCTGCGGGCTCCTCCGTCTCCAGATCCGTCAGGGTTCCTCCTTCCATATCTGGATTCTCATTCAAGCCCTCCTGTGGTTTTTCGGACTCCTGCACCTCCGGCGGCGGAACGTCCAGCAGCACTTCGACCAACCCTACCGGTCCCTGTTCCGGGTAATAATTGACCGTCCAACCGGGCGATTCCTCCAGTCCCTGATCCACTCGTAGCTGATGAATGGTGCTTTCCACCCGTTCCTGACCATTCGCGGCCCAGTAACCGATCTTGACCACCAGTTCATTGTCTCCGGACGCAAGGGTTTGCTCCAGCAGACTATACAACGCCTCCGGTGCCGTGGCATTGACAATACTTTGCAGCTGTTCTGCCGTGCGGCGGTAGCCGATCTGCACCTGCACTTCATAATAGCCCCTCTGTTCCTTGCCGGTGGAGGTGATATATTCTACCGCATAGGCCCCGAAGGGCGTCTCCTGCTGGACTTCTACCGTGGCACGCTCCACCATATCCGCTACCGTCAGATCGCCTTTGAAGTGGTAAAGCCGCAGCGTAGCCGTTTCCCGGTGCTCACCGATCAGCAGCAGCAGATCGTTGACAATGTCCTGATAGTTTTCCGCGCGCAGAGTACCTGCCGCCTCACTCTCCCAGAACTTACTGCTGTGAGGCTCCGAGGTGCTGTATTCCCGCTCTAAAAGGGAGGTGCATCCCGTCAACAGGCATACTGCCGCCAACAAGGCGATCAATCGCAATTTCATGGAATACACCTCCTTGCTCGTAGTTTCTTTCTTCTTACAGGCCGTGATCCTCGTCGATCAGAATTACCTCGGCGGGCTGGCCCAGCATGGGCTCCCATAACGTCACCATGCCGCGGCAAATACGCTCGGGGCTCTTGCAGTCATAGCAACGGTCTGCTTTGACGGCGCACGGGGTCTTGCGGTTCATTTGCTGCGCACGCTTCGGCGCCGCAATATTGCGGGCACGCCACACAGCCTCTTCATAGGTCTTGACCAGCTTGTTGCGGCCAATGATGAAATAGATCTTCTGATGTCCGAACAGGGTGGACGCCACGCGGTTTCCCGCACCGTCAATATTGACCATTTCACCGCTCTCCGCCAGCGCATTAACAGAAGTCAGATAGACATCCGTGTTCATTGCGTTCTTGCGGGCCTCATTAGGTTCGGTCATCCAGTGCCAGTAAACGGTATTATGTCCGCTGAGCAGTTCGTAGGCGCCGATGTTCTTCACGGTGCCGGAGCCTCCGATGCCCACAGTCTTGCCATCGATCTCGCTGTTCAGATATGCAACAGCCTCCGCACCGGTGGCAAAGACCTTGACGGTGTATCCCCGCTTTTCCAGATTTTCCTTCACAGCTTCAAATGCCATACCTTATCCTCCTCTTATAAGCCCAGATCCTGATCCACTAAGATCACTTCGGTTTCCATACCCATACTGGGGCCCCACAAAGTCACGAAGCTCTGGCAGATACGGTCGGGACTTTTGCAGTTGTAGCAGCGGTCGCCCTTGACGGCACAGGGGGTCTTTCTGCCCAGCCGCATGGCGTTCTTCGGCGCAGCAATGTTGCGGGCACGCCACAGAGCCTCCTCGTAGGTAGGGGCCAGCTTGTTGCGGCCGATCACAAAATATACCTTCTCGTGGCCGAACAGGGACGCCGCCACGCGGTTGCCAATGCCGTCGATATTCAGAATTTGTCCGTCCTCAGACAGGCCGTTGGCCGAGGTGCAGAAAATCTGTGTGTTCAGTTCTGCTTTACGCACCTCTTCCTTGATCTCGGGAGGGGCCACCGCGTGCCAGAACATGGTGTTATGGCGTTCCAGCATTTCATAGATGCCCAATTCCTGCAAGGTCAGGGAGCCGCCAAAGCCGACGGTCTTGCCGTCAATAGACTTGTCCATGTACGCCGCAGCCTCCGCCGCGGCGGAGAATACGCTGACGAGAAACCCCCGTTCCTCCAGATTCTTCTTGACCGTTTCAAATGCCATGCTTTCATTCCCTCCTCACACAGTATGCCGGATCAGCCGTTCAAACGTCCAGCTCCATCTGCTGTTCCTCGCTGTCCTCCTGCCGCAGCAGCGCACCGGCTGCGGGCACCGCGCGGACGCGGTAGCGGCTCTTGTTGGAAATGCTGGTCTCCTCCAGCGGCTTCACGCTCTCCAGCTTGTACTTGGGCTTCAGGTTCATCACCGACACGCCCTGCGTGGTACGGGTGCTCTTGGGCGCCAGCAGCGCCGTGTGGAACACCAGACAGCGGGGTTCCGTGGAATAGACCGCCAGCTCGCAGTCGCCGTCAATGCGGCAGATGGCGGCAAGGGGCGCCTTGTCGGAATAAGCGCCGGTCAGTTTGCGGCGGTTGGAAGTCGTCTTGTAAGCCGCCAGCTCTACACGGGCCGCCTTGCCGTTTTCAAAGAAGAACAGCAGCGTACCGGCGTAATCCGCACCGGGCAGCACGGCAAACACCACATTCTCTCCCGCGTCCATGCTCAGCTTAGCGGGCAGGTAATCGCCCAGCACGCTGGCCTTGGTGTCCTCAAACTCACCGAGGCGGGTCTTGTACACCTGACATTTATCGGTAAAGAACATGATTTCGGCGTTGGAAGTCGTCTCAAAGGTCTGGCGCAGGCCGTCACCCTCTTTGTACTTCTGTTCGCCGCTCATGCGCAGAGAAAGGGGCGTGATCTTCTTAAAGTAGCCCTCGCGAGACAGGAACACATGAACGGGATATTCTTCCGTTAGTTCCTCTTCCTCATACACTTCGATCTCATGGCCGTAGACGATGGTAGTGCGGCGGGGCTCACCGTATTTCTTCGCCACGTCGTTCAGCTCATCCACGATGATCTTCTTGACCCGCTTGGGATTGCCCAGCATGTCCTCCAGATCATCGATCTCGTCCCGCAGGGCGTCGGTCTCCTGCGTCTTTTTCAGAATATATTCCTTGTTGATGTTGCGCAGCTTGATCTCCGCCACAAACTCCGCCTGAATCTGGTCGATGCCGAAGCCGATCATCAGGTTGGGGATGACTTCCGCGTCCTCTTCCGTCTCGCGGATAATTTTGATGGCCTTGTCGATATCCAGCAGGATGCGCTTGAGGCCCTTCAACAGATGCAGCTTGTCCTTTTTCTTTTGCAGGACATAGTAGATGCGGCGACGGACGGACCCCGTGCGCCATGCCGTCCACTCCTCCAAAATCTGCCGGACGCCCAGCACCTGCGGACTGCCGGCGATCAGCACATTGAAGTTGCAGGAGAAGCTGTCCTCCAGAGGGGTGGACCTGTAGAGCTTCGCCATCAGCTTGTCCGGATCGGTACCGCGCTTGAGATCGATGGCCAACTTCAAGCCGGACAAATCGGTCTCATCGCGCATGTCGGAGATCTCCTTGGCCTTACCGGCCTTGATCAGCTCCGCCACCTTATCCAGAATGGCCTCGACTGTGGTGGAGTAGGGGATTTCATAAATCTCGATCAGGTTTTCACTCTTGATGTACCGGTACTTGGCCCGCACCTTCACGCTGCCGCGGCCCGTTTCGTAGATGTCCCGCAGGGTGGCAGGATCGCAGATCAGTTCACCGCCGGTGGGGAAATCCGGCGCCAGTAGAGTCTCTGTCAGATCGCAATTAGGATTCTTCAGGTAGGCCACCGCGGTGTCGCAGACCTCCTTCAGGTTGAAGCCGCAGAACTGGGAGGCCATACCCACGGCGATGCCGCTGTTGGCGGAGACCAGAATATTGGGGAAAGTCGTGGGCAGCAGAGCGGGTTCCTTCATGGTGTTGTCATAGTTGTCCACGAAGTCCACGGTGTCGCTGTCGATATCCCGGAACAGTTCGCCGCAGATGGCGGTCAGCTTGGCCTCGGTATAACGGGGGGCGGCCCACGCCATATCGCGGGAATAGTGCTTACCAAAGTTACCTTTGGAATCCACAAAGGGCGTCAGCAGGGCAGCGTAGCCGCGGGAGAGACGCACCATCGTATCGTAAATGGCCGCATCACCGTGAGGGTTCAGGCGCATGGTCTGTCCTACGATGTTGGCGGACTTGGTACGCGTGCCGCTCATCAGGCCCATTTTATACATGGTATAGAGCAGCTTGCGGTGGGAGGGCTTGAAGCCGTCGATCTCCGGAATGGCACGGGAGACGATGACACTCATGGCATAAGGCATGTAGTTCAGCTCCAGCGTGTCGGTGATGGACTGTTCCAACACCGCCGCCCGCAGCCCCATCACATTGGGGTTATTCACTTTCGGCTTATTTTCAGCCGGCTGTTTCTTCTTTGCCATCGTTTCGTTTCCTCGTTAAGAAATATCGGCCATTTCCAGATACTTATAGCCATTTTCTGCAATATGGTCCTTACGGCCCTGCAGATTGTCACCCAGCAGCAGATCGAATACCTGCGCCGTTCTCTCCGCATCC
>JAZRCP010000005.1:0-6790 GCA_045659825.1 Dysosmobacter sp. | reverse complement strand
CAATGCCCTCGCCCACACCGGCAAACTTCACAGGAACGCCCAGTTCCCGTGCAATAGCCACCACGATGCCACCCTTGGCAGTGCCGTCCAGCTTGGTCAGTACGATACCGGTGAGACCCGCGGTCTCCTTGAAGGTACGGGCCTGAATGAGGCCATTCTGACCGGTGGTGGCATCCAGCACTAATAGCGTCTCGCGTGCACAGCCGGGGCACTCGCGGTCAATAATCTTGGAAAGCTTTGCCAGCTCGTTCATCAGGTTCTGTTTATTGTGGAGACGGCCTGCCGTATCGCACAGCACCACATCCACATTGCGGGCCTTGGCGGCCTGCAGGGCATCAAACAGCACGCTGCCGGGATCGGTGCCCTCCTTCTGGCGCACGATCTCGCAGCCTGCCCGCTCGGACCAGATCTGCAGCTGATCGGCCGCAGCAGCGCGGAAGGTATCGGCAGCGCAGAACAGTACCCGCTTGCCGTCGCGCTTCATGGCATTGCCGATCTTACCGATGGAAGTGGTCTTGCCCACGCCGTTGACACCGATAAACAGAACTACGGCAGGCTTGGAATCCACATGCAGCGCGGTATCGCCCACCTCGATCATTTCCACCAGAACATCGCGGAGGGCAGCCTTGACCTGCTCCTGATCGCGGAGTTTTTCCTTGCGCACGCGCTCGCGCAGCTTTTCCACAGCGTCCAGCGCGGTCTCCATGCCTAAGTCAGCAAGAATTAGCGTCTCCTCCAGTTCCTCGAAAAAGGCCTCGTCCGCCTCGGTAAAGCCGGAGAACAGATTGGTGGTAATTTTTTTCAGTTTATCAAAAAAGCCCATAGTTTTATCCTTTATTCATGTCTCATTTCAGCACAGCGGCTGTTTACAAAATATGTTCCTCAGATCGGCAGAATCCTTACTTGATCTTCAATTCTTTGGCCATGTCGTTCAGATTGATGGTCAGGATCTTACTCACACCCTGTTCCTGCATGGTGACGCCGTACAGCACGTCGGCCTCCTCCATGGTGCCGCGGCGGTGGGTGATGACAATGAACTGCGTCTTGCCCGCAAGGCTGCGCATATAGCGGGCGGTGCGGGTGACGTTGGCATCGTCCAGTGCGGCCTCGATCTCGTCCATCACGCAGAAGGGTGTGGGATGAACCTTCAAAATGGCAAAGTACAGAGCAATGGCAACGAAAGCTTTTTCGCCGCCGGAGAGCAATGAGATGGTCTTCAGACTCTTTCCGGGGGGCTGGGCCTTAATTTCGATGCCGCAGTCCAGAATGTTGCTCTCGTCCTCCAGCTCCAGCGTGGCGGTACCGCCGCCGAAGAGTTCGGTGAAGGTGGTTTGGAAGCTGTCACGCAGCAGCTTAAACTGCTCAGCGAAGATGACAGTCATCTGGCCGGTGATCTCCTCGATGATGCCCTCCAGATTTCCCTTGGCTCCCTCTACATCATTGCGCTGTTCCGTCAGGTAGGTATAGCGGGTATTCACGCGGTCAAATTCCTCGATGGCGCCGATATTGATGTTACCCAGCGACTTAATCTCCCGGTTCAGCTCACCAATACGGCGGGTTGCTTTGGGCACGCTTTCCAGTTCAATGCGCTGCATCTGGGCATCGGAGTGAGACAGTTCGTAGTGCTCCCACAGGCGGACGAGGATCTGCTTTTCCTCCATGGCGGAGGTGGCCATTTTCTGCTCGAGGCGGCTGGCGGCACGCTCCAGATCCAGGAAATTCTCGTTCATCTCCTGTACGGCGCGGCTCTTGGCGGTACGCTCCGCCTCCAGCGCGATCTTCTCTTCGTTTAAGGCAGTCAGGCGGTCGCGGAAGCCCTGTGCCTGCTCCGTCAGCTTTGCCAGCACAGCCTTACGCTCCCCGATTTCCGCAGAGGCGGCATCGATGCTGTTCTGATAGCCTTCCAGTGCCGCTTCTTTCTGCTGGCGGTTGCCGGTGAGGTCCGCCGCCAGACGCCGGTAATCTTCGGCACGGCGGACGGTAGCTTCCCGCTCCGCGGTCAGGGCTGCCAGCGCAGCCTTTCTACCGGTGATCTCCTCCGTCAATGCACTGGACTTCTCCAGCAGTTCGGACTGGCCAGAGAGGGCCTCCTCTGCCTGTGCGCGGAATGCGGCGGCAATACCATCCTGTTCCGCAGCTTTCTTCTCTGCCTCGGCGGCACGGAGCGCATTATCCTCCAGCCTCCTCTTCAGGCTCACCAGTTCGCCCTCCAAGTTCTCCAGATTCTCACGGAGAGAGCGAAGCAGAATGTCAAAGTGATTCTTGATTCCTTCCAGACGCAGGACCTCGTCCTCGGCAGTACGGCGCTGACTCTCCGCAGTTTCCAGTTCATACTGGGCAGCTGCCAGTTCCCGGTTGGCAGCTTCTTCCGTCTGTTGGGCAGCTGCCAGCTTCTCATGCATGGCACCGGCGCGGCCATGCAGCTTTTCCAGCTCCGCCGCGCGGCTCAGCACGCCCGCGCTGCGGGAAGTAGAACCGCCGGTCATGGAACCGCCGCGGTTGATCACCTGCCCGTCCAGCGTGACGATACGGAACGCATTTTTATACTTGCGAGCCATGGCGATGCCGCAGTCCAGATCCTCCACCACGACGGTACGGCCCAGGAGGGAATGGAAAATGTTCTGATATTTTCCCTCAAAGCTGACCAGTCTGGATGCAACGCCCACGAAACCAAACTCGTTCTCCACGCCGTTTTCCCGCAGTTCGTCACCGCGAATGGCGGTTAGCGGCAGGAAGGTGGCACGGCCGCCGTCCCGCTGCTTCAAGAAGTTGATAGCGCTCTTAGCATCCTCTTCCCTGTCCACAACAATATTCTGCAAGCCCGCGCCCAGCGCGATCTCAATGGCGAGGGAATATTTGGAATCGGTTTTCATCAGGTTGGCCACGGGACCGTGGATGCCCCGCAGGCTGTTTTTTGCCTGCATGACCACCTTAACGGCCTTGTTGAAGCCCTCGTAGTCCCGCTCCATTTCCGTCAGCATGCGGATGCGGTTATCCAGCGCACCCACATCCACGGTCAGCTTTACTTTTTCTTCCGCTGCGGCAGCAGCTTTCTTGCGGCGCTCCTCCATGCGGAGGGAGTGACCTGCAATGATATTGGCCACAGCAGTGGCCTCATCCTGCGCATCTTCCAGTGCGCGGCGGTTGCGCTTGGCCTCTTTTTCCGATTCAGTTAGCTGTTCTCCCATGGCTGCCATTTCGGCCTCCACGGCAGCGCGGCGTTCCTCGATCTGGCCGTTTTCCGCGACAACGGCGGCTTTTTCCGCCCGGGCATCTGCTGCGGCAGCCACAGCGATGATCTCCTGCGCCCGCAGCGATTCGGCGTTCTGTCCGGCGCCGCCTGCCTGTTCGGCAGCGGCACGGGCCTCCGCCAGCAGCGCGTCCAGCGCCTCGTTCAGCGCAGCAGCTTCCCGGTCGATCTCCTCGATCCGGGTCTCCTGCTCCGCAGCCTGCGCTTCCAGTCCGCCGGCACGGCTGTCCGTCTCTTCCAGTTCCGCACGGGCACGCTGGATATTCTCCTGCTGGTGGGAAATGGTACTTTCCAGCACAGCAATGGCGGAATCCTGCTCTGCCGTTTTGCCGTCCAGTTCCGCAGCCCCGGCACGGATGCGTTCAGCCTCCATGTCTTTCTCCTGCATACGGACACCGTACTGCTCGTTTTCGGCATACAGGGCGTCCAGTGCAGCACGGGCCTCCTCACGCTGGGCTTCGGCGGTATGGAAATCCGCCTCCAGCTTACGGGCGTTGGTCTTCAAATTATCCAGATTCTCCAGCCAGACGGAGATTTCCAGCAGGCGCAGTTCGTCGCGCAGCACCAGATATTTTTTTGCCTTCTCCGCCTGATCCCGTAGGGGTTCCACCTGCAGTTCCAGTTCGGATATCTTGTCATTGATACGCACCAGATTCTCCTCGGTGCGGGCCAGCTTGCGCTCGGCCTCCTCCTTGCGGTGACGGAACTTGGAAATGCCCGCCGCCTCCTCAAAGATCTCGCGGCGTTCACTGCTCTTGGTGGAGAGGATCTCGTCGATCCGGCCCTGACCGATGATGGAATAGCCCTCACGGCCCATACCGGTGTCCATGAACAGCTCCGTCACATCACGCAGGCGGACGCTCTGGCGGTTGATGTAATACTCACTTTCACCGCTGCGGTAATAGCGGCGGGTCACGGAGACTTCACTCTCCTCCATGGAGGGGAAGATGTGCTCCGTGTTGTCGATCACCAGCGTGACCTGTGCGAAACCCACCTGATTGCGCTTTTCCGTACCGCCGAAGATGACGTCCTCCATCTTGGCGCCACGCAGGCCTTTTGCACTCTGTTCGCCCATGACCCAGCGGATGGCGTCGGCAATATTAGACTTTCCGGAGCCGTTGGGACCCACGATGGCGGTGATATCCTCGCCGAAATTCAAAACCGTTTTATCGGGAAAGGACTTGAAGCCCTGAATCTCCAATGCTTTTAAATACACGCTCTCACCTCTGCGAAATCGTTCTGCCCGCCTCCGGAAACAGGAAAACGGGCGATCTCCGTGCAACTTTTTTGCCAATGCACAGAATGACACATTTTAACCAGTATACTATATCAAATAAGTACCGTCATTTCAACAGAAACTTCTCCTTTACACAAGAAAAACAGAGTGTCTGCAGCAGCAGACACTCTGTTTCTTATCTTTTCGGTTTCAGTTATAGATGTTCTTGGACTGCACCAGCCGCACCTCGTATCCGTGCTGCCGCACCGCCTGCAAAATTCTCTCTTTGTGGTCATGGCCAAAGGCCTCCAACGTCACCTGCAGTTCCACCTTACTCTGGCGATTGATACTGACAAACTGGTTGTGATCCAGTTTGATAATATTGCCGTTTTCCTCCGCCACGATTTGCGCCACACGCACCAGCTCACCGGGACGGTCCGGCAGCATAACAGAAAAACTGAACACCCGCCCGCGTTCAATCAGGCCATGCTGCACGAGGCTGGCCATGGTGATCACATCCATATTGCCGCCGGAAAGGATGGAAACCACATTCTGTTCCTTCCGCTCCAGATGTTTCAGCGCGGCCACCGTCAAAAGGCCTGCATTTTCCACCATCATCTTATGATTTTCAATAATATCCAGAAATGCTTCTACCAGTTCATCGTCTTTGATGGTAATGATCTCATCTACATTCTTCTCGATGTAGGGAAATACCTTTTCGCCGGGCGTTCTCACCGCCACGCCGTCAGCAATGGTTTCAATGGAAGACAAGGTCACCACATGCCCGGCTTCCAGAGAGGCTTTCATAGATGCCGCGCCTTCCGGCTCCACGCCGATAACTTTTACATGGGGGTTCAACAGTTTGGCAAGCGTGGAAACACCGGCCGCCAGACCGCCGCCGCCGATGGGCACAAGAATTACATCCACATCCGGCAGAGACTGGAAAATCTCATAGGCAATCGTACCCTGTCCACAGGCAATGTCCAGATCGTTAAACGGTGGTATGTAGGTCATCCCCCGCTCCTGGGCAAGGTTCATGGCATACTCCGCCGCATCATCAAAGGTTCCTCCATAGAGAATGACCTCTGCCCCATACTTCTTCGTACGATCTACCTTCATCAGCGGTGTCGTGGTCGGCATGACCACCGTTGCCCTGATGCCGGACTTTTGGGCCGCATACGCCACACCTTGCGCATGGTTGCCTGCCGAAGCAGTGATCAAACCACTCTCCTTTTCCTCCACCGTCAGCCGGGTGGCCTTAAAGTACGCACCACGGATCTTATAGGCGCCGGTAACCTGCAGATTCTCCGGCTTCAGATAGACCTGATTGCCGCAGAGTTCAGAGAGATATCGACTGTACACCAGTTCTGTCTTAGCAATCACACCCCGCAGCGTGCTGCGTGCTTCTTTAAAACGATCGATCGTCAGCATATATGTTACTCCTGTTCCGGGTGGAGCCCCTCTTTTCAAGATTGTTTCATCATAGCAAACTGCCTAAAAAAGTCAATACACTTTTGTTATAAAGCGTGATACTCAAAACAGATCTCGCTTTTTTATTTCCGATGTGTTATTCTATCAAAAAGATAACGTTTGAGAGGTGAAACGGATGCGTGCAAAATCCCCCCGTCTTGTCATCACGTTTCACACCACGGCAGAGGCCATGGCCACGGAACAGCTGTGCCTGCGGGAGCATCTTGTAGGAAAGCTGATCTCCGTTCCCCGCTGTCTGACCTCAGACTGCGGCATTGCATGGTCCGCGCCGCCGGAACTGCGGAAAACGCTGGAGCAGAAGCTGCAGGAAGCCGCCATCGAAGTTGATGGTTTCCACGAGATTCTGCTGTAAGCTTTTTCTTTCCCCCATCGTTATTCTTTTGAAAAAACAACTGACAGGAGTGGTAACATGAAAAAACAATCCGCCCCCCGCGCCTATCTGCCGGTCATCATTACCGGCGTGGTGGTAGGCATTGCGGCACTGATCCTCACCGCCATGGGCAACCCCAAGAACATGGGCTTCTGTATCGCCTGCTTCGAGCGTGACATTGCCGGCGCACTGGGACTGCACAGCGCAGCCGTGGTGCAGTACATCCGCCCCGAGATCATCGGCATGGTGCTGGGTGCCATGATCGCCGCCGTTGCCTTTAAGGAATTTAAGGCCAAGGCCGGCTCTTCCCCTGCCGTTCGCTTTATTCTGGGCGCATTCGTTATGATCGGCGCACTGGTCTTTCTGGGCTGCCCCCTGCGCATGGTCATCCGTCTGGGCGGCGGCGACCTGACCGCCATTGCAGCGCTGGCAGGCTTTATTGCCGGCATTCTGGTAGGCATCG
>JAZRCP010000004.1:0-9362 GCA_045659825.1 Dysosmobacter sp. | reverse complement strand
GATGTTGATGCCCATTTTGGCGGAGATCTCCGGCGCGTCCATGGCGGGCAGGCCGATGATGTCCTCCACCGCCTGCTTAGCCATCTGAGGGTCCGCGGCAGGCAGGTCGATCTTATTGAAGACGGGCAGGATCTCGAGATCATGCTCCATGGCAAGATAGGTGTTGGCCAGCGTCTGGGCCTCCACGCCCTGGGTAGCGTCCACCACCAGCACGGCGCCCTCGCAGGCGGCGAGAGAGCGGGAAACTTCGTAATTGAAGTCCACATGTCCCGGCGTATCGATCAGGTTCAGGGTATAGGTTTCCCCATCCTGTGCCTTGTAGTCCATACGGACGGCGCGGGCCTTGATGGTGATGCCGCGCTCCTTCTCCAGATCCATGTTGTCGAGGATCTGGGATTCCATCTGCCGCTGCTCCACGGCGCCGCAGACCTCGATCATGCGGTCGGACAGCGTGGACTTGCCGTGGTCAATATGGGCAATGATAGAAAAATTTCTGATGTTTTCCTGTTTTGTCATCAGCCTGTTACCTCGTTTTCCGTCTGTTGCTGGGCGTTCCAGTTCCATGCATACCAGTAGGAATCGTCCCAGAATTGATCATAGTTGTAGTTTACCACAAACTCCTGCCAGTTGGCGAGAGTCTCGTGGAGATTTTCCTCCGTCAGGAGGTTTTCGCCCGCAGCAATATCTTCCAGCACCCACTCACACACCTCACCGGAGTGGTGGACATAGTCGCAGTAGTTATCCAGATTCTCCACGATCTCCGCGTCCATCAAAAAGCCGTACACCTGCACGTTGTCATGCTGCAGCAACCGTTCACAGGCCCGCTCCAGCATAGCGAAGGTGGCCTCCGTCTGGCCCAGACGCGCCGTCTTGTCCCAGAACAGGATACTGTAGGGCGGGAAGAAGATGTGGAACTCCGTTTCGGGATGCTCCGTCACCCAGCGTTCCACCACCGCCAGATTGGCGTCGGTTTCGGGGAACCACGCATCGGCTGCCAGCGGCGTTTCCACGATGTCCGGCCGCTGGTAATTGTCCAGCGCCGTCATGTGGTTCCACCAGATGCCCTCGTCCCATGTGAAGGCCTCCTCCTGCGAAACCACGCCCCCCCAGCGGTTGCTCATCAGCACAAAGGCGCTGTAATACAGGGCATCCTTATTCAGAAGATATTTTACATCATCCAGAGCCTGATCATTATAAAGATACATGGGCATGGTGTTGCTGATGCCGCTCTCATTGCGGTGAAGGATGTTAGCATCCAGCGAGAAGATCACCCGCTCCGGCGTCTGGTACCGGAACACCGTATCCATAGCCGCGTCAAATTCGCTGAGGTAGCCGTCCGGCAGCGTCACCCGCGCGGCGGTGCCGCCGAAGGTCTCGCCGATCATCCCGGCCCGGTAGTTGGCACCCATGGAAGTACCCAGCAGCACCGTATCCGCGGGAGCGTGTTTGACAAAAGCTACCGCCTGACTACGCTCATTGAAAAAGACGGGTTTCCAGTCCGTGGGCATCCGGTAGTAGCAGAAGGGGTCCACCTTGTAGACCACTGCCGCGCACAGCGCCAGCAGTAGTGCGATCCCCGCCAGCAGGCCGCAGGCCCAGCGTTTATATGCGTTTTTCACGTCTGGACCTCCTTAGAAATTGGAATAGATGAAGGTGGCAACGCCGCTGAAGGAGAGGACGGCCCACACCGTCAGCAGGCACAATGCCGCCGCCCGCCAGACCGTGGGGCGGAAGGAATCCATCTTGCGGATAGTATTTTCGGGCAGCAGGGATGCCAGCAGGCCGCCGCCGAACAGCACCACGGTGATAATGCGGCTGGTCCACGGTTTCAGCGCGGGCCACAGCAGGTGCATGGCTCCCACCTCTTTGGAGAGAATGCCCCGCACCAGCCACGCCTGCGGCGCGGCAAATCCGCCGGTCACGGCTGCGCGCAGCAGTTCTATGGCGGAGGCAAAGTCCGGCGCGCGGAAAAACACCCACGCCAGATTGACAAATGCAAAGGTCAGCGCCCACTGCAGCGGCTTGGGCAAAACATTCCGCCGCTCACCCAGCAGCCGCTCCGCGATCTGGCCCAGTCCGTGCAGCGCACCCCAGACGATAAACGTCCAGCCCGCGCCGTGCCAGAAGCCGCTGACAAGAAATACAATTAAAATGTTCACATAGGCCCGCACCGCACCCTTTTTTCTGCCGCCCAGCGGGAAGTACAAACACTCCCGCAGGAAGGTGGTCAGGGTGATGTGCCAGCGCTTCCAGAACTCTGTAACCGACAGGGCACGGTAAGGCGAATCAAAGTTCACCGGGAGGCGCAGGCCCAGCAGGCGGGCACAGCCAGTGGCAATGTCGCAGTAGCCGGAGAAATCCAGATACAGCTGCAGCGTGTAGGCAAGAATCACCATCCACGCGTCCACGGCGGCGAGGTCGCCCAGCGCGTTCCAGCCGTTGTTGGCGATGCCGCCCAGCGGGTCGGCCAGCAGCACCTTTTTCACCGTGCCGCAGCAGATGGCGTACAGGCCTGCCGCCATATCCTGTGCATCGGGACGCAGGAACTTCTCCCCCCGCAGCTGGGGGAAGAAGGCGTCGGGGCGCAGAATGGGGCGGGAGGTGACGGAGGGGAAAAACAGGGTGTGCAACGCCAGCTCCCGCCGGTCTTCAGGTGCAAATTCACGGGTATAGACCTCCTTCAGCAGCCACAATTGCTGGAAGGTGAAAAAGCTGAGACCCAGCGGCGACCAGCCGATGGTAACGGCTCCGCCGGTAAAAAAGCCGGTATATTTGAATACCAGCAGCACGGCGATGTGCCAACCGCAAGCCAGCCACAGCGCCCGCTTACGCGCGCCAACCGTCCGCTCCGGCAGAAGATAGTCCACCGCAAGGGCAGTCACAGCCATGCCCGCTGCCAAAACAACGAGGCCGTTCAAACCAGCGCCCACCACATAAAATACAATGCTTGCCAGCAGCAGACAGACCTTTCCTGCCGCGACGCTCTTACGCCCCGCCAGTAGGGAAACAGCCACCGTCACCGCCAGAAACACCAGAAAAGAAAAGGACTGAAAACTCATGGCATCACTTCCGTGCAAGGTCGCTGAGACGGGCATCGGCGGAGGACAGCACCTGCGTCATGCTCTGGCAGCGGCCGGGATAGGCGGAGGTCAAAGCCTCCGGCGTCAGATCGGGGAATGCTTCCTGCTTCGTCTCCCGCAGGCACTGGACATAGCAGGTCTCGGTGAGTTTCCGGTCCGCGTCGGCAATGCCCATGGTGCAGGTCTCCGCGTCCAGCGCGAAGTAGGCCTCGTTCTCTCCGGCAGCGCGGTAGAGGTGGCGATAGAGCTGATAGACGCCGCTGCCCAAATAGGCTGCCGCGGCATTAATGGCCGCCTTGTCGCCCAGCTTGCCCAAAAGGCCAAACAGCACACCGATGGCACCGCCCAAGAGCTTGCTCTGCAGGGTGGCCATGACGCTGCCCGCCAGCACATTCCCCGGCTCGGCGGCATTTAAAATTTCCTCGCTGGTCAGCATGCTGCCCTCCCGGGACAGGGTGCGGCCCAGCATGAAGTCGGCGGAAACATGATAATAATCGCAGGCTCGCACCACAAAGGCCAGACCCGGCTCGCGGATGCCATTTTCATAATGGCTCAGCAACGCCTGAGACACACCCAGATCAGCAGCCGCCGTGCGCTGGGAAACGCCCCGCTCCTTTCGCAGCAGGGACAGGGTACGGGAAAATTCGGAAGACATATCGGTTCTCCTTTTCAAGAGGCTTTTTCTAAATACAGGAAGTATAGTTTATCAAAAAAGATACCGAAAGTAAAGGAAAATCTACCCTGCTCCATGAAAAAAGCAGCGCTCCGCATGTGCGGAACGCTGCTTTTGCATTCTTTTCTTGTTAAAACAATCCCACCTGATTGGGCAGCACGTCTCCGCCAATGGTCTTCAGCTGGCGGGTGTTCTCCTCACCCAGCCGGTCCACGATGGCCATTTTCCGGATAATGTTCTTCACCGTCAGGTCGAGGGTGCTGCCCTCGCTGTAATCCGCCTTGAAGATAAAGTCCACGCGGCCCTTGGCCAACAGTTCCTCCACACCCATGCGGTTGGACTCCTGATACACGGCGATGGCCTGTCCGCCGTAAGCCCGCATCATCTTCATACAGGGCACATCAGAAAGACCGTCACCCACATAGATCATGTTGGTGAAGGGCACCCGCTTGCTGTCATCCGGCATGGAATCGTTCAGGGTCTTGTCGTCGGATACATCCAGCACACCCTTGTTGATACGGTAGACGAACTGGGTCTTAGCGGTAAAGTTGACTGCCAGCTTGGGCCATGCAGGCCGACCTGCCTCGTCATAATAGAACTCGCTGGCGTAGATCTCCTTAAATTCCTTGCTGATCTCACAGCCCTCGATGATCTCCTTCAGGCCGGAAGAAATGACGTAGTGCTCCACCTGTACGCCCTGTTCCGCGCCAAAGGTGTTGATGCGGCGGAACCAGTCCTCCACACCGGGGTACAGCACAATGCTGCGGCCCTTTTCCACCAGGCCCTCCCGGGTCAGGGGGATGCCCCGCTTATCCGACTCGGTGATCATGGTATACATATAGGCGAGGATGCCGTCCATCCGGTTGGCGCTGCCGAAGCTATTAGCCACCGGCCAGAACTCCGCCGGTGTCATGCCCAGAGAGGGGATGAAGGAATAGTTCTGCATGTCCGTGGTGCAGAGGGTCTTATCAAAATCATAGAGGAAGGCCACAATGGGCATCTGTTTTTCCATAAACGGTCCTTTCAGGAAAAAAGCGGCTCTGGTGAGCCGCTTTTTTGTCAGTCATCTCTGCCGTAGTTGCGGCCGAATTTCAGGTCTGCCAGATCAATGCGGCGGGTCTCGTCCAGTCCGCCCTCAAAGGGGTTGACATAGGGAGTTTCCTCAACAGAAACTTCCTCCTCAACATCTTCCTCGGCGGGAGCTTCCTCCACTTCGACGACAGGCTGTGCTGCGAAGGCGGCCATCACCTTCTCCTCGATCTCCTCCACGGGAGGCTCCGCCACCGGCTCGGTGGCCTTGATCTGAATGGCAGGCAGCTGCTCCAGGAAGCGCAGCTCCTGATTGCACAGGGCGCGGGAAGCCGCAATGAAGCGGGTCAGTTCCTCCTGTCCCTGCTGCAGGCGAGCCTCAGCCTCAGCCAGTTCGCGGTGGTAGTTAGCCAGGCGCTCCTCAGCGCCGGTCTTTGCGGCGGCCAGCATCTCATCCCGCTTTGCCTCAGCTTCGCGGATAATGGTATCTGCCATACGCTGTGCAGTCAGCAGCGTGGCACGCATGGAGTCCTCGGTGGCGCGGTATTCCTCCACCTTCTCCACCAGAACCTTCATTTTTGCCTTCAGTGCCGCGTTTTCCTTGAAAAGCGCGGTATAGTCATCGGTCAGTTCATCCAAAAACTCGTCCACCATGGCCATGTTATAGCCGCCCATAACGGCCTTGGTGAAGGAACGGCTGGAAACTTCCTGCGGTGTCAGCATGGTTTCTCTTTCCCCCTATCAGAAATAAAGCCCGTTGTTTTCCAGTTCGTCGATCAGTTCGCCCTCCAGATCCACATGGTAGGGCGTGATGATATAGGTGTTGGCGGAGACCTTCTTGATCTTGCCCTCACCGGCATAGGCCACACCGGACAAGAAGTCGATCAGTCGGCGGGCAACGTCCTTATTGGTGGACTCTAAATTCAGCACCACCGTCCGCTTGTCCTTGAGATGGTCGGCAATCTCCGAGGCGTTTTCAAAACGCTCCGGCTTCACCAGCACCACCTTCAGCTGGGTGGTGGCGTGGATGTTCACCACTTTGCCGCGGCGATCGTCCACCTTGTTGCGGCGGTCCTCAAAGGAATCGCGGCGGGGAGGCGCTTCAAACGCCTCAAATTCTTCGTCCTCATCCTCGTAGGGGTGGGTCAGTTTCTTCAGTTCATCAAGAAAGCCCATGGCCAAACCTCCTGTCGGGGTAGTTTACAGATTGTAATTCCGGGCACCGAAAATAGCTGTGCCGACCCGCACCATGGTGGCGCCGGCACGGATGGCGTCCTCGTAATCGCCGCTCATGCCCATAGAAAGACACTTTAATTCATTATGGAACAGTTTTTCATTGATGTCAACATAAAGTGCCCGAACTTTGTTGAAATACTGTATATTGGTGTCGCGGTCGGCATCAAAGGGCGGAATGGTCATCAGGCCGCACACACGGACATGTTCCTTCGTCAGGGCGTACTCCGCCGCGGCAAAAATGTCGGCAGGGGCGAAGCCGCTCTTGGCGTCCTCCTCACCGATGTTCACTTCCAGCAGAATGTCCTGCACCAGGCCCTTGTTGGCCGCCACTTTCTCCACCTCGTCCAGCAGGGCGAGAGAGCCGATGGACTGGATGAGGTCCACATAGCCCACCACCTGCTTGACCTTGTTGCGCTGCAGGTGTCCGATGAAGTGGAGGGGTGCGCCCACATAGGCGTCCTCACTCAGCTTCTGCACCATCTCCTGCACCCGGTTCTCGCCCAGCACATCAATGCCGGCGGCAATGGCCTCCTTGCAGGCGGCGGCGTCATTCATCTTGCTGGCTCCCACCAACGTGATCTCGGCGGGATCCCGACCCGCCTCGCGGGCTGCCGCCGCGATCTTTTCCCGGATCTCCAAAATATTTTCTGCAATGGACATATCTCTCTGCCTCTCTTTTCTCGTTATCCGCTGATGACTTTTCCGTCATACAAATCTCTTGCCGAAATAATGACCTCGTCGCCGGGCCGTAGCCACAGGCTCTGGCGGTCTGCCGCGGCAGTGCCCCGCAGCAGCACAAAGCCCTCGCCGCTGTACAGCACCTCCACCGGCTTGAAGCGGGCTTCCTGTCCCACTACGCAGTAAATGCCAGTGACGGAGGTCTCCGTGGTGGTGCCGTCCTCGTTCTCCACGGTCTCCTTGCGGATGCGCAGTGCCTCCGACGGCACGCGGATGCCCTCATAGGCGCGGGTGATGATCTGGGCGCTCTGTTTGCGCAGCAGGGTCAGTTCCTGCAAAAACGCATCGCCGCGGAACACCACCACGCAGGAGCCGTCCTCCTCCCAGCTGACCGATTCAATCTCCACCGCCAGATCCCGCTCCACACCCTTGGCAAAGCGCAGCGTCAGGTGGCCATTTTGCTTTTGCAGCTTTTGCGCCTGCTCCACAGGCAGGACGGCTGCGTAATACCAGCTGTCGCCCAAAATCAGCTTACCCACGTTGGAAGTAGCTTCCCCATCGGTGGTCACCGCGGAAAGCTGGGCCGGGGTCATTTCCATGACCGCCGCAGGTGTCAACACGGTTTCATAACCGTCTACCACAGTGGAATACAGTCCGGACCGCGGCGCATACACCCGCCGGACGGTTCCGGCAGACTGGTTTTTCAGTTCCTTGATCTGGGCGGACACCGCATCGATCTGGGCAGAAAGATCCTCCTGATCGGAGTAGGTGTAGTCCCGCTTCAGGACCAGAGCCCGCAGCTCCGCGCCCTCCTGCTCTGCCTCATAAAACTTTCCCGCCGCCACGCTGCCCCGGTATTGCAGCATGCTCTGCATAATCTGGTTGTCCAGTTTCAGGGAGACTTCCGCACCCAGGGCCACCTCCTGCGCATAGCGCAGCTGCTCCATGCGGGCAGTCAGCGTTGCGATCTCCTCCTGCCGGTCCAGCGATGCCTGATCGGCGTAAACCGTGGCGATGGCACCGCCCTTACCGACCCGCGCTCCCTCGGTACGGTCCAGCCGCAGCAGGCCGCTCTCCTCACCGGAGAGAAGCTGCTCCTCCCGCACCACAAAGCCGGAAAGCTGAGTCTGCTCCTCCACCCGATATGTATAGGCCATCGTAATGGACAGGGGGTCCGTGAAGTAGCGGAACGCCTGAATGCCGAAATAAGCAAGCAGCGCCAGCGTCAGCACGGTCATTAATAATTTTGTTCCGGTTGTTGCGTGATTGTTCATCGTTCCTCCGCCTCTGCCGCAGCGTCCGCAGGGAACGGCTGTCGGCAGCTTACAACTCCCCGGCCAGTTCCACCGGATGCACCGGCGCAATGGTGGAGATCGCATGCTTATAGATCACCTGCTGACGGCCCTCGCTGTCCAGTACCACCACAAAAGCGTCAAACCCCATGATGGTGCCCCGCATCTGAAAGCCGTTCATCAGAAACATGGTGACCGGGATGCGATCCCGTCTGGCTCTGAGAAGAAAAATGTCCTGTAAATTTGCTTTGCTCTGCATATCGTCCGCTCCTTTGTTTCTTTCAACGTCGGACGATCTTTATATTTCGTCCGCCTCGGACTTAGCATACGCCCTCAGCGGTCAGGATTTCTGTCGAACGCTGTAACGCCCGCTCAAAATCCCGCTCTTTTTTCCAGAAAATCCAGTGGATGTCTTCATTTCGCCGCAGCCACGTCAGCTGCCTCTTGGCATACTGGCGGGAACGCAGCTTCACTTCCGCCAGTGCATCCTCCACCGTCATGGTGCCGTCCAGCACCCCCAAAAACTCCTTGTAGCCGATGGCCTGCAGCGCCGTGGCACTGCGGGGCAGGCCGCTTTCCAGCAGGCGGCCGACTTCCTCCAACAAACCGGCATCCACCATCTTGTCTACCCGCAGGTCGATCAGCGCACGCATATCGTCCCGCTGCTCAAACTGCAGTCCGATCCACACCGCGTCATAACGGGGCGGGATCTTCTTGGTCTCTTCATTGTGCTGGGTGATGGTCTTTCCTGTTTCCAGCCAGACCTCCAGCGCCCGCAAAATGCGTTTTTCATCTGCGGGATGCAGCCGCTCCGCCGCTGCGGGGTCCACCTGCCGCAGCTCATCCAGCAGCGGTTCGATACCCTCCCGCTCCAGACGATCCTGCAGCGTTTTGCGCACTTCCCCACCGGCGTGGCCGCCGGCAAAGCCGTGGCCTTTCACCAGCGCGTCCAGCCACAATCCGGTGCCGCCCACCAGAACGGGCAGCTTCCCTCTTGCCAGAATGTCGTCAATGATGGGAATGGCCATCTCCGCATACCGCGCGGCGGACCACTGCTCCGAGGGGCCCGCCACGGCGATCATATGATGGGGAACGCCGTCCATCTCCTCTTCTGTCGGCGCGGCAGTACCGATAGTCATGCCGCGGTAAATCTGCATGGAGTCAACACTCACCACCTCGCCATTGTATTGTTTGGCGAGAAGAATACCGAGCGTAGTTTTTCCGCAGGCGGTGGGCCCGACAATGCAGAGAATTTTGGGCTGTTGTGACATAGTGCCTCCTATGCTCGTTTGAACATTTTTTCTACTTCATACTTGGACAGTTTCACCTTGACGGGGCGACCATGGGGACAAAATTCTACTTCGCCACTTGCCA
>JAZRCP010000003.1:0-2924 GCA_045659825.1 Dysosmobacter sp. | reverse complement strand
GGTATATAGACCTGCTTTTTTAGAATACCTTTACGTCATTAAGCCTTAGCAAAAGTGTCTTATTGGCGGATATAGTGCCGGCATCAACCCCGTGGTCTGCATCAACCGTTTCTACACCGATACCGATGCAGAAATCGCTCTGCTGAAGCGTCTGTGTGCTGAGCGCGGTGTCCGTTGCGCTGAGTCCAACCACTGGAGATTCGGCGGCGAAGGCGCTGCTGAGCTGGCCCGTGTGGTTGTCGAGGCTTGTGAGGATCCCGTGGAAGTCAAGTTCCTGTACGATCTGGAGATGCCCCTGCGTCAGCGCGTTGAGCTGATCGCCAAGGAAGTCTACGGCGCTGACGGCGTCATCTGGCAGCCCCTGGCTGTTGAGAAGGCTCAGCGTTTCGAGTCCGATCCCAAGTACGCTGACTACTGCACCATGATGGTTAAGACCCACCTGTCCCTGTCCGATGATCCCACCAAGAAGGGTGTGCCCACCGGCTGGAAGCTGACCATCCGTGACATTCTGGAGTACGGCGGCGCAAAGTTCCTGTGCCCCATGGCCGGCACCATCTCCATGATGCCCGGTACCGCTGCTGACCCCGCCTACCGCCGCGTTGACATCGACGTGGAAACCGGCAAGGTCTCCGGCCTGTTCTAATTCCCGCAATAGCCAAGGCACAGGCAGGAAACTGCCTGTGCCTTGCGTGGCATTATTCAAAGATCGAAGAGTTGGGAGTGAAGAGTGAAGATACCCCTATCCCAACTCTCCACTCTTCACTCTTAACTCTATTTTGTCATCGTTTTATAAGGAGAAAAATCGTTATGGATATGACTATGGCAAATTGCCGTGAATTTGTAACCGTTCTGGCTTCCGATGCTCCCGCCCCCGGCGGCGGTGGCGCAGCTGCTCTGGTGGGTGCCATCGGCACCGCTCTGGGCAATATGGTTGGCTCCCTGACCGTGGGCAAGAAGAAGTATGCCGAGGTGGAAGCTGAGATCATCGAGCTGAAGGGCAAGTGCGATGCCCTGCAGACCGAGCTGCTGAACCAGGTTGAGGCTGACGAAGTGAACTTCCTGCCCCTGGCCAAGGCCTACGGCATCCCCAAGGATGACCCTAACCGTGATCAGATCATGGAAGAGGCCACCATCATTGCTTGCTCCACCCCCATGAAGATCATGGAGCTGTGCTGCCAGGCCATTGACTACATCGCCGTCTTCGCCGCCAAGGGCAGCCGTCTGGCTGTTTCCGATGCCGGCTGTGGCGCTGTCATCTGCAAGTCTGCCCTGCAGGCCGCTTCCCTGAACGTGTTCATCAACACCAAGACCCTGAAGAATCGTGCTGTGGCGGACGAGATGAACGCCAAGGCTCTGAACATGCTGGACGTCTACGGCGCCAAGGCAGACGAGATCTTCAACACCGTTAAGGCCGGCTTCGGCGTTTAAAAAACAAATAACTTTTTGGAGGATATACATATGGCAAAGCTGCTGCTGGGTAAGGAAGTCAACGAAGCTCTGGTTGCTTCCCTGCAGACCCGTACCGCTGCCCTGAAGGAAAAGGGCATCACCCCCTGCCTGGGTATCGTTCGTCTGGGCGAGAACCCCTCTGACCTGTCCTACGAGAAGGGCGCTACCAAGCGCGCTGAGGAAGTGGGCGTCACCATCAAGAACTACATCCTGCCCGAGGCAACCACCAAGGAAGAACTGCTGGCTGTCATCGACGGCATCAATGCCGACGACTCTGTCCACGGCGTGCTGATGTTCCGTCCCCTGCCCAAGCCCCTGAAGAACGACCAGGACGAGATCTGCAACCGTCTGGACCCCAAGAAGGACGTGGACTCCATGACCCACATGTCCAACGCCGGTGTCTTCGAGGGCCAGGACCTGGGCTACGCCCCCTGCACCCCCGCCGCCTGCATGGAGATCCTGGACTACTACGGCATCGACTGCAAGGGTAAGAACGCTGTCGTCATCGGCCGCTCCCTGGTGGTCGGCAAGCCCGCTGCCATGATGCTGATGGCCAAGAACGCCACCATCACCATGTGCCACACCCGCACCGTCAACACCGCTGAGATCTGCCGCAATGCTGACATCATCGTGTCCGCTGCCGGCGTTCTGAACTCCCTGACCAAGGACTTTGTCCGTGAGGGCCAGATCGTCATCGACGTTTCCATGAACTGGAACCCCGAGAAGATCACCTCCAAGGGCAAGGGCGGCATGTCCGGCGACGCTATCTTCGAGGAAGTGGAGCCCATCGTTGGCGCCATCACTCCCGTTCCCGGCGGCGTGGGCGCTGTCACCACCTCCGTGCTGATGAAGCATGTGGTGGAAGCTGCTGAGAAGATCTAAATTAAATCATCATCCTGCATAACTGACGGAAATTCGCAGAATAACTGCGGGGGAGTGCAGGAGTAAAGTCAGCCGACCGTCTGGGCAATTCGATCTGTATGGGCTCGGATTGCCCAGATTTTGTTAAGGAGACTCCCAATGAAAAAGATCAAAAATCTCTCTGAATCCAACTTTTTAAAGCTGTTTTTCGGATTTTTTACCCTGTGTTTCCTGGTGGCGGCGTTCTGTATGCCCGACCGGGCCAACCTGCTGTCCGGCTGGGTGAAGATCCTGCTGTCGCCTTGTAAGGTCACCACCAACTATTTCTGGCTGGGCGGCTATGCGGCTACCTTCTTCAATATGGCAATGGTGGGCCTGATGTGCCTGACGTTGCTGTGTGTCTTTAAGACCACCGCCAACAATGTCACCACCCTGGCCTTTATCCTCACTGTGGGCTTTGGCTCCTGGGGCATCAACCCCCTCAATAGCATTCCCACCATGCTGGGCGTGTGCCTGTACGCCCTGGTGAAGCGGGAAAAGCTGGGCGGCCTGGTGAACGCCATGATGTTCTCCACCGGCATCGCCCCCCTGATCTCCGATCTGCTGCTGCGCTA
>JAZRCP010000002.1:0-7486 GCA_045659825.1 Dysosmobacter sp. | reverse complement strand
TCAAGAATCAGCTATTAACAACCATCTGACCGAAGCTGAGATTGTATATTGGCAGAGACAGGCCGATACCCTTGCAACCCCTATTGTATATCAGTTTCATGAAGGATACCGATGCATCTTAGAAACATTTCTCACCATAGGCTTCATGATGCTGCTCTATGCCGCCATCGCTCTTTCGAGTAGCTTTCCCGACGAACACACTCACCGAACAGATCAGCTTGTGCTGTGTACTACAAACGGAAAAAGACGGCTCTATTGGGTCAAGCTCTTCTCCGGAATCACCGTGGGATGTGTTGGCGCATTGCTCATGACGGCGCTGACTTGGGTACTGTGTCTGTGCGTATATGGTTCAGAGGGCTTTGGTGCCGCGATACAGATTTTTTACACAAACTACGCAGGCAATATCACTATAGGACAAGCCTGTCTAATTGCATACGGCTGTCTGCTGGTGACTGCGTTTTTGATTAGCATATTTGTCATGTTTCTGTCCGAACTGTTTCACAGCAGTATTGCCGCAATGTCCATTACCACTGGCATGATCCTTGCTGGAATGCTGATTCAAATACCAACAGAGTATCGCATATTGGGACAGTTATGGGATTATCTTCCTACCTGTTTTCTATCCATGTGGAACACCTTTGACCGTCGGCTGATTTCTCTGTTTGGAACGCAGTTCACCTCGTATCAAATCGTTCCCTTGCTCTACATTGTCGCCGCAGCGCTGCTGGCATTCCTCGGAAACCGTATCTATTGTCGCCGTCAGATCAGCGGAAGATAAACGCACACCCGCATAAATAACAAAAGATTGGGGGAATGAATATGTGAATAAGGCCATTCTGATTATCAACGCAAATTTGGCTGTAGCGCAAACCATCAAGCATAATTTGACATTCTGTATGTGATCGGCATAGAATGCAAATGTGCTGAAAAGCGCACAAGCAATTCGCTTAAAAAAGTACCCACCCTTTTCAAAATAGGGTGGGTACTTTTTCACATACGGTCAAAACCTTAGCTTAATGACATTGGCCAACGGCAGCGTTCTTTTTAACGTTTTCGCATAGTCGAGGAACCGATTCCCAACTCCATACGGTACTTGGCCACTGTCCGGCGGGCAACCACAGTGCCGCCGGAACTCAAAAGTTCGCTGAGCTTTTGGTCGCTGAGGGGATGCTTTGGGTTTTCCTCTTTTACCAGTGCCAGCAGCTTTAATTTCACGGACTGGCGGGAAGCACCCTGTGACCCGATGGCACGGCTGAAGAAATAGCGCAGAGGATAGGTGCCCTGCCTGCACTGAAGATACTTGCCATGTACCGTGCGGGAGATGGTGGAGGGGTGGAGGCGCAGCGCCTCTGCCAGTGAGGATAGATTCATGGGAGAGAGTGAGTCGCTTTCACCGCTGAAAAACGGATATTGTGCTGCGAGGATTGCCTCCGCACAGCGGCGCAGGGTGTCTCCGCGGCGATCCAGACTGTCCAGCAGCCACTTGGCCTGCTGCATTTTTTGGCGCAGGTAATCCCGGGTATCCTTTTCATCGGATTCCTTCAGCAGACGGGTATAGTAGCTGCTGATGGAGATGCGGGGCAGGTAGTATTCATTCAGAACGACTTCCAGCGCACCGTCCGTTTCCACAATGAAAACATCCGGACGGACGTAAACGGTGGGAACTTCCGGTTGGAAGCTGCGACCGGGGTATGGCTCCAGCGTGGAGATAATTTTCTCGGCGTTCTGGACATCCTCCATGGAAAGTTCCAGCTCCCGGCAAATGACGCCGTAATGCCGCCGCCCCAATTCCGGCAGAAAGCGTGCCACAATGTCCAGAACGGCAGGAGAAGAAGCCTTTTGCCGCTCCAGCTGCAGCAGCAGACATTCTGAGAGACTGCGGGCGCCCACGCCGGCCGGTTCCAGTTGCTGTACAGTTTCCAACGCCTCGTCAATGAGTGGCTGGGGGATGTGCAGTTCTGTCAGCCCGTCCAGATCTTCGTCGGTCAGATAACCATCCTCATCTACCAGCTCGGCGATGTACTTGGACAGCGCCAGCAGGGGGGCGGGCAGCTTTTTGCGGTCCAGCTGATCGCAGAGAAAGGCGGAGAGACTTTCCAAATCCCGGTCCACTGTGCCCTGTTCAGACAGATTGCTCTCTGCATGGATGAAGGAGGCTGCATACCCGCCGGCATCGATCCAGCTGGCTTTCTGCCGCAGTTCGTCGTAGGCGTGGTTGGAGACAGAGAGATCTTCCTGTTCCAGTATGGGATTTTCCTCCACGGCACGCCCTATGTACTCTAACAGCTCCTGGGAGGTCATTTGCAGCATTTCCATGGACTGCAGCAGCTGCGGTGTCAGCTTCAGTTCCTGTCTTAATTCAGTTTTCAGGGAAATGAGGCTCATCGAAACTCCTTTACTTGCTTACATATTTCGTGATCTTGCGGGCGGCGGTAGCCTGAGAAATGCCCAGTTCTTTTGCCACAGCCACCGTGGTGCCGCAGCGGCGGTAGCTGTCTCGGATGATCTGGGCTTCATAGGCATCCAGCCGCTCGGACAGCGTTCCAGCCTGCGCCAGCAGCGCGGCAGGTGGTACTGCTTCACCGGAGTATTCTACCGGCAGGGCAGTCACATCGATAATGGGGTCCTGCGCGGTGATGACCATCCGCTCAATCAGGTTTTCCAGTTGGCGGACGTTGCCGGGCCAACTGTACTGCTCCAAAAATGTCAGGAACCGGGGACTGAAGGTATGGGCTTTGTTGTATTCGTCGCAGAAACGGGCGAGGAACTGGTGAGCCAGAGGAAAGATGTCCTCTCTGCGCTGCCGCAGTGGAGGAATATGAATGCGGATGACGTTTAGACGGTAGAACAGGTCGCTGCGAAACAGGCCGCGCTGGACTTCCTCTTCCAGATTGCGGTTAGTGGCCACCAGTAAACGGAAGTCCAGTTCAATTTTTTTGGTGCCGGACAGGCGTTCGATGGTTTTTTCCTGAATCAGCTGCAGCAGCTTGGACTGAATGTGGGGTGGTAGCTCGCCGATCTCGTCTAAAAAGAGGGTGCCGTGATTAGCCAGTTCAATTTTACCGATCTTACCGGTGGCAGCTGCGCCGGTAAACGCACCCTTTTCGTAGCCGAACAATTCGGATTCGATTAGATTTTCGTGCAGCACGGCGCAGTTGACCTCAATGAAGGGGCCGTTTGCGCGGTTGCTCATGGCGTGAATGGCCTTAGCTACGGCACTTTTGCCTACGCCGGTCTCACCGGTGATGAGGATGTTGGCCTTGGTGTTGGCTGTGTTCTGGATCAGTGTGTGGAGGCGCTGCATGGAGGCGCTCTTGAACACCAGAGAGGTGGAGGTGGCGCGGGTACGCAGTTCCGCGATCTCCTGAGAGTACTGCTGCAGAGAATCCTGCAGGTGACGGTAGTTCTGCTGGATGGCGTTGATCTGCTCCATGGACACCGTGTTGAAGCAGACGGCGTATTTTAATTCCCCGTTGTTGTCGAACAGGGGAATACCCACGGTCATCACGTTTTTATGCTTTTGGTTGATGGTCTGGGTGGCGGTGACCTTTTTGCGCTGGCGTATCACTTCGGCTGTGACGCAGGGGGAGAAGGTGCCGTCTGCCTCCAGATCAAAGGCAGATTTGCCTACAATGGAATCGTGCTGAAAGCCGAAGTTCTTCTCGTAGGTCTCACTGACCCGCAGAATAATGCCCTCTGCGTCGGAGAGCATCATGTCATCAGCCAGAACCAGGTTGTTTTCCGGGTTGATGATATCAAACAAACCTTTCAGGTTAATGTCATTGTCAAAAAAGTCATAAAAATTTGTGGATTGCGACAAAGTTTGCACCTGCTTTCTATGAAAAAGACGCTGTGATTTCTATTCATTTTTGAGTATACCACATTCAAAAATGAATAGAAAGAGAAAACGACAAAAAATATCGGGCGCTTTTCACAGAAATGCGGAGCAAAAACTATCCTGTCCGCACAAGAAAACGATTGCATTTTATGAAAGTTAGGTGGCACCCAAGGTATTCATTTTTGAATAGGACGTTTTTTGCGCCACAAAGCCCCGTAAAACAATGCGCGAAAATAACAAAATGCTGTGAGGGAAATCGGCGTCCTGCACAAGAAAAACGCGGGAAATGCGGAAAATACCACTTGAAAAGTTGGCATGTATTTTGCTATTATATTTATACGGCAAAAATCGGACATCCCGCGCTTGCCGCGGCCTGCCCCTTAAAATTTTGAGGAGGAATTATTATGTATCAGACCATTCGTTACGAGAAGAACGGCAACATCGCTATCATCACCGTCAATCGTCCCGAAGCCCTGAACGCTCTGAACTCCACCGTCATCACTGACCTGGAGCAGGTGATCGCCGAGGTCGAGAAGGACGCCGAACTGGGCGCCATGATCCTGACCGGTGAGGGCCGTTCCTTTGTCGCCGGTGCCGATATCGGCGAGCAGTATCCCCTGGATGTGGCCGGTGGCCGCAAGTGGGGCCAGCGCGGTGCCGCTCTGATGCGCCGTATCGAAAAGCTGGAAATCCCCACCATCGCCGCAGTTAACGGCTTCGCTCTGGGCGGCGGCTGCGAACTGGCTATGTCCTGCGATATCATTCTGGCTGCCGGCCCCAACGCTGAGGGCAAGGGCGGCGCCAAGTTCGGTCAGCCCGAAGTGGGCCTGGGCATCACTCCCGGCTTCTCCGGCACCCAGCGTCTGCCCCGCCGCGTGGGCATCGCAAAGGCCAAGGAACTGATCTTCTCCGGCAAGGTCATCGGCGCTGCCGAGGCTAAGGAAATCGGTCTGGTCAACGCTGTGTACGCTCCCGAGGAGCTGATCGACGGCGCCATCGCCATGGCCAAGTCCTTCACCGCCAATGCTCCCATCGCTGTGAAGTATTCCAAGGCCTGCATCGACCGCGGTATGGATATGGATATTGACAATGGCATCGCTCTGGAGAACGAGCTGTTCGCCATGTGCTTCGCTACCGCTGACCAGAAGGAAGGCATGAGCGCATTCCTGGAAAAGCGTAAGGAAAAGAACTTCCAGAACAAGTAATTATCTATTATTATTACGAAGTGAGGAAAAAGAGACATGAGAAAAGTTCGTATTCTGAGTGCTGAAGAAGCAGTCATGCTGGTCAAGGACGGCGACACCATCGCTACCGGCGGTTTCGTGAGCTGCGCCTGCCCCGAGACCCTGTCCAAGGCTCTGGAGAAGCGTTATCTGGAGACCGGCGCCCCCAAGGATCTGACCCTGTTCTACGCAGCAGGTCAGGGCTATCGCCTGATGCCCGGCTCCGGCGGTGACCACTTCGCCCACGAGGGTCTGGTCAAGCGCGTGGTCGGCGGCCACTGGGATCGTGCTCCCGGCCTGGGCAAGCTGGCTCTGGAAAACAAGATCGAGGCTTACAACCTGCCTCAGGGCGTTATCACCCACATGTATCGTGATATCGCTGCCCACAATCTGGGCACCATCACCCATGTTGGTCTGTACACCTTCGCCGACCCCCGCAACGGCGGCGGCAAGCTGAACGACGTGACCAAGGAAGATCTGGTCAAGATCATCGAGATCGAGGGCCAGGAGCGTCTGCTGTACAAGACCTTCCCCATCGACGTGGTGTTCCTGCGCGCTTCCTACTGTGACGAGCGCGGCAACTGCACCGTCCATCGTGAGGTTGGTCCTCTGGACGTTACCGCTATGGCTCAGGCCTGTAAGAATTCCGGCGGTAAGGTTATCGTCCAGGTCGAGAAGATCGTGGCAGTCGGTTCTCTGGATCCCAAGCTGGTCAAGATCCCCGGCATCTATGTTGACGCCGTGGTCATCGGTACCGAGGAAGACAACATGCAGTGCATCTCCATGCCTTATGACGGTGCTGCTGCCGGTGAGTTCACCGTTCCTCTGGACGCCATCCCCACCATCCCCCTGAACCAGCGCAAGGTCGTTGCCCGCCGTGCTGCCATGGAGCTGCCCAATGACGCCATCGTCAATCTGGGTACCGGTATGCCCGAGCAGATTGCCAACGTCGCCGCTGAGGAAGGTATCAATGATAAGATGACCCTGACCGTCGAGGCAGGCCCCATCGGTGGTATTCCTCTGGCTGGTCCCCAGTTCGGCGCCTGCGCCAACGCAGAGGCCATTCTGGAGCACAACGTCCAGTTCGACTTCTATCAGGGCGGCGGTTTGGATATCGCATTCCTGGGTCTGGCTGAGACTGCTCCCAACGGTGACCTGAACGTCTCCAAGTTCGGCACCCGTCTGGCCGGTTCCGGCGGCTTCGTGGATATCACCCAGAACGCCAAGAAGGTCTGCTACTGCGGTACCTTCACCGCCAAGGGCCTGAAGGTCGAGGTTGCTGACGGCAAGATCAAGATCCTGCAGGAAGGCGAGAAGAAGAAGTTCGTCAAGGAAGTCGAGCACATCACCTTCTCCGGTACTTACGCCAACAAGGTGAAGCAACCCGTTCTGTACATCACCGAGCGCGCCGTGTTCGAACTGCGCGAAGAGGGCGTCACTCTGATCGAGATCGCCCCCGGCATCGATCTCCAGACCCAGATTCTGGACCAGATGGAGTTTATGCCCAAGATCGCCGACGACCTGAAGCTCATGGACGAGCGTATCTTCCGTGACGAGCCGATGGGTCTGGCAAATGACTGAGTCGTAAAACCCCAACAAATTGAGGAGGAAATAAAAAATGGCACTGATGACCCCCCAGGAGTATATTGACAGCCTGCGCAAGCTGAACACCCGCGTGTACATGTTCGGCGAGAAGATCGAGAATTGGGTGGATCACCCCATGATCCGTCCCTCCATCAACTGCGTGGCCATGACCTACGCTGCCGCTCAGGATCCCCAGTATCAGGATCTGATGGTGGTGGAGTCCAGCCTGACTGGCCACAAGATCAACCGCTTCACCCACCTGCACCAGTCCACCGAGGACCTGATGAATAAGGTCAGAATGCAGCGTATGCTGGGCCAGAAGACCGCTTCCTGCTTCCAGCGCTGCGTCGGTATGGACGCTTTCAACGCTGTCTTCTCTTCCACCTATGAGATCGATGAGAAGTACGGCACTCACTATCATGACAACTTCAAGAAGTTCCTGACCTTCGTGCAGGACAACGACCTGACCGTTGACGGCGCCATGACCGACCCCAAGGGCGACCGTTCCAAGTCTCCCAGCCAGCAGGCTGATCCCGACATGTACGTCCATGTTGTGGAGCGCCGCGAGGACGGTATCGTGGTCTGCGGTGCAAAGTGCCACCAGACCGGTTCCATCAACTCTCACTGGCACATCTTCATGCCCACCATCGCCATGGGCGAGGCCGACAAGGATTGGGCTGTTTCCTTCGCTTGCCCCACAGACGCCGAGGGTATGTACATGATCTACGGCCGTCAGTCCTGCGACACCCGCAAGATGGAAGAGGGCGCCTCCATTGACGTTGGTAACGCCAAGTTCGGCGGCCAGGAAGCTCTGGTCGTTCTGGACCACGTGTTCATCCCC
>JAZRCP010000001.1:0-13221 GCA_045659825.1 Dysosmobacter sp. | reverse complement strand
CATGGGCACCAACTTCAAGACCACCATTGACGACAAGAACTACACGCCCCAGGAGATTTCGGCTATGATCCTTCAGAAGATGAAGGCTGACGCCGAGGCTTACCTGGGCACCACCGTCACCGAGGCCGTCATCACCGTTCCCGCTTACTTCACCGACTCTCAGCGTCAGGCCACCAAGGATGCCGGCAAGATCGCAGGCCTGGATGTGAAGCGTATTATCAACGAGCCCACCGCAGCCGCTCTGGCCTACGGTGTGGATAAGGAGCAGGCCCAGAAGATCATGGTGTATGACCTGGGCGGCGGCACCTTCGACGTTTCCATTCTGGAGATCGATGACGGCGTCATCGAGGTTCTGGCTACCGCCGGCAACAACCGTCTGGGCGGCGACGACTTCGACGAGTGCGTCATGAAGTGGCTGGTTGCCGAGTTTAAGAAGGCCGAGGGCGTGGACCTCTCCAACGACAAGGTTGCCATGCAGCGCCTGAAGGAAGCCGCTGAGAAGGCCAAGATCGAGCTGTCCGGCGTCATGTCCTCCAACATCAACCTGCCCTATATCACCGCTGATGCCACCGGTCCCAAGCACATGGACATCACCCTGTCCCGTGCCAAGTTCAACGAGCTGACCGCACATCTGGTGGATGCCACCATGGGCCCCGTCCGTCAGTCCATGTCTGACGCCGGCCTGAAGCCCTCCGATCTGAGCAAGGTCCTGCTGGTGGGCGGCTCCAGCCGTATCCCCGCTGTTCAGGAAGCAGTCAAGAACTACACCGGCAACGAGCCCTTCAAGGGCACCAACCCCGACGAGTGCGTGGCTATGGGCGCTGCCCTGCAGGCAGGCGTTTTGACCGGCGACGTGAAGGGGCTGCTGCTGCTGGACGTCACCCCCCTGTCTCTGGGCATCGAGACCATGGGCGGCGTCTGCACCCGTCTGATCGAGCGCAACACCACCATCCCTGTTAAGAAGAGCCAGATCTTCTCCACAGCCGCTGACAACCAGACCTCCGTTGAGGTCAACGTGCTGCAGGGCGAGCGTGAGATGGCGGCTGCCAACAAGAGCCTGGGCCGTTTCCATCTGGACGGCATCGCTCCCGCACGCCGCGGTGTGCCTCAGATCGAGGTTACCTTCGACATCGACGCCAACGGCATCGTGGACGTTTCCGCAAAGGATCTGGGTACCGGCAAGGAGCAGCACATCACCATCACTTCCTCCTCCAACATGAGCAAGGAAGACATCGAGAAGGCTGTTAAGGAAGCTGAGCAGTTTGCTGCACAGGATAAGAAGCTGAAGGAAGAAGTCGAGACCCGCAATCAGGCCGACCAGATGGTCTATCAGAGCGAAAAGACGCTGGCCGAGATGGGCGATAAGATCCCCGCTGACGACAAGGCCAAGGTGCAGGCTGGCATCGACAAGCTGAAGGAGACCCTGAAGGGTCAGGATACCGATGCCATCAAGGCAGCCACCGAGGAACTGACTCAGGCTTTCTACGCTGTCAGCGAGAAGCTGTATCAGCAGGCCAATCCTCAGGATGCCGGCGCACAGCCCGGCCCTGACGCAGGCGCCGCAGGCGGCCAGTACTATGACGCCGACTACAAGGTGGTCGACGAGGACGAGAACAAGTAAGCAGTTTTGATTGAGAGCCATAAGGGACAGGGAATCAGCCTGTCCCTTATGTGGCGTTTTCGTTGAGGAGTAGCAATATGGCATCTGAGCAGAAAAGAGATTTTTACGAGGTTCTGGGCCTTTCCAAGGGCGCCTCGGAGGATGAGATCAAAAAGGCCTATAAAAAAATGGCCCGCAAGTATCATCCCGACCTGAACCCCGACAATAAAGAGGCGGAGGAGAAATTCAAGGAGGTCAACGAGGCCTATGAGATCCTCTCCGATGCAGACAAAAAAGCACGGTACGACCAGTTCGGCCACGCCGGCGTGGATCCCAACTTCGGTGCCGGCGGTTTCGGCGGCGGATTTGACGGTGGCTTCGATTTCGGCGATCTGGGTGATATTTTCGGCAGCTTTTTCGGCGGTGGATTCGGCGGCGGACGCCGTACCAACCCCAATGCCCCCCAGCGGGGTGAGAGCATCCGGATGTCCGTGACCATCAGCTTCGAGGAAGCGGCATTTGGCTGTGAGAAGGAAGTGACGGTGGAGCGGATGGAGGCCTGCGATACCTGCCACGGCAACGGCTGCGCGGCCGGAACTTCTCCGGAAGTGTGCCCCGACTGCCGCGGCAGCGGTCAGGTGCAGGTGCGCCGTCAGACGCCCATGGGCATGTTTGCCACCACGACCACCTGTCCCAAGTGCGGCGGCAAGGGCAGAATTATTCAGCAGCCCTGCGGCGATTGTCACGGCAGCGGCAGCGTGCGCAAGCGCAAAACCATCAAGGCCAGCATTCCCGCCGGTATCGACAACGGCCAGGCCATTTCCGTTCGCGGACAGGGTCACGCCGGTAAAAACGGTGGTCCCGCAGGCGATCTGTTGATCACCATCACCGTCCGTCCCCACGAACTGTTCCGCCGGGAGGGCACCTCCGTTCTCTGTGAGGCTCCCATCACCTTTGCGCAGGCGGTGCTGGGTGCGGAACTGGAGATCCCCACCATCGACGGCAAGGTGAAGTATGACCTGCCGGAGGGCACCCAGAGCGGCACTACGTTCAGGCTGAAAGGCAAGGGCATTCCCTCCATCAACGGCCGGGGCCGCGGTGACCAGTATGTGACCGTTTACATTGAAACACCCCGCGATTTGAACCGCGAGCAGAAAGAGGCGCTGAAGAAGTTTGCCGAAACGCTGGGTGAGAACAACTACGAGGACCGGAAGCGTTTTTTCAAGAAGTTCAAGAAATGAGGTAACTATGTACCTTGCGGACTATCACGCCCATTCCCGCTGGTCGGTAGACGCCAGAATCCCCATGGCGGAGATGGCACTTGCCGCCGCAGCACAGGGACTGGATGAGATCTGCTTTACCGACCATGTGGAGGTCATGGATTCCGGCGTATGGGAACGGAATCACTTTGACTGGGCTGCGCTGGAGGCGGAATACGCGGAAGCGCAGCGCGCGGCAGGCAGTCGGATCCTGATCCGGCTGGGCGTGGAACTGGGAGAGGCACCCCGGGATTTCGCCTATGCGGAGAAATTGCTGGCGCAGATGCCGCCGCTGGATTTCATCATCGGCTCCCAACATCAGCTTTCAGAGGCCTTTGGCTGCAAAGACCTATATTTTGCCTCGGCCCATGATGAACAGACGGCAGAGACCCAGATTCAGGACTATCTGGAGCAGCTGCGCTTGCTGGCGGCATGGGGCAGGTTTTCCGTCATGGGGCACATGACGCTGCCGCTGCGGTATATGAATGAAAATAACGGCTTGCATATGTCCTACGACGGACATGAGAGTGAAATGGAGGAGATCTTCCGCCTGCTCATTCAAAACGGCTGCGGCATCGAACTAAACACTAACCGGGGCGGTACGCCCCTGCCGGATGGGAAGTGGCTGCGCATGTACCGCGCGCTGGGTGGTGAGATCATCACGCTGGGCAGCGATGGTCACACGCCTGCCTATGTGGGCTATGGCATCAGGGAAGGGCAGGAACTGCTGCGCGCCTGCGGTTTCAGACGGTTTTGCACCTTTGAACGGATGCATCCCGTCTGGCATGAACTGTGATTGCTTTTTTAGAAGATACAGTGTAAAATAAAAGCTGCAAATTTAAAAAACAGGGGGATTTTACCATGAAGATTGCATTGGGCTGTGACCACGGCGGCTATGAGCTGAAGGAATACATCAAGACCGTCATCGAAAAGATGGGCCATGAGTATGAGGATTTCGGCTGCTACGGTCTGGAGAGCTGCGATTATCCCGACTTCGGCGCTGCTGCCGCCAAGGCTGTTGCTGAGGGCAAGTGCGAGAAGGGTATCGTGGTCTGCACCTCCGGTATCGGCATTTCCATTACCGCCAACAAGGTCAAGGGCATCCGCTGCGCACACTGCGCCGACTGCCTGCAGGCTGAGATGACCCGTCGCCACAACGATGCCAACGTGATGGCTATCGGTGCAGGTTTTACCGGCAAGAACATGGCTGAGCGTATGGTGGAAGTGTTCCTCACCACCGAGTTTGAGGGCGGCCGCCATCAGCGCCGCGTGGACAAGATGATGGCACTGGAAGGCTGATCACTGTAACAACCTGACGAAAAGGGGTGACGACAATGGCGGGATATCGGGGCTACTCTCATTATCGGGGGCGGAAGTCCAAGGCAAAGACTGCTGCGGCGGTGCTGTTGATCTTGGTGATCCTGATCGCTGTTGTCGTCATGCTTTTACAGCGCCATATCGTCTATGATGAGATAGGGATGCCTCATCTGGAGATTCCATGGCAGAAAGAGGAGGCAAAGGAAGAAGAACCGCCGGACATGGGCAAGCTGGACCTTACTCTGGAACAGCAGCCGGAAGAGGAGGTGCCGGTACGGCGAGGGTATTGCGCACCGACCGGTGTGCTGGATAGCACAACGTGGGAGGAACTTCAGGCGGTGCTTGCAGCGGAAGACCCCGCTTATAACGCCATGGTGGTTGCGCTCAAGGACCATGCGGGAGATGTGTATTTTGATTCCGGCGTTGCACTGACCAGAGCGGTGAAAACGGAGGCGGATACGGCAGCGGTGCTGGCAGAGGTCACGGCTCTGCCGCAGGATGCTATTGCCCGCATTGCATGCTTCCACGACCCGCGGATTGCCAATGCGGATGTGGAGGGCATGGGTCTGAAAAACACCGGCGGCTACATCTTCTATGACGGCAACAACAGCCAGTGGCTGGACCCTGCCAAGCCTGCCGCCCGCCGGTATCTGTGTGATCTGGCGGAAGAGGCTGCGCTGTTGGGCTTCGATGAGATTATGCTCACCGATGTCAGCTATCCCACAGAGGGCAAGCTGGACAAGGTGGATTACGGTACGAATGCCAAAACGGACAACATGGAGGACTTCCTCCGGGAAATGCGCGCGGTGTTGGAACCGCATGGCGCAGCACTGTCGGTGGAGGTTCCTGCTTCTGTTTTGACGGAAGGACGGGACGATGTGTCCGGCCTGACTCTCATTGGCGTTGCTGAGTTCGCGGACCGTATTTACGCGGCTGTGACACCGGAAATTGCGGCAGATTGTGCTGCGGCAGCAGAAATGGAAGTGGAGATCGTGCCGATCCTCACGGCATACGATCCTGCTGTGACAGGAAACTGTCTGATTCTCGGATAACAACAAACTCCGCCTGCAAACTTTGCAGGCGGAGTTTGTATACATGCAGTGGAATGATGAATATTCACTTAGAAGTGAATATTTGAACAGTGCCCGCCCGAGTCTCCTGTGAAAAGTTTTGAAAAACAAAACATTTTTTGGGTTAAGCATATATTTTGTCAAATATTTATGCATAAAAGATGAAAAAGTATTGACAGGAAGAGTTGTCCGTGATATGGTAAAATATGCTGACAAAAGGAAAACGTTTCCTTTTGCGGCATCAGGAAACGACTCCCCGCATTTCGGGCGAGATCTTAAAATCGGAAAAGGAAGATTTTACTATGAAAAAGATGTTTGTACTGCTGCTGACGCTGGCCATGGTTCTCTCTCTGGCAGCCTGTGGCGGCGGCAAGAAGATGACTGCTGAGGAAGGCGTGCTGATCATGGCTACCAACGCCGAGTTCCCTCCCTATGAGTACATGGAAGGCAACGAGGTTGTCGGTATCGACGCTGAGATTGCTGCTGCCATCGCTGAAAAGCTGGGTCTGGAACTGCGCATCGAGAACATGGAGTTTGACTCCATCATCTCCTCTGTGAAGGAAGGCAAGGCTGACGTGGGTCTGGCCGGCATGACTGTCACTCCCGAGCGTCTGGAAGAGGTCAGCTTCACCACCACTTACGCCACCGGCGTGCAGGTGGTTATCGTGACTGAGGATTCTGCTATCACCACCGTGGACGACCTGTTTGCAGACGGCGCCAACCACACCATCGGCGTGCAGCTGGCTACCACCGGTGACCTGTATTCCACTTGGGATATCGAGGACGAAGGCTTGGGTACCGTGGACCGCTACAACAAGGGCGCTGACGCTGTCATGGCTCTGAAGAGCGGCAAGGTGGACTGCGTCATCATCGACAACGAGCCCGCTAAGGCATTTGTTGCTGAGAACGATGGCCTGAAGATTTTGGACACCGAGTATGCAATCGAGGATTACGCCGCTGCCATCAACAAGGATAATGAGGAGCTGCTGGAAGCTGTGGACGGCGCTCTGAAGGAACTGATTGCTGACGGTACCGTGCAGAAGATTCTGGACAAGTACATCGGCTGATAAGGATACCAAAGGGGGCGGACTCTCCGCCCCCTTATTTTCAAAAAGGAGGGTAAACGGCCATGAAGGTTTCTGAGACCATGCAGGCGTGGCTGGACAGCGCGCCGCAGTGGATCCTGAACGGTCCGAAATGGATCGAAAATTTCGGCTATGACTTTTTCAAGTCTTTTATTTATGATGACCGGTGGAGACAGTATGCCGAGGGCCTTGGCAATACGCTGCTGCTGACGGCGCTTGCACTGGTGCTGGGTCTGATTCTCGGCGTCATCGTTTCGCTGATTCGTGTCAGCTGGGATAACACCCATACGGAGCTTCAGCCCGGTATCGGTAAGTTCTTTCTGGGACTGGGCAACGCCATCTGCAAGGTCTATCTGACCGTGATCCGCGGAACGCCTGTTGTGGTGCAGATCATGATCATCTTCTTTGTGATCATGGCCTCCTCCAACAACAAGATTCTGGCGGGCGTGGTTGCATTCGGCATCAACTCCGGCGCGTATGTGGCCGAGATCATCCGCGGCGGCATCATGTCCATCGACCGCGGTCAGATGGAGGCCGGCCGCAGCATGGGCTTTGGCTATGTGCCCACCATGCGTTACATCATTCTGCCTCAGGCATTTAAAAATGTGCTGCCGTCTCTGGTGAACGAGTTCATCGTTTTACTGAAAGAGACTTCCATCGCAGGCTATGTGGGCTTGACCGATCTGACCCGCGCGGCCAACATCGTCCGCGGCGTGGCCTACGTAGACTTCTTGCCTCTGCTGGGCGTTGCGGCCATCTACTTAATTCTGGTGCTGTTTTTCACTTGGCTGATGGGTAAGCTGGAGAGGAGGCTGAGATCCAGTGAGCGATAACATCATCATCCGCGCCACAGGCGTAAAGAAGTATTTCAAGGGCGGGCAGATCAAGGCCCTGGACGGCGTCTCCGCCGACATTAAAAAGGGCGAAGTGGTTGTCATCATCGGGCCCTCCGGTTCCGGTAAATCCACCTTCCTGCGCTGCCTCAACCTGCTGGAGGTCCCCACCGGTGGACAGATTTTCTTCAACGGTGTGGACATCACCGACCGCAAGGTGGATATCAACCTGCACCGCCAGAAGATGGGCATGGTATTCCAGCATTTCAATCTGTTCCCCCACATGACCATTCTGCAGAATCTGACTCTGGCACCTATCCAGCTGCTGAAAAAGTCCCGTGAGGAGGCTGAAAGCAAGGCGCTGGCCCTGCTGGAGCGCGTGGGTCTTGCTGACCGCGCAAACGCCTATCCCAGCCAGCTCTCCGGCGGCCAGAAGCAGCGCGTGGCCATCGTCCGCGCACTGGCGATGGAGCCGGAAGTCATGCTGTTTGATGAACCCACTTCCGCACTGGACCCCGAGATGGTAGGCGAAGTGCTGGAGGTTATGAAGCAGCTGGCTGACGAAGGCATGACCATGGTGGTCGTTACCCACGAGATGGGCTTTGCCCGCGAGGTGGGCGACCGCGTGCTGTTCATGGCGGACGGCAAACTGCTGGAGGAGGGCTCTCCGGAGGAGATGTTCCACAATCCGCAGCATCACAGACTGCAGGACTTCCTCAGCAAGGTGCTTTAATCAACAATCAAACAGGGCACGCACAAACAGTGTGTGCCCTGTTTTTGGCAAAAATGGCCGTATGGCTGTGATGATTTCAGTTGGAGGTAGGATATGAAATATTCGGTCAACATTGAAACCGTCTACCAGGAGCTGCCCTTTGCAGAGCGGTTTGCCGCAGCGAAGCGGGATGGCTTCGATTTTGTGGAGATCTGGGACTGGGAAAGTAAAGACGCGGAAGAACTGGTATCACTATGCCGCGAACACGGCGTGGAGATCTCCTGCATGGGTGGCGACGGCCCCATCTCCCTTTGTGATCCCGCAAACGGCGAGGCATATCTGGCCTATTTGCGCCGTTCTCTGGCTATGGCCCAAAAGCTTGGATGCAAGCTGCTGGCCGTTCACTCCAACGAGCTGATGCCGGAGCCGCACCCTTACGCGGCCGACCTGTTTTTGCAGTACAGCGACGAAGAAAAGATGGCTGCCATGTGCCGGACGCTGAAAGCCATCGCACCGGAGGCAGAAGACGCTGGGGTGACACTGTGCTTGGAGGCGCTGAATGTGGAAGTGGAGCACATCGGCAACTTCCTGAAATATACGAAGGATGCCGCGGAAATCATTCATGCGGTGAACTCACCCAACGTGAAGATCCTGTATGACGCATACCACATGTACCTCAACGAGGGGAAGATCATTGAGACCATTCGGAAATATCAGGACCTGATCGGCTGCATCCACATCGCCGACGCTCCCGGACGTGGTGAGCCGGGCACCGGCTGCATCAACTACCGCGCCGTGCTGGAGGAACTTTCCCGTCTTGGCTATGAGGGTATGGTAGCCTTTGAACTATTCCCGAAAACCGATTCCAATGCGGCGATTCGCGCCATCAACACGGTTCGGGCAGGACTATGAAATAGGAAACAAGCCCCTGGGCCTTGCACAGGGGCTTGTTTTTATGAATTGGGAGCTTTTAGCAGCGTCATGCAGGACTTAAATTGCCGCGCAAACAGCGTGGCGGTAGTGGCGACAGCCAGCGCGTCTGCCACCGGCTCTGCCAGAAAGACGGCAAAGGCCTTGTCTGCAAAAAACGGAGGGAGGATATAGATCAGCGGAATCAGCAGAATGATCTTGCGCAGCACGGCCAGAAACAGGGAGGTTTTCGCATTGCCCAGCGCAACGAATGTCTGCTGGCAGGCGATCTGGATGCCGAAAATGCCGGTGGCTCCCATGTAGATCCGCAGTGCCCAGGCGGCGTAGTCCACAAAGGCTCCGTCGTTGTTGAACAGCAGAACAAATACCTGCGGAAACAACTGTACCAGTGCCCACAGCGTCATGGAGTAAATCAGACAGGCTTTCAGCAGACAGCGAAATGCGGTGCGGACACGGTCGGCATTGCGGGCACCGAAGTTATAGCTGATGATGGGCTGCGCCCCCTGACTCAGACCGGACAGCGGCATCAGGGCAAACTGCATGATGCCGGTCAGCACCGTCATGGCTCCCACGGCCGTATCACCGCCGTATTTCAGCAGGGACAAATTGAAGCATACTGCGATCAGACTTTCCGTGGACTGCATGATGAAGGGGGAAAGTCCCAGCGCCAGACAGGGGAGAAATACCGTAGGAACGGGGCGGAGGTTCTTTCTGCGCAAACGCCAGCGGGTCTTGACGCCCGTGAGAAACCGGAAGACCCAGAGCGCGGAAACGGCCTGGGAGAGAATGGTGGCCAGCGCTGCACCCTGCACACCCATGTCCAACAGGAAAATGAAAATGGGGTCCAATACGATATTCAGTCCAGCACCGATCATCACGGTTTTCGTGCTGATTGTGGTAAAACCCTGCGCCGTGATATAGGCGTTCATGCCCAGCGTAAGCTGTACAAACAGGGTTCCGATGGAGTAGATGCGCATGTAGTCCAGCGCATAGGGGATGGTATTTTCGCTGGCACCGAAAGTCAGCAGCAGCGGCTCGGCAAACAGTTGGACAACTAGTGTCAAAATTAGTGCGGACAGTACAAGCAGGGTAAAGCTGTTGCCCATGATGCGTTCCGACTGCTCCGGATTGTCCCGGCCCTCCTCGATGGAGGCCTTGGGAGCGCCGCCCATGGCCATCAGGGCGGAAAAGGCGGACATGATGATAATGATGGGGAAGCAAACGCCCACACCGGTCAAAGCCAGCTTGCCCACGGTTTCCGTCGGCTGCATGTGCCCGATGAAAATGCGGTCCACCATGTTGTAAAGCATATTGACGATCTGGGAAGTAATGGTGGGAACCGCCAGAGAAAACAGCAGTTTTCGTACGTTTCCGCTGCCCAGATCGACACCTTTGTGCTGATTCATAAGGATGCCTCCTCTAAATGCTCGCCATTATGCAGGACTACTTCCAGAATGGTACGCAGCTGCAACAGCTGTTCGGGAGTCAATCCGGCAAACAGCTGCCGACCACAACGGGTCTGAATTTCCTGCGCCTCTTTGGCGACAGGAGCGCCCTCCGGCGTAATGGAGAGATGGATGACGCGGCGGTCATTCACGTCTGGCGTGCGCTGCAAAAGACCCTCCGCAGCCAGCAATTCCACCGCCTGCGAAACCTGCGACTTGGCTAATGCACGAAATTCGGTAATATCCCGTGCGGTATCATAATCGGGATTGTTGGCAAGAAACAACAAAACATCCAGTTCCCGCATAGAAAGCCCGCTTTTCCGAACCAACGGGGTAAACTGTCGGATATAGAATTTTTTTAATTGCTGCGAAAACTGTAGCATGCGGGTGGTACTGATTTCCATAGATGCCTCCACTTGTTCCGGTTAAAACAGTTCAAAAACAAACTATATAGCAGGATAGCCTCTTTTGGGGGAAATGTCAAGGAAAAGCGTGATTTGATATTGACAAGAATTCCACGCAGCGCTATCATAAAAATGGTTTTGAAAACTATATTATGAGGTGGATGAAATGATTTGGAATATTGTCAGCGATAGCAGCTGTGACCTGAAGACAAGTGACTTTACAAGCGATGTGATCGGTTTCCAGCTGGTTCCTCTGCGCATCCAGGTGGGTGAGCAGGAGTTTATAGATAATGACGAGCTGATTGTGCCTGAAATGCTGACGGCCATGGCGGCGACCGAGGAGGCCTCATCCACTGCCTGCCCCTCTCCGGCGGCCTTTGCCCGCGCTTTTGAAAAAGGAGAAAAGACTCTCTGTTTTACCATTTCCGCCAATCTTTCCGGCACCTATAACGCTGCGGTGATGGGCAGAGAACTGCTGCTGGAGGAGCATCCGGAAAAGCGGGTGTGCATCATTGACTCCAAGGCTACGGCAGGCGCGATGGTGCTGCTGATCCGCAAGGCAAAGGAACTCATCGAGGCAAATCCCGATGTGGACTTTGAGGAGCTGTGCAACATCCTGCGTATTTATCAGGCGGCGCTGCGTACCACCTTTACGTTGGAAAATTTTGACAATCTTATTAAAAACGGACGGATGCGTCCGCTGGTGGGAACGCTGCTGCATTCTCTTGGCATCCATGTGCTGGCGGTTGCCACACCGCAGGGCACCATCAGTGTGGCCGGCAAGGCACGGGGCGAGACAAAGACCTACAAGGGACTGGTGGACCTGATGCGCGAAAGCAAGGACTGTACCGGTGCAGAGGTAGTCATTTCCCATTGCGAGAACGTGATCGGCGCCATGAAGCTGCGGGATCAGATTCTGGCAGACTTGCCGGTCAAGAGCGTGGAGATTTTCTCCTGCCGTGGCCTGACCAGCTTTTATGCCATGGAAAAGGGCCTGATCATTGGATATTGATAAATCATAACAGCGCCTGACGGAATTCCCGTCAGGCGCTGTTTCATTTATCGAACGGTGTTGCGAAGTGTTCCGATTTTTTCGATGGTGCACTCCACAATGTCACCGGAGTGGAGGAACTTGGGGGGATCAAAGCCCATGCCCACACCGGCGGGGGTGCCGGTGGCAATGATGGTGCCGGGGAGCAGTGTCATGCCGGAGGACAACTCCGCAATGATGTCGGAGATGCCGGTAATCAGCAGGTCGGTGGTGCTGCTTTGCCGCAGTTCGCCGTTGACGCTGGCGGAAATAGTCAGCTTTGGCGGGAAAGCGATCTCATCGGCGGTGGTGATGCAGGGACCGATGGGGGTGAAGCCGTCCAGACTTTTGCCGAAATACCACTGCTTGTGGGTGGTTTGCAGCATGCGGGCAGATACATCGTTGAGCACGGTATAGCCGAAAATACAGTCGCCTGCATCTTCGGGAGCTACATTGCGGACGGTCTTGCCGATGATTACGGCCAGTTCTGCCTCGTAGTCCAACCGCTGGACCAAGCCGGGATGGCTTTCGATGAAGCCGCCGGGGCCGACAGCTTCCGTCACCCGCTTGGAGAAGTAGATGGGGATGGGGCGTTCCTTGGTGAAGGCGTCGGCATTGTAGCGTTCGGCCTCCTCGGCGTGAGCCTTGTAGTTGATGCCAAGGCAGATCACATCCTGACGGGGGCGGGGGATGGGTGCGCACAGCTGCACGGCAGACAGCGGCACAGCGTGGGCTTTGGCAGCTTCTTCCGCCAGCTGTTGCACGGGCGTTCCGATGAGGGTGTTCATATCGGCGTAGGGCAGAGACAAAACGGCGGTTTCGTCTGCGGTCAGTGCGCCGACCTTTTCCGTGCCGTGTTCCAGATAGGTTACCAGTTTCATAGGAAGTCTCCTTTGAGTTAAAATAAGGCGGCTGCCCTGCGTGTGAAAGCATCGTGACCTAAGCGGCAGCCGATCGAGATCTACGTTTTTACTATATCGGGTTGGAAGTGGTAGGTCAACGATAATTTCAAAAGACCCGCATGCGGCAGATACGGTTCGGAAGAAAAAAGGCTTTTGACGAAACTTCCGCAGTCTGCTACACTGTCCATATCCAAACGAGGAGGCTTCTGTATGAATCATTTTCGAAAGATCGCAGAACGGCTGGAGATGCAGGGACTGGATGCCATGCTGTTGACCGGCGCGGCCAACCGCTTTTATGCGTCCGGCTTCTATACGCCCGGCACCGATGCTGTGGCACTGGTGACGCGGAACAAGGCGTGGTTCTTTACCGATTCCCGTTATACCGAGGCCGCGGAGCGGCATCTGACGGATGCAATTCTTGGCACTGTAGGCGGCGGACGGGGATATTCCGCTCTGATTAAAGAGGTGATTGCGGCGGAGAAAATCAGCCGCATGGGATTTGAAGAGGCCTATATGACCGTGTGGGAATATGAGCGCTACCGCAAGGCGCTGTCCTGTGAACTGGTTCCTGCCGCGCAGCTGCTGTGGGATCTTCGCATGGTCAAAGACGGTGAAGAACTGGAGACCATGATCG